>CAZNLT010000214.1:0-9035 GCA_964573705.1 uncultured Desulfobacterales bacterium
CCGATATAGTAATCGCCGGTTTGTTTCATCAGGTACTGAACCCCGGGATGAGCGGAATCGAGGGTGCCGTAGACCAGATCGGCTTCTTTTTCCCGATCGACTTCCCAGATGTCTTCTATGGTCATCACCGCCAGCAAAAACCCCTCGGGGTCCCGAAGGGCGGCCGATTGACCGGCCTCCAGGTTTTTGGCCTTGAGGGCGGATACATCCAGGCAGACCGGTAAGGGCCACAGCACATCATTTTGAAGTCGGCTGCGATCCAGAACCGATTCATAATCCGACTGGACCATAAACCCGGTGAGCGGAGAGAAGGCGCCGCTGGCGAGCATTTCCAGATCGCACATCTGCCGGTCGTTCAGGGTGATATCGGTCAGGCTGTTGGCGATCTCCTTCAGCAGCGGAATGCGGTCCTCATCCGCAAGAAGATTCACCAGGGTTCCGCCGTAAGGGGCCGCTGTCTCCGCATGGGCCATTCGATTACCTCCGTTCCATCATCCATTTCATTTCAGACCATTACCGGTTTTCGGCCGATTCAACCATCTCTTGTATGCCGTTGCCGTGAGAATTTCAACCTCCATTTGGTGAATTTAATCCCCGCCCGCCGATGGCCGGCCCGTATCGCGCCCCCAGGGCTTGAAAATAATCGGCTTCCGGGGTCCGGTTTCTTTTCCGGCAGCCGTTTGCGTAAATGCGACACTTTTTTTGCAGCATTCGGCGGGCGGCCTGTTCCTGGTCCGAATGAAGCGTACCGCTGTCGATCAGCTTCTGAAGGGATGCGATGCGGAATTTGTCCAGACCCGGGGCCCTGGAGAGCTGATCGTCATGCCCGCCTCGTTTGACAACCAAAGGACGATCGATGAGATGGACGGGAAACCGACGGCCGATCCGCAGCCAGAGATCATAATCTTCGCAAGCCGGAAGGTTTTCGTCGAACCGGCCGACCCGATCGAAGAGGCGTCGCCGCATAATGACCGCCGACGGGCTCACCAGGCAAAGCGCCAGGGACGGCTCGAAGATCATGCCGGAGCGCTTTTCATGCCGATGCTTCGGGTTCACCCGCCGGCCGTTTCGAATCCAGATTTCCTGAGTCTGGCAGATCAGAGACGCCGGATTGCGGCGAAAAAAATCGACCTGGGCGGTAAGTTTGCCCGGCAGCCAGAGATCATCCGAATCCAAAAAGGCGATCAATTCCCCCGAGGCATGAGAGATCCCCAGATTTCTGGCGGCGCTCACCCCTTTGTTTTCCTGTCGAATCGCTATGATTCGACGGCCGAAAGACCGAAGCAGATCCGGCGTTTGATCGGTGGACCCGTCATCGATGACGATCAATTCAAAGGATGAATAATTCTGGTCCAGCACCGATTCAATGGCCTCGCCCACCATGCAAGCCCGGTTGTAAGTTGGAATAATAACACTGACCCGGGGAGAAATTATCGGCTCCATGAATTCTATATAGCGGTAAAAACCGGTCCGTTCAAGGCTATCGTGGGCATCCGGCATTATGTGGTGAAAAATGTTCAATTTCAAAGGCTTATAAAATATATTGCTTCAAAAAAGATGTTTTGATATTATAAACTGTCTATAATGATTCGTGGGTCATTTATTTTTTTTTGGAATCGAATGTATACAACTTTAGATCGGGTAGGTATGGATCTATTTTCCACCCCTATGAATTGGGCTGGCATTTAACTCGAAAAAGAAGAGGAGGTAATGATGAAGAAGCATGTGGTTTTGTTGTTTGCATTTCTTTTGAGTTTCGGATTGATTTTCGGTATGAATCCGGCACCGGTTCAGGCAAAGACGAAGTTTGTCACCATCGGCACAGGCGGGATCACCGGCGTCTATTATCCCACCGGCGGCGCCATTGCCAAAATGGTCAACAAAAAGCGCAAAGAATACGGCATCCGCGCCACGGTCGAGTCCACCGGCGGATCGGTCTTTAACGTCAACGCCATCATGGCCGGCGACCTGGAGTTCGGTGTGGTTCAGTCCGACCGGCAATACCAGGCCATTCATGGTTTGGCCGAATGGAAAGAGAAGGGCGTTCAGGAAGACCTTCGAGCCGTATTCAGTATTCACCCCGAATCGGTAACCCTGGTTGCCTCGGTGGATTCCGGCATCAAGGATATCAAAGACCTGAAGGGCAAACGCGTGAATATCGGCAACCCCGGTTCCGGTCAGCGCCAGAATTCCATCGATGCGCTGGAAGCCGTGGGGCTCAACTACGAGACCGACCTTCAGGCAGAAGGCGTCAAAGCGGCTGAAGCCCCGGGTCTCCTGCAGGATGGAAGGCTGGATGCTTTCTTTTATACCGTGGGCCATCCCAGCGGTGCCTTCAAGGAAGCCACCGCCGGGGCAACTAAAGTCCGTTTCGTTCCCATCGACACTCCTGGAATAGATTCGCTGATCAAAGCCAAACCCTATTATGCGAAATCGATTGTTCCCATCGAATTATATCCAGGCGCCGAAAATGACAGAGACATCCCTACATTCGGTGTGAAAGCCACTTTCGTTACCTCCACCAAGGTGCCCGATGAGGTGGTGTATGCCATCACCAAAGAGGTCTTTGATAATTTCGAGGAATTCAAAAAGCTGCATCCTGCCTATCAGGTGCTGACCAAAGAGGGAATGCTTGAAGGGCTTTCCGCACCGATTCACGAAGGTGCGATGAAATATTATAAAGAGGCCGGTCTGAAAAAATAGACCGGATCGACGACCGTTTCCTTCCGGCGGCGGGCGTGCCCGCCCGCCGCCTTCTCCTGTTCATCCCGCATCCGGCTATGGCACAAAATCCTCTGCTTCGCTTTGCTTTTGAAAGGTAAGATATGGGCGGCACTGAAAAAACAGACACCGACAACGGATCGGATATAGCGAAACGAATGGCCGAAAAAGAGGAGGGATTGGGGCGACGTCCTTCCGGATTTACCAAATACATAATCCCGACCATTGCGGTTTGCTGGAGCCTTTTTCAATTATCCATCGCCAGTTGGCTGATCCTGGATTCCACGTTTATCCGGGCCATTCATTTGGGGTTCGCGCTGTTGATCGTCTACCTGAATTACCCGGTTTTTAAGAAACCCATATTCGGGCTCGATTTTCTGTCCACCAAAACCCGCATACCGATCATCGATTTTATCATCGGCATCATTGCCGCTTTTTCCGCCCTCTATATCGCCATCGATTATGAGGGATTGACCTTTCGGTACGGGGATCCCATTTTGCGCGATGTCGTGATCGGTGTGCTCCTGGTGGTTCTGCTGCTGGAGGCGGCCCGGCGGGTGATCGGTCCCGCATTGCCGATCATTGCCATCGCTTTCTGCGCCTATTCCTTTCTGGGTCCCTACATGCCGGATCTCATCGCCTTCAAGGGGATTTCCTTGAACCGGTTCGTGGGGCAGATGACCATGTCCACCGAAGGCATTTATGGTATTCCGCTGGATGTCTCGGCCACCATCGTTTTTCTCTTCGTCCTGTTCGGCGCCATGCTGGACCGGGCCGGTGCGGGCTTCTATTTTATACAGCTGGCCCTGTCCCTGCTGGGCGGTTTCAAGGGCGGGCCCGCCAAAGCCGCCATCATGGGGAGCGGTCTCACCGGGATGGTTTCCGGGTCGAGTATCGCCAATATCGTCACCACCGGCACCTTTACCATTCCGCTGATGAAAAATGTAGGATACCCGGCCACCAAGGCCGCCGCCATCGAGGTTGCCGCGAGTACCGACGGGCAGCTGGCACCGCCCATTATGGGCGCGGCCGCCTTTATTATCGCCGAATATGTCAACGTCCCCTATGTCGCCGTCATTAAGGCGGCTGCGATTCCCGCTTTTGCCTCCTATGCCGCGCTCTTTTTTATTTCCCACATTGAAGCCTCGAAACTCGGTTTGAGGGGCATGCCCAGGAGTGAACTGCCGCCTTTTTTTAAAACCTTTCTGGGCGGCATCCACTATATCCTTCCCCTTCTGTTTCTGCTGTATGAATTGGTGGTGGTCCGCCACTCGCCCGAATTGGCCGCTTTCTATGCCATTTGCGTCATGCTGGTGATCATGTTCGTTCAGGAACCCATCAAGGCCTACCTCAACAAGGACCCGATCGGTCCGGCATTCAAGAAAAGCATCGTCATGATATTTTCGGCTCTGGCCGCCGGCGGTCGAAACATGGTGGCCGTGGCATTGGCCACGGCGGCGGCCGGCATTATCGTTGGAGTGGTGGCATTGGGACTGGGCGGGCTGATCACACAGGTGATCGATACCATTTCCATGGGCAACATTTTTTTAATGCTGCTGATCACCGCCATTGCGAGTCTCATCATCGGTATGGGCCTGCCCACCACCGCGACCTACATCGTCATGGCTTCCCTGACCGCACCGGCGATCGTCACCATCGGCGCTTTTCAGGATTTTATCGTCCCTCTCATGGCGGCCCATCTTTTCTGCTTTTATTTCGGGATTCTTGCCGATGATACCCCGCCGGTCGGCCTGGCCGCCTATGCGGCGGCGGCCATCGCCAAGTCTCCGCCCATCGCTACCGGTCTGCAGGGATTCATGTATGATATTCGAACCGCCATTCTTCCCTTCATGTTCATTTTCAACACCGACCTGATCCTTCATGATATCTATAGCTGGCCTCAGGGAATTTTGATCTTCCTTATGGCTTGTATCGGAAACTTCGCCTTTGCCTCGGCGACCCAGGGATGGTTTCTGGCACGAAACCGGTACTATGAGGTTCCCCTGTTTTTATGCGTCACCTTTATTCTGTTGCGGCCCGATGCCGTTGCCGCCTGGATCGGCCTGCCCCATGACCAGCGGTACTGGACCTATCCGATCGGGCTGGCCATATACGGTTTGCTGTATATCTTGCAGCGTCCGCGGATTCCGAAGCCGGGGGAGGTTGCGGTTTCACCGACCTAAATTCAACGGACCTAAGAGAGGATATTCATGGAAGAGATACGCAAGATTTTGGCGCCGGTGGCACTGGGACCGGTTGAATTTACGCAGGGCCTGGTATCTTATGCCGGCAAACTGGCCAAAGCATTGGAGGCCCGACTGGTGCTCGCCAATATCATCAATTCCCGAGATGTGGACGCCCAAAGGATCTCATCGATGGGGTATGATGTGGACGGTGAACATTATGTCTCGGGGATCCGTTCTGAAAGAGAGAAATATCTCTCATATATTATCCAGAAGGCCGCACTGGAAGATCAAAAGGTGCGAACTCTCATCGAGGTGGGAAATCCCATCGATCAACTGTTGCGGATTATTGTGGATGAGGAAGTCGATATGGTGGTGATGGGCCCTAATGGCGCCACCAATCTGGAGCATGTCCTGGTCGGCTCGGTGGCATCCAAACTGTTCCGGCGCTCACCCGCGACCGTGGTCTGTTATCGGGATGAAAAGATGGCGGATCGACTTCGAAAGCGGATTCATCAATAAGTTCGAGAAATAATAAATCAGGACTTTTGCCTGGGTGGTTTCAGGCGAAAAGGAACGGGCGAAGGCGGGGAGGGGGCGGTGGATTCCTTGCGTTGCTTTAATTCATTCCACTCGTCCATCCGTCTGGCCGATTCCATTATGATTTCGAGGGTATTTATCTCCTTCATACCTCTCTCATCAAATTCGATCAGGCAATCCCGATATTCAAATCGACCTTCTTTCCAGAAAAATAATTCCAATACAGCTTCTTGCACCTGTTGCTGGATGACATCCTTCAATGTATTTTCGTCGATATAGTTCATAGAAAGGAGGACTTCACCAAACATTTTTCCTGATTCTTTCGCCTTTTGCAACGTTTCTCTCAAGCGATGATGAGAAATCATCCCGCTGTTCAGCAGAATTTGGCCCAACCTGAGACCATTGCTATCGCTGGCAGCAAGGATATTCCCATTTTTTAAGCAGATGGCGCTTTTAAAATGACCTTTGGATAGTTGGAGGATTCCGGTTTTTTCTTTGGAGGCTAACATTTGGAGGATGGTCGCCAAGTCGAAAGATTCGAGCCGCCCCTTAAAATCGACTGTGTTGGAGTTATCCGGAAAGCGAATGGAGAGCCGGAAAGGATTCCAGAACAGGTGCTGGTCTCTCAGATTCCATGCCCGAACCGCCTTTGCACGACTCTTTTCCTTAGGACCGGTAGCACCGCACAAACATTGAACTGCATAGTGGTTTTCAGAAAAAGTGCCGATAGACATCCAAATTCTACCGCAGAAGGGGCATTGCTTAAATTCTTTTATTGAATAAGAAGTGACTTGCATATAAAGCCTTTCACGCTAACGTATGCCATGGGCTGCTTTGTTTTGCTGACATCATCGGTTCTTTCCTATTTAGACAAGCAAGGAATGTGCCGTTTGGAAGAATTGGATATAGATTTATTAACATTTTTTGACACCACGCTATGAACTGATTCGGGAAGGCTGTCAAATCTCTATGTACTTGGAAATATACCTTAAAAATTTTTTTATGAATTGACCTGATATCGTTTCCAATTTAGATTTGAACCATGGAAAATTCTCTATAGCAAGGATTATCTTCAGCAACATAATTTGTAGGATAATATTCGAAATCGTGTAAAAGGCAGATCTTCAACTGAAGCGGTGCTGATTTCTATGGATCCTATTCTGTTTGATTAATAACAGGAGAATGCATGAAAATATATACCGGCGGAGGAGATCGCGGAAAAACAAGTCTTTTCAGCGGTGAACGGATTGCCAAAAACCACGACCGAGTCGAAGCCTACGGCGATATCGATGAATTGTGCTCCCTTCTGGGAGGGGTGACGGCTTCTTTGGCGGGCAAACATCCACAGATCGATAGCGAAATACGCCGCATCCAATCCGATCTCATGAAGGTGGGTGCTCTGTTGTCGACATCCCCCGATGCCCCCGCTTTTGCCGAATTGGAGAAAATTGAAGAAAGCACCATTCGAACCTTGGAAGCAGACATGGATCGAATGGATACGGATCTGCCTCCTTTGCGGGGCTTTATTTTGCCCGGAGGAGACATGTCCGCTGCATGGGTGCATATCGCAAGGACCGTGTGCCGAAGAGCGGAGCGGCATGTCATCGGTTTGGTGGATTCGTTTGCCGACCAGGGTCATGGCAGCGATTATTGGATGGTGCTGGCTTACATGAACCGGCTTTCGGACTACCTGTTTGTTCTGGCACGATACTGCAATTACCTGTCCGACCACTCGGATATCCTCTGGAAGCCGTAACGTATTAGTCGATGAATTCAGAAAAGATTCAAGAATATGCTACGGGATTGCTGGGCAGAAGAAATCTGTCTGCGGATACCTGTGAACTCCGGTTTTCTTATCCGCCCGGTTTTTCTTTTACCCCGGGGCAGTTTATTCGATTTAAAAACCAAGACTTGAAAAGGGATTACTCAATTACCACGGCTCCCGACCAGAAAGTCATCGAGTTGTGCGTCCGAGATACCCGGACCGGGAATTTTTCTTCGGTATTATCTTCGGCGGAGATCGGCACCCGATTCCGATTTTCAGGGCCGCACGGGTATTTCGTGTACCGTCCGTCCACCCGCCCTTTGGTTTTTGTGGCCACCGGAACCGGTGTCGCCCCTTTCGCCTCCATGACCCGGTCAGGCATCGCGGGGTACATTCTTCTTCACGGCGTCAAGCACCCACCGGATCTATACTATCAGAATCTGTTCAGAAACGCCGCCCGCATCTATGTTCCCTGTGTGTCCCGGTCTTCTGGCGAAGCGAAGAGCGACCTATTCCAGGGCAAAGTGACCGATTACGTGGAAACGGTCCTTGAAAGGCGGCCTCATGATTTTTATCTCTGCGGAAAACGGGAGATGATCCGGGATGTCACTTTCCTGGTGGACGATGCTTTTTCCGGCTCCCGCGTCTATACCGAGGTTTTCTATTGAACCGATGCCGAATTGGGGCGATATCCGCACCCTTCCTCATTTTTAAGGCCATGATCACCGTTTCGGCCACCCCGGGATATTAGAGGATTACCGGAATTCGGTAACGCTCTGCAATTTTCTGAGGAAGCCCCCGCCGATCGGCTTTTACGGCCGAAGGGATATGGTTCAGGATGTCCGCGGCGGTGATTCCGTCCTCCCCGATGTGATCGGCGGCCAAATCTCCGGCCAATCCGTGAAGAAACACCCCTTTTTTGACGGCGTCCTCGACCGATAATCCCATTCCATGCATGGCGGCGATCGTGCCGGTCAGCACGTCTCCGGAACCGGCGGTACCCATGCCCGGGTTGCCGCTCATGTTGATGAACACTTTCCGGCCCGGCAAACCGATCAGGGTATGAGCGCCCTTCAGAATCACTATTGAATTTAATTCGGCGGCGGTTTTTTGCAAAATCGAAATGCTGTCTTCCAGAATCTCCTTTACGCTTTTTCCAGTTATTCTGGACATTTCCCCCGGATGAGGGGTCAGAACGGTGGGTGCTTTTCTTTGTTTAAGGATGTCCAGGTTTTCCCACAGCGCCGTAATGCCGTCGCCGTCGATTAACAGCGGAACTTCGATCGCGGCGGATAACTCCCGGGCCAGTTTTTGGGTTTCATCATCGAGCGAAATTCCCGGCCCCAGAACGACCATGTCCATTTGATTGGCCGATTTTACAAGCGCTTCCTTATTGTCAAGGGAGATGCTGCCTGTAGGGGTTTCCGATTGAGGAACAAATACGATTTCACTTCCTTTGTTGGCAAGGTAAGGCGTCATGCTCTCGGGCGCCGCCAGTCGCGCATACCCGCCGCCCGCTTTCAAAAAAGACAGGGCTGCGAAGAAAGGCGCCCCGTAATAACTGGCCGCACCGGCAATAAACAGGGCTTCACCGAAACTGCCTTTGTGCCCGGACGGATTCCGTTTCGGCAGTTCCGGCGGATCATTGAGGGCAATGTTGAGGGTGTCCGCCCGGTACAGGGCGGGAGGAAACGAAATATGAGTGACATACAATTTTCCGCACCGGTCATACCCGGGAAAGAGCATGTTTCCGATTTTGGGAAGACCGAAAGTGACGGTGGTTTGGGCACGGATTGCAACGCCCATGATCTGACCCGTATCTCCGT
>CAZNLT010000215.1:0-5163 GCA_964573705.1 uncultured Desulfobacterales bacterium
AAAGACCCTTCTTTTTTCAAGACCGTGGTCAAGCCCTATCTCGAAAACAAGAAGGACAAAACCTTCATGGATGATTGGCTGCTCGGGGCGGACCTCACCGGGTACCAGGAACCGTGGGCCTTTTCCCGGCTCAATATCGTGGAAAAGATCCTGCGTTATCGGGCCACCTTCCGGGGCCGGGATCGGATACAGCGATGGGTGAAGGACCGCTTCGACCTCCTACCGCCCGATCCGGACGCCTTCAATACCCTTTTCGACACCGCCCTCAAGGGAAGCGCCCTGGAGGCCGACCGGTTCAGTGTGGACGAACTGGGGGCATCCATATCGGAGATTGGGGCGGAAGAACCGGTCGCCCATTCGGGAATCGCCCAGGCCTTGGAGGAGTCGATCGAGAGCGAACGGGCCTATGATTCGGCTCCTGAACCGGAAGCGAAGATGGTATTGGAAAGCGCGGCCCCGCCCGCCGGTCGCATGTTCAAGCAGAAAAGGGATACGGTTCGGCTTCGAAAAGAGATGCGGCCCCTGTACCAGGCCCTGGACAAGACCCGGGAATGGGTCGAAAATAATTATTATCATCTGCCGATCGAGGAACAGGATGGGGACCTGATCACCCTCAATGCCTTTTGGCGGGATTTTGCCGACAGCGACCCGGCCGCTCCCTTTTTCTCCGCCCATTTCCCCTATGCCCACCGGAATTTTCCGGAGATGATGCTGGCGCTTGCGGTTCTGGATCTGCCGTTTGAGGCCGGGGAGCATGGGGTAGAGGCCCGGGAAACCGCTTTTCAGCTGACAGCGGAGAGCCCGCTCATCGTCTTCCATAAAGAGATTCGACCGGCCCCGTCGGCCGAAAACGAAGCGCCCATTCTGGCCAGCCAGAACTTCTTTCGTCCGGATGACCGGTACCGGTTTGTGGAGAACGAACGGATCGACAAATTCATTCAGGATGAATTCCTGGTGGGGACCCCATACGGATGCCAGGTGGTGGTGAGCAATCCCACCTCCGCCCGGCGGAAGCTGACCCTGCTCGCGCAGATTCCGGCCGGGGCCGTGCCGGTCAACGGCGGGTTTTATTCCCGAAGCCTGCCCCTGTCCATCGACCCTTACAGCACCCGGACCCTGGAATACCACTTCTATTTTCCCGAGACCGGCCGGTTCGGCATCTACCCGGTGCAGGTGGCCAAACAAGAGGCGGTGGTGGCCGGCGGGGGTCCCATGGCGTTTCATGTCGTCGCCTCACCTTCCCGGCAGGATACCGAATCCTGGGCTTATATCTCTCAAAACGGTACGCCGGAAGCGGTATTGGATTTTCTTCGAGAGCACAATCTCGAGCGCCTGGACCTCGAAAAAATCGCCTTTCGAATGAAAAATCGGCTCTTTTTCGACCGGGTTTTGTCCGTGCTGCGGTCCCGGCTGGTATATGATCCCACCCTCTGGTCCTACGGCATCTACCACCAAGATCCGGTGACCATGACCGAATACCTGGGCCGGTCGGATTTTGTTCACCGCTGCGGCCCCTTCATCGAATCCCCCCTGTTGACGGTGGACCCGGTGGAACGGCGATTCTACGAGCATCGGGAGTACAAACCCCTGGTCAATGCCCGCACCCATCCGCTGGGGGACCGGCCCAGGATTCTCAACGACCGGTTCTACCAACAATATATCCGGTTTCTCACGCAATTGAGCTATAAACCCGGCATCGATACCGAGGACCGAATGGCGGCGACCTATTACCTCCTGCTTCAGGACCGGGTGGCCGAGGCCCTCGATTTTTTCGAACGGATCGATTCGGAACAGGTGAAAAGCCGCATTCAGTACGATTATTTGAGCGCCTATCTGGCCTTTTACCGGGGGGAGATGGACACGGCCCGCCGAATCGCCGAGGCGTATGTCGCCTACCCGGTGAACCGATGGCGGGATCTCTTTCGCACAGCGGTGTCCCAGCTGGACGAGGTGGCCGGATCATCCGCTGCGGTGGTGGACGGGCGGGACCGGGACCAGCGGACGGGGGCGCTGGCCGCCACGGAACCCTCGTTGACCCTTCAGGTGGAGGCCGAATCGATCCTCCTCAGTTACCGGAATCTCGAGGCCTGCACCGTTCGTTATTATCCCATGGATATTGAACTGCTCTTTTCCCGGAATCCCTTTGTCCGGCAGCAGACCGGCCGTTTCGCCTTTGTCCGGCCCGATCGCTCGAATGCGGTGACCCTGCCCGAAGCTCAAAACCGGCTTCGCCTGGATCTTCCCGGGGAATATCATAACCGGAACCTGATGATCGAGGTGATCGGAGCGGGAATCCGGGAGACCGCCGTCTATTATGCCAATTCGCTGAATGTACAGGTGATGGACAACTACGGCTATCTGAATGTCGCCGACACCGATCACGGAAAACCGCTGCCCGCGGTTTATGTCAAAGTCTACGCCCGAATGAAGGATGGCCAGATATCGTTTTACAAGGATGGATATACCGATCTTCGGGGGCGGTTCGATTACGCTTCGCTCAGCACCGATGAACCGGATCGGGTGCAGCGCTTCGCCCTGCTGGTGCTGAGCGAAGACCGGGGGGCGGTGACCCGGGAGGCCGATCCGCCCCGGCGGTAAAACTCAGGCGCCCCGCAACCCGGAGACCGTCTGAAGAATAAAAATCGCATCGGGGATGCCGATCCGCCGGTCTCCGGTGGCGTCACGGTCGGTAGAGACCGGCATGGGAATACCGCCGACCACCTTGAGGGCGATGACGGCGTCCGCCAAATCCACCCCGTTGAGGTAGTCGAGGTCTCCGGGAGTGGGCGTGCTGGTCACTTGGACATGGCCCATGATCTGTTCCGATTCGGCCCCGGTGGATGAGGCCGTTAATTGGACCGGCCCTTCGCCGAGGATAGAGCTGTTTACAGCCAGGGACCAGGCGCCGTCCGGCCCGGCTGCGGTGGACCCGATCCGGATGCGGCCGTTATAGACCTCCACCGGTTTATTGGCTGCTGCCACGCCGGACAGATAAAAGGTTTCATGCCGGCTCACGGCTAATCTGAAATCATTTTTAAGCCCGGCAATGGCGGGCAGGGCCGCCTCATCGGAAAAATCGCTGGAAAGCCCCCGGTCACTGACGGCCTTGACCGCGAAAAAATAGGGGCGGCTGCCGGACAGATCGGTGACCTTGTACGTGGTGGCGCCGGCCGGAATGAGATGCCCCTTCGCATCGCTGGTTTGTGAATAGTCGCCGGACCGGATGCCCCAGTAGACGACATACCGATCTACGGAAGGGTCCTCGCTCGGGTCCCAGGCCAGGGTCAGGGTGCGGGCCGAGGCGGCGCCGGTGAGGCAGATGAGTAGAGGGATGCTATACAAGAGAATGCGCAGGAATGATTTTGCATTGTGGGTTGGCCTGTTGTTCATTGATACCTTTTTCCTTTCTGTCGGGTGACCGCTTTGCGTCATCGGCGCAAAATCCGATGGGGAAAATCCGAAAATCGGTATACACCGGATGGTAAAACAGGTCCGTGATCTCTTTCGGGTTGACTTTGTGATGATTTTTCTGTTGTAATCGTGACAAATTGCGGTGTTTTTCCGTGAGGTTTTGCCGCAGACCCTGAATGATGAATCGGCTGTCCGACATTTTCATACTGCACACCATCAAGGCCGCCCATGCGCCGGCCGGCGTTGAATCGGCGGAACCCGAAGCCGATCAACCCCTGAAGCAGGACTCTTTACCCAAGGAATAGATACGATGTTAAATGAAATTCCGATATTTTCCGGGTTGAACGATGCGGAACTTGAGAAACTGGAAAAGGTCGCCGTAGTAAAGACCTTCCCCAAAAACACGATCCTGTTCAGTGAGGGGGACCAGTCCGATTCCTTTTATGTGGTCCTCCGCGGGAAGGTCAATGTGGGGATCAATGATGAAGAAGGCCGGGAGGTGATCCTCTCTATTCTCGGGGAAGGGGAATACTTCGGTGAAATGGCCCTGATGGACGGGGAACCCCGCTCGGCTTTCGTCATGACCAAGGAGCCGACTCAGCTGCTCATCATCTCCAAAAAGGATTTCGAAAGTTTCGTGGAGACCAATCCGGACATCATCATCAATGTATTAAAGGGGCTTTTGAAACGGCTGCGGGAGGCCAACAAGAAGATCGAAAGCCTGGCCCTGATGAATGTCTACGGCCGGGTGGCCCGGCTGCTGACCCAGCTCTCGGTGACCCGGGACGACAAAACCATGATCGAGGACAAGCTGACCCATCAGGAGATCGCCAATATGGTCGGGGCCTCCCGGGAGATGGTGAGCCGCGTATTGAAGGAGCTTTCCGATGAGGGGTATATATCCATTCGAAAAAAGAAGATCACCCTGCATGGAAAACTCCCCTACGAGTGGTAAACCGGAATCCGCCGGAATCCGAACCGTTTACCCCTCCTGAAGGTGTCTGGCCAGGTGGCCCAGGTCCGGAAAGATCAGCTCCCGGCAGGCCAGTCGGCAGGCCTTGATGCTGCCGGGCATGCAGAACACCGCCGTGTTGCCGATCACCCCGGCCGTGGCCCGGGACAGAATGGCCGCCGAACCGATTTCCACATAGCTCAGCTGAGCGAACAGGATGCCGAAGCCGGTCAATTCCTTCTGAAACAAAGGCTTGACCGCTTCAATGGTGACATCCTTGGGGCTGGCCCCGGTCCCTCCGTTCATCAAAAGCACCCGGGGTGAAAAGGCCTGGATCGTTTCCTTCACCGTCTCCTGAATGATATCCGCTTCGTCCGGAATCACCCGGTGGGCGACGACCGTGTGGCCTTCTTCCCCCGCCTTTTCGGCCATCCACTGGCCGCTTTCGTCTTCCGCCAGGGTCCGCGTCGTGGACATGGTGATAATGCCGATTTTCAGCCCTTGAATCGCCTGGCGACGGTGTTCCGTTACCCCCATCGGTTATCTCCTTTTCCAGTTGTTCCGTTGTTTGAGTCTCCCAGTAAAAGTAAGCGCCTCCAACCCCTGGTCAAGATCCGGCTGTCCTATCACCTTGATTTCAGCCCTTGCTTTGCTTATGTTTAGTCGGTTTTAGGGTATATGACTGCACGGGATTTAAGAAAACAGATCGGTTATTATGCATCATTTCTGTTCAGGCGTCATTCTGGCAGGCGGGTTGAGTACCCGCCTCGGCGGGCGAAACAAGGCCCTTCTCGATATCG
>CAZNLT010000215.1:5263-9029 GCA_964573705.1 uncultured Desulfobacterales bacterium
GCAGGCGGGTTGAGTACCCGCCTCGGCGGGCGAAACAAGGCCCTTCTCGATATCGGCGGAAAGACCATTCTGGATCGGCTGCTGTCGCTTTTCGAGGGCCTGTTTGAAGAGATCATTCTGGTCGCCAACGACCCTGAAACCTACCTGGACAGGGATTTGGTCATCACCGCCGACCTTTTTGATGTACGCAGTTCGCTCACCGGCATTCATGCGGGCCTGTTTACGGCCACCCGCCCCTATGCCTTTTTTGCGGCCTGTGATGCCCCCTTTGTGAAGCGGGAGGTGATCGAGGCGATTCTGGAGCGGATCGAGCCCGGCATCGATGTGGTCATCCCGGAAACCGAGACCGGCATCGAGCCGCTGTGTGCGGTCTACTCCAAAAAATGCCTGGTCCCGGCCGAACGGAATCTGCGGCGGGAAAATTTTCAGATTCGACGGATGTTCAAGAAACTGCGGGTTCGGACCGTTTCCCAAAAGGTGCTCACGGCGTGTGATCCGGAACGGATTTCGTTTTTTAACATCAACACCCCGGAAGATCTGGACAAAGCCCGGCAGATTCGGTAATAGCCATTCTATTTGTGCCAAAGGAGACGGATCATGGACATGACAAGGATGCTGGAGCGCATCAAACGACATCCCGATTACGATCAAGTGGGGATGGTGCTGTACCACAACGGCGTGGTTCGAAACACCTCCCGGGACGGCCGACCGGTGACCGGATTGCGGGTGGCCGCGGACTATGACCGGCTGGCGGAAGTTCTGGCGGAGCAGCGCCGGCGGCCGGGGATCATCGACATCCAAATCGAGATCGATGACGGCCGGGACCTTCGGGTGGGCGACGATGTCATGCTGCTGGCGGTGGCCGGGGATATTCGGGAGAACGTGATCGCGTGTCTGTCGGACACCCTCAATGCGGTCAAATCTTCGGTAACCGCCAAAACCGAGTTTTTCGAGGGCTGAGATGTCCACATTCACCCATATCGACGCCGACGGCCGGGTCCGGATGGTGGACGTCTCCGATAAGCAGCCCACCCTGCGGGTCGCCCTGGCGGAAGGCCGGATATTCATGAACCCGGATACTTTTATGAAGATTCGGGACAACCGGCTTCAAAAAGGCAATGTTCTGGAAACCGCCCGCATCGCCGGGATCATGGGGGCCAAACGGACGGCCGACCTCATCCCCATGTGCCACCCCCTGAATCTCACCCATGTCCAGATCGATTTTTTTCCGGAGGAGGCGACCCATTCGATACGGATCGAGGCCCGGGCCAAGATCATCGATCAGACCGGTGTGGAAATGGAAGCGCTCTCCGCCGTCTCGGTGGCCGCCCTGACCATTTACGATATGTGCAAGGCCTCCGACAAGGAGATGGTCATCTCCGAGATTCGCCTTCTGGAAAAATCGGGAGGCAAAAGCGGGCCGTTCAAACGGTCCGGCACCCCCTGACGGCGGTTTCTTTCGAGAATTGTGACAATTTTTACGGCGATACGCCCCATTCCTGAATACACTGAATCCATGAACCTATTCCTCAAACCGGCCCTTGCGGCCTGTCTGCTGTGCCTATTCGTTTTCGGGTGTGCCACCCCGCCCAAACCTGAACTGCCGCTGGTCAAGCTCTCCCCGGGGGCCTATCCCGAATTTATCGACGACCTCGATTATGAGGGGCTGGCGGCGTCCATCGCCCGAAGCCTGGAATACCTGGGCCGAATCCCTTCGACCCGAACCTTCACGGTCGGCGAAGACACCTATGACGCCGCCCATATGATCCGCTCCCTGGAGCGGTTTCGGGATTTTATCGCAACCCGCCCCGATCCCGGTGTTCTGAAAGGCTTCATTCGGGCCTATTATCAGGTCTACCGATCGGCGGGGGAAGAGAAAACCGAACAGGTCCTCTTTACCGGCTATTTCGAGCCCCTGCTGCAGGGAAGCCGTTTCAAGGGCCCGGCGTACCGCTATCCGGTCTACGGGCCCCCCGAAGACCTGGCGGTGGTGGATCTTTCCCGGTTTTCATCCAAATTCAAAGGGGAGAAGATCATCGGCCGGGTCGACGGCAACACCTTTGTGCCCTATTATGACCGGGCCGATATCGATCGGGATCAGGCCCTGATCGGCAAGGCCCCGGAACTGGCCTGGGTGGATAATCCGGTGGACCTCTTTTTTCTTCACATTCAGGGATCGGGCAAAATCGCCTTTCCCGACGGGTCGACCATCAATGTCCACTACCATTCCAAAAACGGTCGGCCCTACCGCAGCATCGGCCAACTCCTGATCGAAGAAGACAAGGTCTCCCGGAAGGAGATGTCCATGCAGAAGATCAAATCCTATCTGCGGAACCATCCCCAAGAGGTCGACCGGGTGCTCTATCACAATCCCAGCTATATTTTTTTCAGTATCGAAGAAGAGGGGCCCCTGGGCGCCTTGAACGTAAAGCTGACGCCGGGGCGGTCCATGGCCGTGGACCGGGGGATCTTCCCCATGACCGCCCTGTCTTTCATTCGGGCCCAAAAACCGGTGATCGATCCGGAACGGCCCGGTGTTATTCTGGACTGGACCCCTTTTTCACGGTTTGTCCTGAACCAGGATACCGGCGGCGCCATCAAGGGGCCGGGCCGGGCCGATATCTTCTGGGGCAGCGGAGAATACGCCGAGATCGCGGCCGGCCACCTGAAGCACCGGGGGGATCTCTTCGTGCTGGTGCTGAGACCGGATGCCGCTTGACTTCCCTATCGGATTCGCACCGCCGGACAGTGCGAATGACTATTGATCGGAAAAAACCTTTTGCAAACAGGGTATCTGACACGCATTTCGCTTCGAGGAAAAATGAATGGGACATCAAAAATCTCCTGAAACATTGGCAAAATTCCTGGATTACGTCCTGGGCCGAAGACCGGATGAATTCGGTCTGGTGCCGGACCCGGACGGATATGTCAAAATAAAGGAACTCCTGAAGGCCCTGGGAGAGGAAGAGGGATGGCGGCATGTGCGCCGGGCCGGCATCGACGAGGTGCTGATCAGTATTCCCGATCCGCCCGTCGAGGTGGATGACAACCGGATTCGGGCCGCCGACCGGAGTCGTCTTCCGGTGCGCAAAGCGGCGGAGACCTTTCCCAAGCTTTTGTATACCTGCGCGCGAAAAAAAGCCCACCCGGTGGTGGTGGATCGGGGGGTTGCCCCGATGGGAGAGAGGGAACATGTGGTGCTGACCACTGAACCCGAACTGGCGGAACGGATGGGACACCGCATCGACTCCGCACCGATTCTGCTGACCGTTCATGTTCAGGGGGCCGTGGATCTCGGGGTGCTGTTTCAGCAGTTTGGCGAATCGATCTATCTGGCGCCCTATCTGCCGGTGGGCAGTTTCACTGCGCCGCCCCTGCCCCCGGATACAAAAGAAGACCTCAGATCCAAAAAGAAGGAAAAGCCCAAAGCCAAGCCCCAGGACCGAACGCCCGGCAGTTTTTTCCTGGATGCCGACGACCTGGACCCGGAACAGAAAAAGCGAAAACAGCAGCGGCTGAAAAAAAAGGATGTGGTCCGGGACAAGGAACGAAAGCAGTCCCGCCGTCAGAAGAACAAGCAGTGGCCCGAATAGCGCCGGGGCTGCTCCCTGAAAACAGCACCGTTATCGGCTGATTTTTTTGTTGACACCACCGGCCAAAATTGATAGCCATTATATTTGTTTGCAAGGGGCCGTTAGCTCAACTAGGCAGAGCACCTGACTCTTAATCAGTAGGTTGAAGGTTCGATTCCTTCACGGCCCACCAT
>CAZNLT010000216.1:0-8808 GCA_964573705.1 uncultured Desulfobacterales bacterium
CCCCTTTACCCGCACCCGATCCAGTTCCCGAAGGAAAAACCGATCATCCAGGCGGGCGGCGGTGAATTCACTGACGATGATCTCGGTGCCGTAAATTTTGTTCAGACCCTCCAGCCGGGAGGCGAGATTCACCGCATCCCCGATCACGGTATAATCCATGAAATCATTGCTGCCCAGGTTCCCTACCGTGACCACGCCGGTATTGATGCCGATGCCGAGTTTGAGATCGGCAGTGCCTTCCACGGCGGCTTGCGTTCGCATCTTTCTGAGTTGATCCAGCATGTGAACGGCCGCTTCGGCCGCTTTGATCGGATGATCCGCTATTTCCACAGGCGCGCCGAAAAAAGCCATAATGGCATCGCCCATGAGTTTGTCCAACGTGCCCCGATGCCGAAACACGATCGGCACCATATTAGAGAAATAGTGGTTGAGGAGCGATCCCGTCCCGCGAGCCCCGAGCCGTTCGGAGGTATTGGTGAAATCCCGAAGATCGGAAAACAGAATGGTCAATTCCTGATGGCGGCCCGCCAGATCCACATCCAGGTTTCCGCGGATCAACTCCTCCACCACACCGATAGACACATACCGTCCAAACAGGGAGGTGACAAACGAAGCCCGCCGCTGCTCAAAAATCTTCTGGACGATGACTCCCCCGAGATATTGAAGCCCCAGAACCCCAACCAGCGGGGCCACCGGCATCCAGAGCCGGTTTTCAAGAAAGACGAGGTGCCCCAAACCGATCACCATCCCGATGCCGAGCACCAGGAACCCGGCCGCCCCCACCATCCCGAACCTGGGCAGATAAAAAATCCCGCCGATGATCCCCAGGAGAATGATCCACAGCCAAACAAAAGGCGAAGAAAGCTTTCGAATGAATTCTCCGGAGAGCATCGTCTCCACCGCATGGGCATGGCAGGCGACCCCGAGGTCCTTGGCGCCCAGCACCTCCCGGACCACCTCTCCGAACATTTCCGCATAATCATCCGTCGGCTTCAGGAATCGGGTATATGGGGTACTGAAAATGTCCTTTTCAGTAGCCAGGCTGCTGCCGATAATCACCAGTTTTCCGCGGACCGATTCCGGCGGAAAAACATTCTCCACCACGTCCTGATAGGACAAAGTCGGGAATGCCCGGTGGTCTCCGTGATAATTGATGATCAACTCGGGATAGGGAATCCGCAACTGAGCGCCGCCCGCATCGCCCACCGCCAGAAAATCCTCTCGGGAGAAATCAAAGGTGAAACCGATGTTGAGAAAGGTTCTGGCCAATTCCAGCGAAAATGCCGGAAGCAGCTCCAAACCGCCGTCGGGCAGCGGTTTGCCGTTGAGATACCGGACCCGGCGGAGAATTTCATCTTCATCCAGAACAAAATCGATGAATCCGTCTCCGATCATCACCTCCTGAAAGATGGGAATGGAAGCCAGCTCGCCGCCATAGGTCGAGGTGGATCGGGCCAAGACCACATTGTTGCACCGGTCCATGGCATCCGCCAGTTCCCGATCGATTTCGGGAAACGGGTCGGGCGCCATGAAAATCATATCCACACCGATGATCTCGGCCCCGGCTCGGCAGAGATGATCCAGGGCCGCGGCCATATGGCGCCTGGACCATGAACCCTTCTCCCGGCCCAGGGCATCGGCGCTCCGTTTGTCCATGAGGACCAGCACCACATCCCCCGACGGCGGAATGGAACCGCGCCATTTGAAATGCAGATCGAACAGGTACCCGTCGACCCAGCGAAAGGCGCCCAGATGATATCCCGACAGGATCAGGAACACCGAAAAGGCGGTGCACAGGAGGGAAACCGCTATTTGGAGACGGTTGGAATGCCCGTTCCGAACGGTCATGGGCTATCCGCCTGAACCGGCCAAACGGAAATCGAGCATCCCTTCGACGCCGCCCAAGGGACTGTTGACCACGATGATAACCCGGCATTTTTTGAGGATTTGGGAGGAAGCGTCCTGTTTTTTCAGGTTCCGGGCATCGCTTTCACTGATCACGAGGTTGGTCTTCATCAGCCCTTCGGCGGCCTTGACGTCTTTCACCACATACTTGCGCCGCTTCCGGCGCCGGTCGTCTTCATTTCCCTTTTTCTGACCACTTTCTTCCGCAAACGCCTGGGAAGGACCGGTCCATGAAAAAAGGACGCGCTCGACCATCTCCTCCAGAGCGGAAGAATCGGATCCCCATCGGTCGGCGGGCATTTCGGATTCGACGTACCGGGCCATTCCGTGTTCTTCAAGCGCAGTCTGATGCACTTCATCGACTTCGTAGATCACCCTTCCGGTTTCATCGAGAATTCGGGGAAAAAGGGCCGGTTGAACGTCCGTTCCGCCGGCGTTGAGCACCAGCCAGGTCTCTGTTTCCGAATCCGCCTGCTTCTCCTGAGTGGGTATGGATTGGGGAAAGGATTTCCAGGGAACTCCGGTTTGTTGAAAAAAATCGAGGAGATTGGCGGTAAGTCCGTCGATACCCTTAAGGTTCGCCCTTCGGGTCACCTCGAAATAGGGTTTCTCGGCATCTTTATGGAAGCGGGACCCTTCTTCTTGGTACCGGATCAATGCCTGAAGTTGAAGCGCGATTCGGCCGCCCCCCAATTCTGTAAGCGTCTCCCGATCATTCAGCCGAAGCCCCGCGGCGATTTTAAGGATGGACTGAAGCGCCGCGGTTTGGGCCGCCCGAAAAGCCAGCTGTTGGGAACCGCCGTTCAGGTGCAGATACCCCCGGCCCGTGCCGAAAATGACCCCGTTGTCCCAGTCGATTCGCCCGTCGGTGAATTCTTCCACATATGGAGAGAACGGATCCTCCGTGCCGATGCTTTCAGAAAATGGTAAAACCGTGAACAAAACCGTGAACAAAACAATGATCAGCAGGCTCGACGCTATTTTTCGCATGGTATTTTCCTGAAGAATGGCAGGGGTTTTTTTGTCCTCTTTCTATGGGAGATTTGAGCGAATTGTCAAGGAAGTTCTGATGGTGAGAGGCAAGGATGCAGAATTGGAAAGAACCGGTCAGCCGAACCATCACTTCATCCGCATTATCTCCGCCCGAAGCGATTCGATTACAAATTCAGATAACCCGCTTCAGTCTCATATACCGCGACTTTCCCGCCGGGCATGTCGTCACCGAGCGTCGGATCGAGATGGATGCGGATCTTGATGCCCTCTCCGAACAGCAATTTCAACTTGCTCTCGATGGCGATCCGGTCGACAGCCTGGTCCTTGAAAATGGGGCGGAGGGTGAGATCGCAGGAGCGATCTTGCCGTTGGACCATCCGGTACTGGACAAACGAAACGCCCCGGAGTAGCCGCCCCACGTCGATGGGATTGACGGGCGCGCCGGATTCCGAATGGAACAGCACCGGTTTTCGCCCGTCCATCAATCGAATCCGGGGCGTCGGTTCCCCGCAGGGACACGGATCGATGTCGATGGATCCCAGATCCCCGGTCCGATATCGAAGCAGAGGCAGATAGGGGTTCCGGCCGCCGGTGACGGCAATCTCCCCGGTTTCCCCCGGCGGGAGCGGTTGATCGTGCGGGTCGAGAATTTCCACATAGATGTCGTGGGGCAACAGGTGAAAACCGGTGTTTTCCCGGCAGACATATCCGATGGGGCCGGTTTCAGATACGGCGTACCAGTCTACTACCGGACATCGGTAACGGCTTTCCAGCCGGTCTTTCAATTCTGACGATAGGGACAGGGCTGTGGTGAAGAGGATCTCAGGCCGGTGTTCGATCCTCATTCGCAGCATCTCTGCGAATCCGACCGGGTCGCCGGTGAGAACCGGCGGGGCCATTTCCTCAAAAAAACGATGGGGATCATCGGGCAAGCGCCATCCCTCGGGGTGAAGGTTCAACTTGGCGAACCCGGCTTCCCGCCAGACCGTCATGATGTTGGGAAAGACCACCGACATCGCCTGAGCCCCCACATTGATGCAGGCGGTCATCTCCGGGCCGGGGTCGAGGGTGATTCCGTAGCGCGCCATCACATAGGACATCATGGACAGCACCTGGGACAACACCCGCGGATGGGTCGGCACGGCGACGGCATGGCCTGTCGTGCCGGAGGTGTCATAGGTGATCAGCCTCGATAGATCGGCGTCTTGGGGGACAAGCGTATGAAGTTTGGCCGCGAGATCGGTGCGCGTCACCGGCGGTATGGCGGTCCAGTTTTTCTCGATGTCGAACCCTTCCGGCACCCGTTCTCTGAATCCGAGAACCTCTTCCCGCATGGCCCGGACCCACTCCAGAATGTTCGGCGGAGGCGAGGAACTGAATGGGTTCCGCTTTTGGGTCAGCGATTCCGCGAACGCCGTATGAACCGGCAAATCAGAGGCTTCGATTCGATCGCCGGTTTCGAAATTCCAGACCGGCGCGTTCGGGTGCTGCTTAATCCGAAGAAAATTTCGAAACCCCGCTTCCGAAATCAGCGGATTGCGTTCCCGTCGATCCTCGATAGCCGTGACATCCCGAACCGGCGATATATTGTTGAAGTCGTCGTAGTCGGTCATTCCTTTTTCGCTTCAACCTCTTTATTTTCCTGCTTTAAATATTCGGAAATATGGCGCACAAAAGCCTCGCTGTTCAACAGTATTTCTTCAACCTGATCGGCTTCAAAATGAACCAGAGGACGGTAATCCGCTTTGTGTCGATTATCAAATAGCCAATCGTAATGCTTGCCCACCTGTACTCCGATTTTCTCAGTGCGGATGTAATCCCGGTGTAGGATGGCCCTCACCTCTCTATGCTTTTTGAAGGTCCTGCCGGATTTTATGAGGAGCGCTGAAAAAGCATGAAAACATGCGAAATAGGAATCTCGAACTGCATTTGAGAACCTGTCGGATTTAAAATTATCCCGAGCCGATCCCAAATCATCATGAGCCTTCTCTATCCAGTAGCGGGGAATATCGGCAGTGCTCATGGGATAATCGCCCCGTCTTTCTCGATCTCTTTAAATATCGGGAATGATGTGAAAATACCGCCGTTCCATTCATCGATACAGGTGAATAAAGGACTGAAAATGACATCATGCTCCATTCCGATATCAAACAGAAGATCAGAAACAGCCTTTTCTTCCCGCCACTTCAACGCAGTAGAACAGATCAACAACAAATCTATATCCGAATGGGAACTGCCGCCGGTTCGTGCTTTTGAACCAAATAGAACAATTCGGTCCACCGGGAATTGCTTTTTCAGAGTATATGCGGCTTTTTGAATCGCGCGGCGTTCATTGTCTTTGAGGGGAGTTTGACGCCAATCTTTCATGAGAATTGATCACCTGTTTGGCGCCCTCAGCGGGGCGATCGTCGATGGGATTTCAACCAATGTTTTGATTTTCCAAATGGTATTTTTGTAATATACAGTTTATATTGTGATGCAAATCGACACTTTGTCAATGTAACAGTGAAAGCCACCGGTGAACTCTCATTCTTTTATTCCCGCATCACCTTCGCCGCAGCTTCTCGGGCCTTCTTTTTCGCCATGGCCTCGCGCACCTTTCGGGCGTGTTCCTCGGCTTTTTTGGCTTCGAGCATCACCCGGCGGCGTTCCACGCTGTCCAGGGCGTTGAGCCGATCGGCGGCGGCCTTTTCCGATTCTCCCGAGGGGCGAAAACCCAGGGCATGAAGGCAGATTCGTGCCAGTTCTTCCCGGCGATCCGGTTCCAGAACCATTTGATCGGCTTTGACCACCTCGGCCAGGGGCCGCAGAACATCCCCTAAGAGATTTAGAACCGAATCCGCCAGGCTCGTTTTCCCCTTGAACCATTCGTCGGAGAGCAGCCAGCAGGCGACCAGGACCATATTGAGCCAGTTGACGTCCTTCTCCGTCACCTTTGAAAAAACCAGAAGCGCCCTTTGGTCGGGCGGTTTTCCAAAGGCATCCTCCATGAGATCGGACACCACGGCTCCCACGAGGATTTTGCCGGACTTGCCGATTCTGGGCGGCAGCAGAAACTCCCGCGGGCACCGGGACAGCCGGTGTGACAGGGATTGAATCAACGGGCCTTCAAGGGGCGGGGGTTCTATTCTCGTTTCTGCCATCTCCGTACCTTTTTCTCGAAAATTCCCGGGCGAACCGGATCAGGCTCTCCCACTCGGTCAACCCGTAAACCGACCAGCCCTGCTTTTGCATCCGTGCCGCATCAGAACATTCCGTATCAACTTTGTGAAGAACATACGTCCCGCCGCCGCCCGCTGTTTCCAGGGCCTGTTCGGCGATCTCCCACCCGCTGTGCTGCCCCAGCATGGAGAAGATATCCGAGTCGGTGATAATCAGGATATGGGTTTTCCGTTCGATGGGGATTTTGTTCGACAGAAAGGTCGCCTTGAGCCGTCCGATGCCGAAGGCGAACCCGGTGCCCAGGTATCCGGTGAGCACTTTCAGAAGATCCGCCTCGCTTCGGATGAACCCGTCGGTTTCGCTGAACTCCCCCGGCTCGCCGGAAAGGGCGACCATAACCCGTGCGCCGGCTCGGAGCGCCGACAGGGCCATAATCGTTCCGGCAAGCACCGGAAAGGAAAGCTGATACCTGGGATTGGGCATAGACCCCGAGCAGTCGATGCCCAGGTAGAGATCCACCGGGCGGGACTCCGGGTCGCCCCCCGGTGTTTGGCCCAAGACCTGCTGAACAGTGGTGATGCCGGGAACCACGACCGGGCTTCGCGAGACGGTGCCGAGCCAGTCGATTTGACCCAAGGGCGATCCGATGTCCCAGGGCTCCTCGCCTTCGGGAATCGGGTCGGAGGCCCGGTCCATTCGCCGAACCGGAAAGGGAACCAGGTGGGGCCTGGCCCGCTCCCTATAGTAGCGGCCGATGACCGCATCCTCTTCGATGGTCACGCCCAGGCTCTTCATCAGATCGGCGTATTCCACCGGGCTCCGGTAATCATTTTTTCGGCCGCCGACGGTCTCCCGGCCGCCGGGACGGGGCGTGGACTTCATGGAGTCAGCCTCGGCCTTTTCTTCTCCTTTTCCTTCCCCTTCTTCTTCACTTTCATCGGTTTCCGGATTCAAGGCCGGGTCCAGGGAGGGATGAATGGCCCCGTCAGCCTCCCCGGAATCGATCTCCGCCAAACCGTCGGGGGCCGCATCCCCTTCGCCCGCTCTTTGTGCATCGAGGATGGGCGACAAAACCGCCATCGTTCCCTTGCCGTCATCTTCCAGCAGGTAAGGCAGGCACAGGGCCGCAAACCGGCCGGCTCCGTCGAGCCACTCCTTGGCATATACCCGTACCAGGCGAGCGCCCAGATGCGCATCCCCGCTCAGTTTGGAATCGATCTTTGCCGGAGTCAGGGTTCCGGAGGTTAAATCCCAGAGAATTTCATAAATCCGCATGTACAGGCGCCACAGAGAGTCGACGGCTTTTTGGCCAAGGGTGCGATAGATGCCGGACATATCCAGCCCTGCGGTCCGTTGAAGCCGATCATTGATAAGAAGATCGGTATAGAGATTGGCGATGAAGCCGGCCAGGTGTTCTTTGCCCGGCAGCCCGGCCCGGACCCGGGCCATGAGGCGGCCGTTGTCCGTGAGATCCGCCGGGGCCAGCACATGGTGACCGATTTCGTGGGCGAGAATTTCCCGTGAGAATTTTTCCAGGCGATGCCGCCGAACCAGGCGCAGGCTCACCACCACGGCGTGATCTTTGAGCCGGATCATGGCGAAGGAGCCGGACAAGGACTGTTCTTTTTCATCCGCCTCGGTCAGGCACCAGCGGGGCGGTGCGAGCTGGGTAAACCGGCTCCAGAGCGCCAGGGAAGGCTCCCACTGGCTTTGCCAAGCCTTGTGCAGTCGATCGAAGGAGCGGTCGCCGGCAGTTGCGGTCCTATTCATGGCCGATGCTTTGCCACGCCACGAGGTGAACGTGGTGGGAAAATTCCAGGCAGACAGCCAGGGTATGGCGGGTGGCGGCAAAGGATGCGCACCCTGCAAGCCTCGGAAAGCTCCGGGCGGCGCCGTCCCGCCGAACTTTTCCGGCGGCGTCGATGGAGAAGAAATTCTTTTGGGGCGGTTTGGCTTCCGGCTTCCCGGTCCGGTGCAGGGTGGCGCCGAATCGGTCCGCATGCAGAACAAAGGTTGATTCGCTGTCGGAAAGATAAATCAGACCGTCGCTTCCGGTTGCAGCTATCGGCGGATTCAAGAATTCACCCCCGAATCCTCGAAACCCGCCCACCCTGCCGATCAGGGATAAGGTCTTGTATTGACGATCGGGCAGCTCTGTCGGATCGTACCAGGGGTCGGCCTCCATGTTTCCCAGGACCATCTGCACATAAGCGGCGTCGCTCCCCTCCGGCAAATCGAGAATGGCGGCGGTCACCTGCGTCGGCAGGTCGGCAAGCAAAGACAATGCACCCTCCCGGTATTGGGCCATTCCCCATCGCCAGGCCGCCGCCTGGCCCGCCTTCAGAAAGGTCCGGTCGTCAGGGCACAGCGGCGCCACCGGTGCGGCCGTATCGATCCATCCATCCGGATCAGCTCCCCTTTCCACCGACAGATTGCAGAGGGCATTGATAAGAGCGGCGGGAAGCCATTTCGGTTCGGATGCGATCAAGCCGGCCACGGCGGGAAACAGGTCCTTCCAAACACGGGCCACTGCCGGGTATCGATTCGGCCCGCCCAGAATGCCTTTGACGAACAGCTCCAGGGAGAGATCATACAGCGCAATGCCGACCGGGTCGATGGCCTCAGCCGAATCCGTTTTCAACAATGCGGAAACTTGCGCCACGAGCGGCGCCGTGCGATGGATCAAATGATCCGAAAAGGCCGCCGAATCAAGCCCCCGAAGGGACCGCCGTGCCCCTGCAAAGGAGG
>CAZNLT010000217.1:0-8664 GCA_964573705.1 uncultured Desulfobacterales bacterium
AGTCGGCCAGAATCTCTTTCAGATGACGGAGGTCGGCAGGAGAGAGCATCCCCGGAAACAGGTTGATGCCGGGCGCCTCAGCCGTTTCGCCGTCGGCCAGGGCCTCCACCGTGGCCTTGACCGCGGCGTGAAACCCCTCCATATGGGTCCCCTGGTAGCTGGGAGTGGATACATGGACCAAGGGCGGAATCTCCTGATCCGGGCACATGTCCTTATATTCTTTGATGAACATCGGCACATCGTCGCCGATGGTCTCGGACAGACAGGTGGTGGCGATCCCCACCATTTCCGGTGCATACTGAAGCCGAACATTTTCCAGGGCGATCTTGAGATTGGCCCCGCCCCCGAAGATGGCCGTCTCCTCGGCGAAATTGGAGCAGGCGATGTCGGCGGGTTCCTTGAAATGGCTGATCAGGTAGCGCCGGATATAGGTGGAGCATCCCTGGGAGCCGTGGAGCAGGGGCACCGCATTGTGAATCCCCTTGAAGACCAGAGAGGCCCCCAGCGGGGTGCAGAGCTTACAGGCGTTCTGGGTGGCGGTATAGGCCGCCGGCTGAGTGGACTGTTTCATGATACCGCCTCCGTATGGCCGAGGGTCCGGGCCGGTGCAAACCGCCAGACCGGGCTGGCCACCGAGGCATAGACCTCCCGGGCGAAATTGAGCATGCCGGTGTAGCCGGCCAGGGGGGTTTTCCGTTCATGATTGTGGTCGCAGAACCCGATCCCCATCTTGTAGGCGATGGGCCGCTCTTTCACCCCGCCGATGAACAGGTCCGCCTTTTTTTCGATGATGTACTTGGAAAGCTCCAGGGGATTGGCGTCATCCAGGATCACGGTCCCGTCGTCGCACATCTCCCGAAGCATTTCATAATCGGCGTCGTTGCCGGTCTGAGACCCGGCCAACACCACGTCCATGCCCAGATACCGAAGCGCCTTGATCAGAGAGAAGGCCTTGAAGGCGCCGCCCACGTATATGGCCGCCTTTTTGCCCTGGACCTTCTTCTTGATCTTCTGGAGTTCCGGATAGATCCGGTTGATCTCGTCCCGGACCATCTCCCGGGTCCGGGCCAGGATATCGAGGTTGTCTCCGAAATGGCCGGCCACGTCATAGAGGGCCTTGGACATGTCCTCCAGGCCGAAGTAGGAGACCCGGATATAGGGAATCCCGTATTTCTCCTTCATCATCTCGGCCAGAAAGGTCATGGCCCCGGAGCACTGGACCACGTTGAGGGAAGCCCCGTGGGACCGGCGGACCTCGTCCACCCGTCCGTCCCCGGTCATGACCGAAACCACCTTGACCCCCATCCGTTCATAGTAGTCCTTGATGATCCAGGCCTCCCCGCCGATGTTGAACTCCCCGAGGATGTTGATGCTGTAGGGGCCGATATCCTCGGTATTTCCCTTCCCCACCAGCTCGAACAGGGCGTTGCAGGCGGCCTGGTAGCCGTCCTTCTTGGTTCCCTTGAACCCCTCGGAGTGGACCGGCAGGACCGGGATGTTCTTTTCCCGGGCCACTTTTCGGCAGACAGCGGCTACGTCGTCGCCGATGATCCCCACAATGCAGGTGGAGTAGACGAAGGCGGCCTTGGGTTTGTAGGTGTCGATCAGCTCGGAGATCGCCTTGTAGAGTTTTTTCTCACCGCCGAAGATGACGTCGTTCTCCCGAAGGTCGGTGGAAAAACTCATCCGGTGGAGGGCCGGCCCCGAGGAGAGCGCCCCCCGGATATCCCAGGTGTAGGCGGCGCATCCGATGGGACCGTGAATCAGGTGAAGGGCGTCCGCAATGGGATAGAGCACCACCCGGGAGCCGCAGAAGACGCAGGCCCGCTGACTGACGGACCCGGCCAGGCTGTGTTTGCCGCAGGTCATCTTGTTGAAGTCACCGGATGGGTCCTTCCGATAAATCTGCGATTCGCGTTCTTTGAGTATGGGTATATTCGACATAATTTTTTTATCCCTAGGGCGGCAAAACCGCCGCCCCGGTTACATCACCAGTTCGAAGTCGATGTCGGAGGCATCCCGGTCCTGGCGGTCCATGAGCGCATCCAGAATTTTTTCCAGGAGCCGAAGTCCGCCCTTGTAGCCCACCGTGGGGAAGTACCCGTGGCCCACCCGGTCGAGGATGGGAAAGCCGTGGCGCACATAGGGGATGTCTTCATCCTTGGCGATATATTTGACATAGCTGTTGCCGATGACCAGGTCCACCGGCTGGTTCTTGATCCACTGATGGAACAGGAACATGTCGCCGGCCGATTTAATCTTGACCTCCCCGGAAACATCGGCCGTCGCATCCTCCATGGCCCTGACCCACTTCTTGCCCGCCGGGGTGCCGGTGACCGCGCAGGCCGGGACCATGTCGATAGAGACCAGAAACTTGGTCAGGGCCAGGAGCTGGTCGGGGTCCCCCACCAGACCGACCCGTTTGCCGTAAAAATACTGGTGCATGTCGGAGATGACGTCCAGAAGCTGTCCCCGCTCGAAATTGATGGAATCGGGCACATTGACCCCGGCCATCCGCCGCAGGGTATCCACAAACAGGTCGGTGGCGTGAAGCCCGATGGGCAGGTCGATGATCTCGCAGGGCACCTTGCACTTGGCGTCCAGGGCCCGGGCCGCGGCCATGGATGCGATCCGGCCCATGGCCACCGTGCCCGTGCTGGAGCCGGTCCGTTTGAGATCGGCCACCGTGACCCCGCCCTCGGGGTACATCTTGAACTTGCCGGTCATGGGACCGTTGAGGACCTTGGAGGTATCGGGAAAGAGGATGTGCTTGATCCCCATTTCCCCGGCGATCCGTTTGATCTCCTCCATGTCCGCCGGTTCGACGAACCCGGGAATGAGGTTGATCACCTTGGATTTATGCTCGCTCGTCTCCGAAAAATAGTCGACCATTCCCTTGACCATATTGGAATACCCGGTGACATGGGAGCCCACATAGCTGGGGGTGCTGGCATGAATGACGTATTTGCCGTCGGGGATCTTGCCGTCGTTGAGCGCCTTTCGGGCGATCTGGGGAATGTCGTCCCCGATGGTCTCCGACAGGCAGGTGGTGTGGACCGCGATCACCTCCGGGTCATAAACGGTGAACATGTTGTTGATGGCCTGGAGCAGGTTGGCCTGCCCCCCGAAGACCGAAGCCCCTTCGGTGAAGGCGCTGGTGGCGGCCATGACCGGCTCTTTGTAGTGGCGGGTCAGGGTGGACCGGTGATAGGCGTAGCACCCCTGGGACCCATGGCTGTGGGGAAGACAGCCGTGGATGCCCAGGGCCGCGTACATGGCCCCGATGGGCTGACAGGTCTTGGCCGGGTTGACGGTCAAGGCTTTGCGTTCATGAACTTCTGTGGGGGTATGTTTCAGCAGCATGGCTTTATTTTTCTCCTCTATTATAAATCCGCGTCGGTGCGACGCGATCATTCCCACGCGTAAGTGGCGGCCAGTTCCGGGTTTGTCTGCCAGGGGGCCTTGATGTAGCGCCAGACCCTGCTGTGGACCATGCGGTCGATCTCCTTGTAGAAATTGATCGCCCCGGTGAACCCGGCATAGGGTCCGCCGTAGTCATAGCTGTGGAGCTGCTTCATGGGGATGCCGTGCTTCTGGACCGCATATTTTTCCTTGATCCCGGCGCAGAAGATATCGGGCTGGAAGGTCTCGATCAGCCAGTCGGCTTCATACTGGGTGATGTCGTCGATCACCATGGAACCGTCCTTCATCTGAGGCATCATGCCTTCGTAATCGGCCAGGAGGTTTTCCGCCGTCAGTTTCTCCAGCTGATCCGGGGTTTTTCTGGGTCGATACCGCTTTTCATCCGGCTCCACCTTCAGCTCCTCGATGTTCCGACTGTCGGCGTCGACCTTGATCTCGGACAATACCTTCCGCCCTTCGTAGTCATCCCGGTGGGCGAACTCGTATCCGGCGGAGATGGTGGTCATACCCAGTTCATTGAAAAGTTCCTGATAATGATGGGCCCGGGAGCCGCCCACGAACATCATGGCCCGTTTGCCTTCGGTGCGGGGCCGGATCTCGTCCCGGGCCTGTTCCACGACCGGCATTTCTTCGGCGATCACCGCCTCGACCCGCTCCATCAGCTTCGGGTCATCGAAATACCGGGCGATCTTCCGAAGGGATTTGGCGGTGGCCTCGGCCCCGATGAAGTTGACCTTGATCCAGGGGATGCCGTATTTGGTCTCCATCATTTCGGCCACATAGTTGATGGACCGGTGACACATGATCATGTTGAGGTCCGCGGTATGGGCCTTGGCGAACTTGTCGTAGCTGGAGTTTCCGCTGAAGGTGGAGACCAGGTGAAGCCCGCATCTGTCGAACAAACGTTCGATCTCAAAGGCGTCGCCGCCGATATTGTATTCCCCGAGCAGGTTGACCTTGTACTCGCCTTCGTCCACCTCGTCATTCGTGCCGATGACGTGCTTGAAGATTTCATTGTTGGCGATATGGTGGCCGGCCGACTGGCTGACCCCCTTGTATCCTTCGCAGGAAAACCCGAAGACATTGATCCCCAGTTTCTTTTTCATTTCCCGGCAGACCGTGTGGATGTCATCACCGATCAGACCCACCGGGCAGGTGGCGAAGACCGCGATGGCCTTGGGATGAAAGATGTCGTAGGCCTCCTGAATGGCCTGCTTCAGCTTCTTTTCCCCGCCGAAGATGATCTCCTCATCCTGCATGTCGGTGGAAAAACAGTAGGGCATGAAGTTGTGGCCGTCCGGGGTGGTGGAGGCGTCGGTCTGGTTCCGCCGGGTGAGCCAGCTGTAAAACCCGCACCCGATGGGCCCGTGGGTGATGTTGACGATGTCCCGGGTGGGCCCCAGGACCACTCCCTTGCACCCGGCGTAGCAACAGCCGCGCTGGCCGATGAGGCCGGGGACGGTCCTGACATTGGACTGAATCTGAGGCGCCTTGTCGCCTTCGACCCGGTTGACCACGATCCCCTTGGCCCGTTTTCGGGCCACCTTGGTGGGATATTTGGAGAGCATCTCCTCCTTGAGCTTTTCGGGGTCCCCCCCTTCCATCGTCATTTTATTTATTTCCATTTCCCGGTCTTTTGCTGCCTTTGCCATATCGCTTACTCCTTGGAAGGTTCTGTTTAATGGGTGACGTCATCCAGAACATCGTCGCCGCGCTCGCCGGTCCGCACCCGGATCGCATCGAAACAGGGCAGCACGAAAATCATACCGTCTCCCGGTTTGCCGGTCTTGTTGACCCGGATGATGGTTTTGACCGTTTTATCCACCAGCTTGTCCGGCACCACGATCAGAAGCGCCCGTTTGGGAATCAGCCGGCCGCTCTCGCCGAGCTGGGCGATCGCCTCCTCGTACCCCTTTTCCGCCCCCTCCAGCAGGTGAAGGTCCACCAGCCCCTTGCCGCGTCCCAGGGCATCCCGGCCGGTCATGGAGGAGATTCCCGCCTCGGACAGGGCCCGCTTGGTCTGGTTCATCTTGTTCATTCGAACGATGGCCATGACTTCTTTCATATCTCCACCTCTTCGGTTTCTCCGTCGGCGTTCTGCTTGATCCCCGAACTGATGGTGTAGGACTCCAGAACCGGAACGATGAAGATCTTCCCGTCTCCGAAAGCGCCCTTCTCACCGGTACGGGCCGCATTGATGATGGTCTTGACGGCAAAATCCTTGTCACCGTCATTGACCACGGTCAGGAGCATCTCCTTGGGAATCTCGTCGTAGGTCACTTCGCCGATTTTGATGCCCCGCTGCTTGCCGCGGCCCACCACCGACATTTTGGTGACGCCGGGGAATCCGGCCTCCATCAGGGCGGCCAATACATTGTCGACTTTTTCGGGTCTCACGATGGATCTGATCATAATCATGGGATATTCTCTCCTTCTTAAGCGGCCATGCCGTAGTCGATTAAAAGTTTTTCCAGTTCTTCGATTTCCAGGGGGGTCGGAACGACCATCATGTCGTTGGCGTCGATCTTTTTGGCCAGGGTCCGGTATTCATCGGACTGAGGGTGTTTGGGATCATACTCGATCATCGTCTGGCGGTTGAGTTCGGCCCGCTGGACCATATTGTCCCGGGGCACGAAGTGAAGCAGCTGAGTGCCCAGTTGATCGGCCAGGGCATTGATCAGTTCCTTTTCATTATCGGTCTTCCGGCTGTTGCAGATCAGCCCGCCCAGTCGAACCCCGCCGGCTTCGGCGAATTTGACGATTCCCTTGCAGATATTGTTGGCCGCGTACATGGCCATCATTTCACCGGAAACCACGATGTAGATTTCCTGGGCTTTTCCCTCGCGAATGGGCATGGCGAACCCGCCGCAGACCACGTCGCCGAGTACGTCATAAAAGACATAGTCGAGATCCTCGCTTTCGGAATAAGCGCCCAGCTGCTCCAGTAGATTGATGGAGGTGATGATCCCGCGGCCGGCGCAGCCGACACCCGGTTCCGGACCGCCCGACTCGACGCAGAGGCTGCCCTGAAATCCGGCTTTGCGCACATCTTCCAATTCCACATCCTCGCCTTCTTCCCGCAGGGTATCCAGGACGGTCCGCTGGGCCAGCCCGCCCAGCAGCAGCCGGGTGGAATCGGCTTTGGGGTCGCATCCGACGACCATGACCTTGTGGCCCGCCTCGGAGAGGCCGGCGACGGTGTTCTGAGTGGTGGTGGATTTACCGATACCGCCTTTTCCGTAGATAGCAACTTTTCTCATTTGTGAATTTCTCCTTTAATTCTGCAATAAAAAGGGTGTAGAATCCATTTTGACTGTATCGCGCCCTGTTCCGGCACTTCCAAAACCATACGACGCGGTACTGGCAACTAAGAGAGCAACAGGAATGCCAAAAAGAAATATTCAGACATTTTTTTTGTAATTATCTATATTTGTTTATTAAACTTTTTCACATTCGAAGAAGAATCGCAATTACATTTTTGTATAACCTTTCATAAATGAATTCATCAGAATAACTCATTACATTTCTGTATGCATACATGAACTTTATGCCATTATCGAATTGAACGACATGAATGTAATTCGGTTCCATATCCCACTCCTCGATAATGGATAAAAGGTGGGGGTTCTTTACGGTAAGGCGTCAGGATCGAAGAAGGGAAACACAGGGGACAAAGGAAAGAAGGGGGGATTGCCAATCGCCGGGATATTCACGGGTGAATTCCGACCATGAATGGGCTCGGCCTAAAAAAGGAGAGATTCCCATGGCCCATAATTCTAAAATCATGATCGTCGAAGACGAGACCCTCCTGGCGGCGGACCTTGCCGAATCCCTGCGTTGTATGGGGTATACCGTCACCTCGCGAATCGGCTCGGGCGAAGAGGCACTGGAACGTATCGATGCGGCCTCTCCCGATCTGGTGTTGATGGACATTCAATTGGGGGGGAAGCTGGACGGCATCGAAACCGCCGGGAAAATCCGCCGGCTGCGGGACACCCCGGTGGTCTTCATGTCGGCTTTTTCCGATGATTCTTTTCTGAACCGCGCCAAAGACATTCAACCCTACGGCTATCTGGTGAAACCGGTGGCGCCCCGGGAGCTTCACACCACCATCTCCATGGCGCTCCACAAGTCCAAAATGGAAAAAGCGCTTCGGAAAAGCGAACACCATTTTCGAACCGTGGCCGAATCCGCCTATGACTGGGAGACCTGGCGCGGTCCGGACGGGCGATATCTCTATCTGTCTCCCTCCTGCGAACGGATCACCGGGTATTCCCCCGATCACTTCTATGACAATCCATTTTTTATGGAAGCGATCGTTCACCCCGAAGATCACGAAAGCGTCCGCCGCCATATTCGGGAAGGAGAAAAACCGGGGCCGGTGGGCCACATTCGGTTTCGAATCCGGCATCGAGACGGCACTCTTCGCTGGATCAGCCATTATTGTCATGCGGTCTACGATGCCGAGGGGGAATTCCTCGGCCGACGATCCAGCAACCGGGATACGACCATGGAGCGACGTCTGGAACAGGAACTGCTCCGGGGCGCCAAGCTCGAGTCCGTCAGCACCCTGGTCGGGGGCATCGCCCATGATTACAACAATCTGATCACCATCATCATGGGCAACATCGATCTGGCCCGAATGCTCGCCGACCCGGATGATGCGGCCCAGGCGGCGCTTTCCGAAGCCGAAGAGGCGGCCCTGCGGGCCCGGGAGCTGACCCGCCAACTGGTCACCTTCTCCAACAACATCCCTTCCATTAAGAAAACCGGTTCCATTCTGCCGGTGATTCAGAAGGCCACCGATCTTCTTATGATCGCCGGGGGTGCCAATGAGTTTCGTCTGGATATCGCCGATTCCCTGTGGCCGGTGGAAATCGATGCGAACCAGATCGAAAAGGCATTGAAAAACGTGATCATCAATGCCCGGGAATCGATGTCCGACGGCGGCGTCATCACCATTCGAGCGGAAAACCTGGATCTGGCCTCCCGGGAAGGATTACAGGATCTTCCGCTTTCGGAAGGAAAATATGTCAAGATTTCGGTCCGGGACCAGGGAAGAGGAATCCCCGAAGAGCATCTTCCCCGGATTTTCGATCCCTATTTTTCCACCAAGGAAAGGGGAACCCAGAAAGGAATGGGGCTGGGCCTGGCGGTGACCTTTGCCATTCTGAAACGCCACGGCGGCCTGATCACCGTCTCCTCCACCGTCGGATCCGGAACCATCTTTTATCTATACAT
>CAZNLT010000218.1:0-8567 GCA_964573705.1 uncultured Desulfobacterales bacterium
TTTAACGCAGACACAATATGTTGTGGTGATAGGAGTCAAGTGCATAGCCCCGAAACCCAATTGGATATTCAAAAAATTTCTTCTCAAACCTTTGCTTTTTATCTTGTCCCTGAGTAAAAATTTGGCCATCAAAAATGCTCCGAAGGGGCATCTATGAAGCTGATGGACCAGGTTCGAGAGGTAATTGCTTCCCACCGTCTTGACCAAATCCGAGGTAGACCGCGTATTCGTCCGAATGTCGGGTGTGTACCTCGTGATCGCACAGATTCTTTACGGCTCCGGACTTCGGTTAATGGAATGTCTGCGGGTTCGCGTCAAAGACATCGATTTCGAGCGGAATCAGATCATCGTGCGGGACGGCAAAGGGCAGAAAGACCGAGCGACCATGCTGCCCAATTCCTTGAGGCCGGTTATCGCCGATCATCTGCATGAGGTGAGAAAAATTCAAAAGCCCCCGATCACCCAGTGCCGCCGTGAAATCGTCCACAGCATCATAGACCCCCCTCGCCCGGATCGGCGACACCGAAGCCCGAAGCCAAGGCCGCCCGGGCCGGCGATGCAATCGCTTCGCTCCTTTCTTCGGAAGGAGCGAATCCGCTCCGGAACGGTTTCAATCCGTTTCGAATTTTCTATGAATCGGGAGTGAGGGGAGTTTGTTCGGGAGGGAATTCAACACGAATTTTTGAAACGCGGGTTAATCCGCTCTCTTCGGCGCATACCGACTGAGAATCCCGAAAAGAATCAGCGCGACCACCGAAAGCCCCAGGAAAACCAGAAACCCGAGCGGGTATCCCCGGGTATTATAATAGGTGATAAAAACGCCCATCAGGGGCGGAATCACAAACCCCCCGAACGCCCCCAGACCCCCGACGATTCCGGCGGCCCCGCCTACCGCCGCAGGCGTGTATCGAGGCACTAGCTTGAATACCGCCGCATTGGCGAAGCCCATCCCCAGGGCGAGAAGCATCTGCCCGGTCATGGCCAATGCAAAAGAATTTGTGGCCAGCACCAGCAGCAGCGACCCCGTTCCGACCACCAGAAACGAAACCAACACCACCTTCTCTCCCCCCATCCAATCCGAGGCATACCCGCCGAGCACCCGAAGCAGGGAAGAGGATATCGAATACATGGCGGTGTAGACCCCCGCCCAAACCAGCCCGGTTTTGAAAAATTCCGCCCAGTAGGTGGGAAACCAGACGGTCAGGGCGATGAACCCGCCGAAGGTGACGAAATAGAAGAAGGTGAGAATCCAGGTGCGCCAGTCGGCCCCCGCCTTCTTGAGGGAACCCAGGGCGTTGCCCGAAGGGAGCAGTTCCTCCCCGCAGGCGATGAACAGGGCTTCCGGATCGATATCGAGGCCCATATCCTTGTATTGAAAGTAGGGGGCGTCCTTCATGAAGACCGCCACCAGAATCAGCACGATCAGGAGCATCCCGAGCCAGAGCACATAAGACCGGGTGAAGCCCATCGAAGCCACCATAAACGGCAGCAGAAAAGCGAACAGACCCGGCGCGAGATTGCCCAGGCCGGCATAGATCGCCAATGCGGTGCCCTGTTTTTTCTGAGGAAACCAGTACGAGACCGAGGGAATCCCCACCGAAAAAATAGCGATTCCGCATCCGCAGAGAATGCCGAATGCCAGAAAAAAAGGCAGATGGACCGGCAGCAGGGTGTCGTAAAGGGAGAACATGAGGGTGATCCCCGCGATGCCGAGCACCGCCAGCCCCAGCAGGATGAGAATCGGTTTTTTGCCGCCCATGCGGTCGACCATGGCCCCGAAAGGGATGCGGAGCAGGGAGCCGGTGAGGGCCGGGCTGGATGCCAGAAGGCCCATCATCAGGGGCGTCAATGCCAGGGCGTCTCTGATTTCCGAAACAATGGGGCCGAAGGCGGATACCCCCCCGAAGCCGCCGAAAAAGGCGACGGTGGACCAGGTCAGGGCTTTGGGCGGACTCGACTGGGCATAGCAGACCGGTTCCTCCGCGGAGGTGTCGATCTTGACGGGTGTTTCCTTGGATCGGACCATATCAGCACCCCGCAGCCCGGCGGCGGAACAGGATGTATCGCCGGTTGAGATACCCCAGCGGTACGCTCCAGATATGGACCAACCGGGTAAAGGGGGAAAAGCCGATCAGGGCCAAGGCGCTCAGGATATGGAGCTTGTAGCTCGGCGGGACCTCCGTCATTAATTCCGGTTTCGGGGCGAAAATAAGGATGGACCGAATCCAGGGAGCCACGGTATCCAGCACGTAGTAATGGCCGAAAACCACATTGTACATTCCCACCGCGATCACGAAGACGAGCCCGCCGATGGTGATCCAGTCGTTCACCGAGGTGTGAATTTGGATGCGCTCCCGGGTCATTCGGCGGCGTACCAGCAGCACGGAGCCGACCAGGGCCGCCAGCCCGATGAAAAACCCGGAGTAGACGGCGAGTTCGGTGTGGGCTTCGCCGCTGATGCCCACCGCGTCGAACACCCGCTGGAGGATCAGCATGCCGCCGGCATGGCCGAGCAGGGTGAAGAGGATTCCCCAGTGAAAGATGATGATGGGATACTTGAGGCTCTCCTTGTCCAGAAACTCACTGGATTGGGCGTTCCAGGTCACCTCGTCGGTGAAATAGCGGTAGGTGTGGCCCACCACGAACAGGGTCAGGGCGATATAGGGGAATACCAGAAAGGCGAGGATATTGAAGAGGCTCATGTGGCATACGCTCCTTTCGATAACGCCGGCGGATCTTCGGTTTGCATGAGGGCTGCAAAATCGGTCCTGAGAATTTCCAGAAGACCGGCATACGGGCTGTCGGCTTTTCGCAGCCCGTCGGCAATGGTGTCAAGGGCATCGAGGTAATCGGTGAATACCGGAATCAAGGCCGGATCGGGGCAGGCGGCGATGAACTCCAGCACCATGGGCAGGTAATCGGGCAGTTCGCCCATGGCCCGGCCGTATCCGCCGCGGTAATAGACTTCCTGAATGTCGGCCAGGGCCTTTCCCCGGTCTTCCCCGTCGCCCCACCGGTGGTAGGTGAGATTGAGGCAGACCGTCGGGTTCAGGTCGAAGGTCGCGGTATAGGTTTCCTGAAGCCGCATCAACGGCGTTGATTTAAGATAGGCGAGAACCGTTCGGCACTTCGGGGCGGCCTCATCCGGAAACAGCCCGTCCACGGCTTCTTCCAGAAAAGGCAGGCAGTCGATCAGTTCCGAATCCGGAAATCCCAGCAGCAGGGAGATCACTTTCAGCCGGTGATTCAGATTCTCCTGGGGGGTGTCCGCCATCCGGATGTCGGTATCATTCCGGTTCATGGTCCGGGTTCTCCTTCCTCCGGGGGAAGCTGGTAGAGCGGTTCCCGCCGGGTGTATCCGCAGCTGCCCTGGCCTCGGTAGAGATCTTCGGTGGAGGTCTTCTGAACAGTGGGCAAAACGAACCGGTCTTCATGCCGGGCGATGGCCAGAAGTTGGTACATCTCCTCGGCGGTCTCGGCCGTGAGCCCCACCTTTTCCAGCTCCGTGACATCGGTACGGTGCTCGACCCGTCGGGTCCGCATGTGAGAGCGAAGCGCCATCAGCCGTTTCAGGGCCACGCGAATCGGGCCTTCGTCGCCGGCGGTGAGCATGTTGGTCAGATAGGTGATGGGGATCCGCATCCGGTCGATGACATCCGTGCCCGCCTCGCCCTTGACCGCATCGGTGACCGGACTGAGCGGGGGGACGTACCAGACCATGGGCAATGTTCGAAACTCCGGGTGAAGCGGAAAGGCGATTTTCCATTCCTTGGCCAGTTTGTAGACCGGAGACTTCCGGGCCGCCTTCAGATAAGCCGGGGGAATTCCCTGGTTCTCGGCGGTTTGAATCACTTCCGGATCATGGGGGTCGAGCAGAATGGCGGTATGGGCCGGATAGAGATCGTGCTCGTCTTTTTGTGCCGCGGCGAACCGGATCTTGTCGGCGTCATAAAGGACCACCCCCACATACCGGATGCGCCCCACGCAGGTTTCGGCGCAGAGGGTGGGCATCCCCGCTTCCGCCCGGGGATAGCAGAAGATGCATTTTTCGGATCGGCCGGTCTTCCAGTTGAAATAGACCTTCTTGTAGGGGCAGCCGGAGACGCAGTACCGCCAGCCCCGGCACCGCTCCTGATCCACCAGGACGATTCCGTCCTCGTCCCGTTTATAGAGCGCGCCCGAGGGGCAGGAGGCCACGCAGGCCGGGTTGAGGCAGTGCTCGCAGAGCCGCGGCAGGTAGAACATGAAGACTTTTTTGAAGGCGAGATAGGTCTGATAGTCGATGTTTCGAAAGTTGACGTCGCCGCCGCCGGTTTCGGTCACCCCGGCCAGATCGTCCTCCCAGTTGGGACCCCACCGCACGCTCATCTCCTCGCCGGTGATCTGAGATCTCGGCCGGATGGACGGCTGGTTCTTTTTGGCGGGGCTGGAGATCAGCTTGCCGTAATCATAGTTCCACGGTTCATAGTATTCGTCGATGGGCGGCAGGTCCGGGTTGTGAAAGATGTTGACCGTCTTTTTCAGCCGGCCTCCGGCTTTCAGGGACAATCCCCCGAAGCCGAGTTTCCATCCGCCCCGGTGGACCTCCTGGTCCGCCCATTTTTTGGGATATCCGATGCCGGGTTTGGTCTCCACATTGTTGAACCAGACGTACTCCACCCCCTGCCGGTTGGTCCACACGTTCTTGCAGGGAATGGAGCAGGTGTGGCATCCGATGCATTTGTCGAGATTGAGCACCATGGCCAGTTGGGCTTTAATCTTCATACCATTCCACCTCTTCCGCCTTGCGGACCACGATCACCTCGTCCCGCTGGGGGCCGACCGGTCCGTAGTAGTTGAAGCCGTAGCTGAATTGGGCGTATCCGCCGATCATGTGGGTCGGCTTGACCAGGATCCGGGTGACGCTGTTGTGGACCCCGGCCCGCATGCCGGAGCGCTTGGAGCCCGGGGTGTTGATGAGCCGTTCCTGGGCATGATACATGAACGCCTTTCCGGGCGGAATCCGGTGGCTGACCACCGCCTTGGCGAGGATGACCCCATTGACGTTGAAGCATTCCAGCCACTCATTGTCTTTCACCCCGATGGATGCGGCGTCTTCGTTGTTGATCCAGATCGCCTCCCCGCCCCGAAACAGGGTCAGCATGGTCAGTGTATCCGAGTAGGTGCTGTGGATCGACCATTTGGAGTGGGGGGTCAGGTAGTTGAGGATGATCTCCCGGCCCGGTTCCCGGTCCAGTTTGGTGGAGCCGAGGGCCTGCATGTCCAGGGGCGGGCGGTAGACCGGCAAGCCTTCGCCGAACTGGCGCATCCAGGGATGGTCGAGATAGAACTGAGCACGCCCCGTGAGGGTTCGAAAGGGGATCTTCTCCTCGATGTTGATGACGAAAGGCGAATACCGTCGGTCTTCGGATTCGATTCCGCTCCAGACGGGGGAGGTGATGATCTTTCGCGGCTGGGCCGTGATGTCCTTGAAATCGATCTTTTCCGCCTCCCGTTCCCGGCTGAGGTGTTTCAGATGGAGACCGGTCCTTTTTTCCACCGATCCCCAGGATTTCACCGCCACCGCGCCGTTGGTTTCGGGGGCCAGGGCCAGGATGGTTTCGGCCGCCTGCTTTCCGGTTTCCAGCGACGGCATGCCGTAGGTGATGCCCGCCTCAGTGACCGTACCGATTCGGGTTTTCAGCTCCTCATACTCCTCGGCCGCGGACCAGGCCACCCCCTTGGCGCCGACGCCGACATCCCGGCAGAGCGGTCCCAGGGCGGTCATCATTTTATAGGTGTGGGCAAAATCCCGCTGAACCACCGTCAGGTTGGGCATGGTTTTTCCGGGGATGGGATCGATGTCTCCGCGCTTCCAGTCCTTCACCTCGGGCTGGGCGATCTCGCCGGGGCTGTCGTGCATCAGCGGCGTGGCCACCAGGTCTTTGGCCGGGGGGAGGTGGTCGGCGGCCAGCTCCGAAAACTTTTCCGCGATGGCCTTGAACTGGTCCCAGTTGGTGCGCGTCTCCCACGGCGGATCGATGGCCGGGTTGAAGGGGTGAATGAACGGGTGAAGATCGGTGGTGCTCAGATCGTGCATCTCGTACCAGCTGGCCGCGGGCAGGGCGATATCCGAATACATGGCGCTGGTGGACATGCGAAGCTCCAGGGTGACCAGGAGATCGAGCTTTCCTTCCGGGGCCGGGTCCCGCCACTTCAGCTCTTTGGGGCGAATCTCGCCGTCGGCGTTGAAGACCGCGTTTTCCACCCCGAGCAGGTGTTTGAGGAAATATTCGTGGCCCTTGCCGCTGGCCCCCAGCAGGTTGGCCCGCCACAGGAACAAGACGCGGGGGAAGTTCTCCGGGCGGTCCGGATCCTCAATGGCGAAGTCGAGGGTTCCCCGTTTGAGCTGATTCGTCACATGGGTTACGATCTCTTCATTGGAGGATGCCCCGCCGGCTTCGGCCTCCCGGCAGAGCTCCAGGGGATTCCGGTTGAACTGGGGATAGGAGGGTAGCCACCCCATGCGTGCCGCCCGAACATTGTAGTCAGCCAGGTGACCGCCGGTATCGTCTTCTGAAAGCGGAGAGGCGATGTGCCGGGCGTCGAAGGATTCGTACCGCCACTGATCGCTGGCGAAATAATAAAAGGAGGTCCCGTTCTGCTGCCGGGGCGGCCGTATCCAGTCGAGCGCGAATGCGAGATGGGCCCATCCGGCCAGGGGTCGTACCTTTTCCTGCCCCACGTAATGGGCCCAGCCGCCGCCGTTGACCCCCTGGCATCCGCAGAGGGTGGTCAGGTTGATGATGGTCCGATAGGTCATGTCGCTGTGATACCAGTGGTTGGTGCCGGCCCCCAGGAAGATCATCGATTTTCCGCGGGTCTTTTCCGCGTTCTCGGCGAACTCCCGGGCCACCCGAACGGCGTCTTCGGCCGGAACCCCGGTGATCTTTTCCTGCCAGGCCGGGGTGTAGGGTTTCATGTCCTCGTAGCTGTCCGGGTAGTCGGGGGTCGGTTCCGGATCGGTTTCCCGGCGGACCCCGAGGTTGGCGGCCATCAGGTCGAACACGGTGGCCGCCAGAAAGGCGCCCTTTTCGGTGGTGATTCGTTTGATCGGCACTCGGCCGGTTTTGATCCGGTTTCCGCTGAACTCGAACAGCGGAAAGGCGGTGGTGATCCAGTCGTCGGGATTTTCCGCGAAGCTCAACAGCGGATCGATGGCAACGTTTCCGGAAACACTGTCGAGTTTCAAATTCCAGCGCCCCTCTTCACCCCACCGGAAGCCGATGCTGCCGTTGGGGACCGTCAAGCCGCCGCTTGCGGCATCGAATACCAGGGTTTTCCAATCCGGATTGTTGTTCGATTCAAGCCCCAGGTCCGAGGCTCGCAGAAATCGGCCCGGTGCATATTGATCGCCTTTTTCTTCCAGAATCACAATGAAAGGCAGATCGGTATAGGTCTTGGCATAATCGGTGAAATATTCGACCTGCCGGTCGATGTAGAACTCTTTGAAGACCACATGGGTCATGGCCATGGCCAGGGCCGCATCGGTGCCCGCCTTGGCCGGCAGCCAGGTGTCGGCGAATTTGATGTACTCGGCGTAATCGGGGGCCACCCCCGTCACCTTGGCGCCCCGGTACCGGGCCTCGATGAAAAAATGGGCGTCCGGCGAACGGGTCATCGGCAGGTTGGTCCCCCAGACGATCATGTAGGTCGATTCATACCAGTCGGCGCTTTCGGGCACATCGGTCTGTTCTCCCCAGATCTGCGGGGAGGCCGGCGGCAGATCGCAGTACCAGTCGTAAAAGCTGAGCATGGACCCGCCGATCAGCGACAGAAACCGGGCCCCGGAGGTATAGCAGACCATCGACATGGCCGGGATCGGGGTGAACCCGAAAATCCGGTCGGGTCCGTGGGTCTGAATGGTATGGATCAGGGAGGCGGCTATGAGAGTGGAGACTTCGTCCCAACTGGTTCGGACGAATCCGCCCTTTCCCCGGTTCTTCTGGAATCGTCTTTTTTTCTCGGGATTCCCGGCGATGCTTCGCCAGGCCGCCACCGGATCATCGGCCTCGGCCAGCTCGGTGCGCCACATCTCCAGGAGGCTGGAGCGGACCAGGGGGTATTTGAGCCGGATCGGGCTGTAGGTATACCAGGAAAAGGTGGCTCCCCGCGGACATCCCCGGGGCTCGTGGTTGGGGAACCCCGGTCCGCAGCTCGGGTAATCGGTCCGCTGCATTTCCCAGACCACGATCCCGTTTTTGACATAGACGTCCCAGGAACAGGAGCCGGTGCAGTTGACCCCATGGGTGGAGCGCACCTTTTTATCGTACTGCCACCGTCGGCGGTAGAATTCTTCCCAATCCCGTTGGCCGGAGCGGATCTCGGCCCAGTCGGACGAGACAGGTTCCGGTGGACACTGGGTATCACGGGACAGGGGGCGAAGATAGCGAAACGACGACAGCAGTTTATTCAGGGTCATGCAGGCCTCCGAGAAAAAGGGTTCGGTGTTTAGCTTCACTAAAATGAAACGGAGGCGCCGGGGTATACTCGGAACTATGTAGATTGGGAAGGAAAGAACTGTAATT
>CAZNLT010000219.1:0-8525 GCA_964573705.1 uncultured Desulfobacterales bacterium
AGCCAAAGGTGCTGAAAGGCTTGAACCAAAAGGTGCGTGGCCAGGTATGGGGGCTTCTAACTCCTCCATCGCAGATGCAGCGCCACCGGCGTAGGGGTGGGACCTAACCTGTTCGTAAGATACTTATGCGGAACACGGAAACCCCGTACATCTCCCTGAAAACAAGGGTAAGCGAGTCGCAAGGCAAGCCCATGGATGTGCGGGAACAGGATGTCGAAAGAAGCGAATGCCGCACTTCCTCTTCTGAAGCCCACCCTACATTCTTGCCAGGTATGCATAGGTAAAGAAAAAAAATTGGGTTCAGAGATATTCCCGACCCGCTTTTCTGAAAAGCGGGGTTTTCGGACAGGCACTATTTAAAATCGGGGCATTTTTTTTAAACCGTACAGCTCAGCTTTCGAGCGCCGGTTCCGGACCCGTACCTTCAACTCTCAACTCAATGGTCTTCAACCGATTCTTGCGTTCACGGTGATATCGATATCAAACATCAAAAAAACGTCTGCCGTATAGATTGACAAATTCCTTGACACCTCTTCAGCCTGGTATATTTATACCGCAACTTCGGTTTATGATAAAAGGACTCTTACAAAATCCCAAATGAATGTACAAGAAATTTTTTTCAAGTTTTTGTCTCCGGTTATTTTTCACAGCGTTTCTTCCAACCCATGTCGAAACCAAACCACCAAGTAAATCTGGAATTAAAAGCCGGATTCGTGTACTAAAATCTGAACAACGGTGCGAACCAGCCCGAATATTCCAGGGTGGATTCTGCAATTTTGTTGAAATCCGATTACAAGCCCGGTCCTGAATGCCATTCCCCGAGCATTGGCGGATTGGAGATGGAGAATCACTTTATCAAATACCCGCTTGTCATAGCATTTTGACGGGATCACAGCTTCGGCCTGCAGTCGCGAAGGAGAAATAGAAGAAATAGGTGAATCATGAACAGAGCATTTTATCGGGTGTGTGCGATCATAACGATCATCGGCGTGGCATCGGCTTTCAATCCCGTCGCCTGCCGCGCCGAGGAATCGGAAGCGGGGTTTGCGGAAAAACCGCTCTGGGAGTTCGTCCTCTTCAATACCGCCGCCCGGATTCCCCACTACCTGGGCTCGGATGAGGCCGAATGGTATGTACTGCCGCTGCCCTATCTGATTTACCGGGGTGAATTTTTTCGAATCGACCGGGAAGGGTTTCGAGGCATTTTCTACCGGAGCGAATATTTTGAAACCGACATTTCGCTCTTCGGAAATCCCCCGGTGGAAGACGACAATGAGGCCCGGGAAGGCATGGATGACCTCGACTCGCTTTTCGAAGTCGGCCCGGAGCTGAAATGGTTTTTCACCGGGCGGGACCCGCTCGATGAACTCTATTTGCGGACCGCGCTTCGGGGGGTGTTCTCCATCGGTTTCGACAGCGGGCTGGATATGGAATACCAGGGGCTGCACGGCGGGGTCGATCTGATCTACAACAACAGCCGCCTTTTTCGGGATCAAAAAATCCGGTTCGGGTTCAGCATCGGAGTCGATTTCACCGATGCCGATTTCAATGACTATTTTTATGAAGTGGACCCGGAAGATGTCCGTCCGGATCGACCGTTGTACGACCCGGACGGCGGATACGCCGGATTCTCGGTCGGGGCCGGCGTGGCCAAACAGCTCACCGATTCCCTGCGATGGGGGATCTACGGCCGGTGGGACAACATCGACGGCGCCGCCTTTGATGACAGCCCCCTGGTGCGGCAGGAGAACAACTTCTTTTTCGGAACCGTCCTGACCTGGCGGATCTATTCATCCAAACAGATGGTTCCGGCGGGAAGAGAAACCGAGTAATGTCCGGACCTTTTCAGTCCGGCACCCATTCGGCGCCCATTATCCCGGCCCCGGTCCATCGGCCTTCACCCTCATCCGCCAGCAGCGGTGGATGGGCGGCCGGTTTTTCCGAACGTAATCTTCCGGAATTGTCAGCGGGGTGATTTCTTCCAGATCGGCGATCGGCAGGTTCTCCGGCCGGAGCACGAAATCCTGGTGGTTGGTGGAGAAAAAAAACGGCGGCCCCGGGCTTCATGACCGTCGCCACCGCCCGGAGGAGTCTGGGATGGTCTTTCAGGACGTCGAAGGTGTGGGCCTGCACCAGGGTGTGGCTGTCCGGCGGCGTCCGGCGGGTATTGCCATGAGGGTGCCATGAGGGACGATGTGTTCAAAGGCGGGTGCATCGGGATATCTGTTCGGGCGGGGGTTCAGCGGCGAGATATCAGGAACCTGTGCGGACGGATTCGGATAAGATGACATGGGTCGGGGATACGGTCTGAACGGTTATCGTCCGTCGGAATCTCGGCTGTCGCCGTCATCGGTCCCGTCCTTGGCTTTTTTGAATTCATGTTTCGATAGTTCCCACTGTTTTTTGAAATAGCCGGAGACGAATTTTCCGATGGAGAAGGATTTGTCGATTTTGTCTCCGGTCTCCACCAGCAGCTTCAGGATCTTGACCGGGTCTCTGCCCATGCGCCGAAGCTGCCGAGACAGCCGAAGAATCTCCTTTTCATCCTCCGACAGGTTTTCCACGTAGATGTATTCTTGTTCGCCCATGTGCCCCTTTTTGAATCGTCTGGTGAGGTCGTTTGAACATCTTATACGATTTGAGGGAGCGAAACAACCACCAACCGGGGAGGCGGGTGGTTGTTTCGCCGGATCACTTGATCAATGAGGGCGGTTTTGAAATCGCCAGTGACCGGAACGGATTTGTTGCAAGGGCGGCCGATGCGGAAACGGTGTAGATCGGAAAGCAGGGGCGGCGCTACCAAGATTTATTCAGGATGATATTCCGAATCTTTTCCTCATTCTTTTTTTCCACCAGCACCATCTTTCTGGCCTGGGCCTTATGGATCCTTTCGGCCAGCGACTTGATATCCACCGGTTTTTCCAGAAAATCCATGGCCCCGTGCTTCATGGCTTCGATGCCTTTTTCCACGGTGGCATGCCCGGTCAGCAGAATGACCTGAATATCCGGGTTCTTTTTCTTGATCGCTTCCAGGGTTTGAAGGCCGTCCATCTCCGGCATCATCAAATCCAGGACAATGGCATCAAAGGATTCGCTTTCGGCCCTGGCCAGGGCATCGGTAGGGGATGTGGTGGTGGAGACGTTCATGCCCCGTGCCCGCATCCGTTCGGCCAAGGGTTCTACGAAATCTTCTTCGTCGTCGACGAGCAATACTTTTTCAGTCATGGGTTTTACCTCCGTTTCGGGGTTGTCGGGTTATTTTAAAAAGTTGAACCGGGTTCATCGGCGGTTCTCAGCGAAGAGCGGGTGCGGGTGAGCCCGAGCGCGAAAATCATTTTCCAATACCTGTTAATATAAGAACAAACTCCCCTTTCGTCGAGTTCACCTCGATATCGGCCTCCAGGAGATCAAGCAGGGCCCGGTCTTCTTCGGTGGGAAAACCGCTTTCATCCCATGCGCCTTTCAGGTCCATTCCGGTCAGCCGAATCTGAATGCTCGCCTCCGTGGTTTCCGGCTTCAGATAAATGGTGTTGTCCGCATCCGGTGACGCCATGGCGATCTCCAGGCATCGAAAAAGGAGGGCCTTCAGAAAAAAGGGGCTGGTAAGGATACGGATCGATTTTGCCGGGGAAACGGTCTGAAAGGTCACGCTCTGGGTCGAAGCGAGCCGGGCGGCCAGCAGAGCGGTAAAATTGGCTGTTTCTTCCAGATCTACCGTTTTGGCGGTTTCATCGATGCTGTGCGCGAACCGGTTGAGGTTTTTGATGATGCCGTCCGACCGCTGGACCTGGGCCATGATTTTCTCAGCCAGCCTGCGGAGCCGGGTCGAGTCGAGTTCCATCCCCTTTTCGGCCATCAAAGTCAGGTCTTCCAGAAGACCGGCATTTTCATTGATCACCGCCAGGGTGTTCTTGATTTCATGGGAAATGGAAGCCGATACCTTTCCGAAAAAGCGCAGCCCGGTTTCGCCGATGGTATCCAGTTCTTTCATAAAAGAGGGCTCCTTATCCTGAGGTTTTTTCGAGTACCTCGTTCATTTTTTGAATGAGGATGTCGATGTCCACCGGTTTGACCAGATAGTAATCCGAACCCGCCTCAACCGAACCGGCCCGGAAATCATCCTCGGACCCGTGGCCGGTCATGAAAATAAATCGGATGCCCGGGTATCTGACCTGAAGTTTTTTCTTCAGTTCGATGCCGCTGATGCGGGGCATTTTGACATCCAGCACCGCGATGTCATAGGTTTTTCCCTCCAGTGCCAGGGCCTCTTCACCGCTGGTGGCCCAATCGGCCTCGATGCCCCGCATATTGAGTCGTTCCGCAAGGGTATCCACCAATTCGATTTCGTCATCCACCAACAATACATTCATTTGAATTCTCCCGGTGATCGGGTGTTTTATGATGGATTACCGGCAATGTAAGGGTGAACCGGGTGCCTTGCCCCACTTCGCTCTCCACCTCGATGGTCCCGCCGATTTCCTGAACCAGACCATAGGTAATCGACAGCCCCAGACCGGTTCCCCCGATTTTGGATTTTGTGGTAAAAAAAGGTTCAAAGATCTGCCGAATATTGGCGGCCGGGATGCCGCATCCGTCGTCGATTACGGCCACCATAATCGAGTCTTTGCTCCTGCGTTCAATGTCTACCTCGATATTTCCGCCGTCATTCACCGCCGCAAAGGCATTGTTGATGATATTTAGAAGAATCTGCTGTACTTTTCCGCGGTCAGTCTCGAATTCGGGAATGTCGTCATCCGCGTTGACGGTGATTTGAATGGATCGGTAATCGGCCTCTTTTTCTAAAAATCCGAGGACCTCTCGAACCACCAGGACTAAATTGACCGGGCCGATCACTTCATCCATATTTCGCGCGAACTTCAACAGTCGTTTGGTGATGGCGCCGCACCGTTTGACCGATTTGAGAATTGAATCCACCAGACCGATCAATTTGGGGTCTTTACTGTACCCCTCCCGAAAGGTGAAAATATCTTTAATCAACCCCGCTTTTTCATTAATTATGGCCAGCGGGTTGTTGACTTCATGGGCGATGCTGGCGGCCATTCGGCCGATGGAAGCCATTTTGTTCTCGTATTCGACCCTGTGCATGGCGGCAAAGCGCCGCTGGTCCGCCTGGTCGATTTTGCTGACCATAAAGGTGACGATGCCCAAGACCACGATGATGATGCTGGTGATGCTGACTATCAGAAATCCGATCAGCTGGTGGCGGGTTCTGTACCACGGCTTCATCAGTTCATCCATCCGTTTGACAATCATCAGGATATAGGGGGTATCGGCGATATAGGCATAACCGACAATGACCCGGTCTCCGTGTTCGTCCGTCGCTTCGATGACTTGAGTGTTTTCTGAAAATGGCGGAACTTGAAACGCAAGTTGTTCCAGGGCTGCCCCGTGAAACCGGGACTGAGTCTGAAGTATCCCCTTATGATTGATGAGAAAAGCATCTCCTTCGCCGCTGATCATAAGGTTGGACAGCATGTCCTCAAAGCGTTCGGTGTCGAAAGTGGCCCGGAGCACGAAAAAATTCTCGTTCGGCAGATCGTGTTTAAAGGCGATGGCCAGGTGCGGAATCTGCCGGAAACCCATGAAGATGTCACTGATATAATGGCCGCGCTCCATTACCTCTCTGAACCAGTCTTGGTCACTGTAGTAGTCGGCGCCTTCCAAGGGGTAGGGGCCGACATAAGCGCTCTGCCGGCCGTCTGCATCGATAACCCCGAGGTCGATGAACCCGGTGAACTCCTTTTGAAGGTTGTTCAGCAGCTCCAAAAGGCGGGCTTCATTATCGAGGTCGTCATAGTTGTTGTCCTTGATAATGAAATTCAGAACGGCCCGGCGTTCATCCAGAAAGAAATACAGGGTTCTTCGGGTATTCGAGACCAGTCGGCTGGTTCGAAGCAGGATTTCGGATCGAACGGCATTTTGGCTCACCTGATAATCGACCAGGGTGATGAAGATCAGGGGGACCAGCGCCACCGCGCTCATCAGAAATACCGATACCTTCCAGACAAACCGGAAGTTGAACATGCGGCTGAAACGACCGGCGGTATCGTCGCGGTGATCCCAGAATTTGGGTTTCAGTTTTTGGCTCAGTGTCTTCATGGGCGTTTTGCTTGGGTTTTTCTCCTCGGTTCTTTTCCAAAATTTCAGGAAAAGCGCCTCAGGGGGAGATTTGCCGTTGCTCAGATGGTTTCGGTTTTTTGATTCCGGATTTTTTCATTGGCACGGCGAAGAATTTCGCTTAATATCTCGATATCCACCGGTTTCTGAAGGTAGGCGAATGCGCCGAGATCCATACAGACCTCCCGGTCCGCCTCGGACCCGTGGCCGGTGAGGATAATCACCTCGATTTCAGGCCGGGTTTCCTTGACCTTCCTGAGCACCTCGATTCCGTCGATGCCGGGCATTTTGAGGTCGAGTATCATCACCTCGGGTTCTTCCTCGCGCACCATTTCGAGGGCCGATTCACCGTCATAGGCCATCGCAGAACCCATATCCCGCATCAGAAGGCGTTCGGACAGGGTCTGAACAAACTCCCGTTCATCATCCACCAGAAGCACCCGGGAGGGCATTTCAATATCGTATTTCCGGTAGATGTCGGCCCGGTGATCACCTTTGCCGACCCGGGTCTCCACCGAACGGACCCCCTCCACCTTTTCGGCGATCGCCTTGAGTTCTTCTTCCAGCCGGCCCAGCATCAGTACATTTTTGTGGATGGTCAGGGTCACGGCGCCGTCCCGGGCCTTCACCTCCACATTGTGGCCTTCGCCGGCCAGAGCCACTTCCACCTGGGCCGAAAGCAGAAAGTCTTCGGCCGATTTCCGGGCGCCGGCGGTAGGCTGAATGACTTCGCTGCGCAGGTTTTCCGACACCAGCGCGGTGATCTCATCCACCCCCATCTTGTCGGTGGGAACCAGAATATCGTACAAAGAAGGGTCCCAGGGATCGGCCATCTTGAACAGGGTGTCGACCCAGGCGCCCCGGTCTTTGTCCTGGTCGTGAATCAGTTTGATCGCCTCATTTTCGGAACATCCCTGCGTTTCCATGGCCGTCTTGATCCGAAACGGTATGTCCGCAATGATACAGATCCACAGGGCGTGGGCGATCTCCCGGGGAATGAGATGGGAACTGAAACCGGTGATCAACAGGTCTTCCCGGGGCAGCATTCCTGCCAGGGCGAACCTGAGATAGGCGATGGAGCGCTCCTTCTCATGGGTGAATTGGTTGAAAATGGAGGTCTTGGATGCAAACGCCTCCATGATTTTGGCGGTATCCATATCGGAAACCCGGGCCGCTTCGGCTGCAAGGTCCTGATCGGTGACCCGCTGGTACCCGGTGGTTTCCTGAATATTTTGAATAACCGCTTCTTCCTGACAAAAGGTTCCGTGAAATACTGTTATTATGGGCATGATTACTTCGTTCTGCTAAGTTCGGGGTTCGGTATTCGACAAGGGCTCATGAGCCGGCGGCGTATCCTCCGCGGTGGTCCGATGGGACTGCTCATGGACCATTCCGGGGTTATCTGTTTTCCAATATCTTGCGGCATGAAATCAGCAGCTCAGTGTAGAGGGCCCCGGCGTCATAAAGATTGTAGCTCCTGAAGTAGACCAGGCCGTCGGCCGTGGAAAACAGGATCAGGGCCAGTTTTCGGGGCGAACTGTCGCGCCGGATGGAACCGTCCTCCTGGCCCCTGGCAATGGTTTTCTCGAATAAATCCACCAGGTAATTGTAAATGGCTTCCAGGTATTCCCGACACTCCGGATTGACCTCGGCCAGTTTGTGGGTGTGGTGCTGGTGGAGGAGAATGAACCCGTCTTCCATCTGGCCGGCCAGATAGAGGTAAAAGGAGATGATCCCCTCCATCATTTCCAGACCGGTGTCGAATTCGTTTTCCCCGAGATACTGATCAAAGGCCCCGATCAAGCCGGTCTTCACCTCTTCGAGAATGGTGATCAGGATCTCTTCTTTGCTTTTGAAGTGGTGGAATATGGTTCCGCGCGCAGCCCCGGTAAGTTTCGTGATCTCCCCGATGGATGTGCCGTGAAATCCGTTTTCGGAAAACAGGCGGGTTGCGGCTTGGAGGATGGCGGTTCTTTTGAACATTCTAACTCAATGATCTCTTTGCTTTTACCTGCTTTTAGAATCAGAAAACAGACCGACTGTACGGTCGGTTTTAACGTACTATCCTATTTGAATGATGTCAAGAAAAAAATCCGCCGATCTGGAGATTCACCAAACCGCCCGCCAATTATCTGCGGTACAATTCTTGAACCGTGGTTCGTCTGATTTTTTCACCTGCGTCCCCTGTTCGCTGTCTGAACCGCAGATCATCTTGATGAAAAGGATGACGCAGACGGGGGCATCCGGTCCATCTATCATATCCGGTTCAATTTTTGAACTGTGATACGTCTGATTTTCCGGCATGCCGGGTGCCGAGCGGTTTGGGTGAATCTCCCACCCGAGAAGATAGTTGCAAGGCAACATTGACCCGTGCTAATGTTGTCGGA
>CAZNLT010000220.1:0-8478 GCA_964573705.1 uncultured Desulfobacterales bacterium
TTTCCGTCCTTAATCCGGGTAAAACTATAACAATAAGTTGGAATTTGTCCATTTTATTTTATTTTCTAAACGTCTCATCATATCTCCTTTTTTACATAGATTGCTCTTCTCAGGATTTTCCCAGTATAAATGAACCTTTCCTTCCCGATCAATACGGTCAAACCTGTATTATTCATTTTTCGGCTGAGCCGAACAGATCCACCGTATCCGGTTTTTGGGGTCATCACCCCATAGGCAAATCGTTTCCCATTTCTTATCGTAAAAGCATACCGAAAAGGAAATCACCTTTTCGGCACTCGGTTCAGTTGGAATATTAAAGAATGGTGAAAGCAGGGATGCCGGCAAAAACCGATCTGGATGAATCCGTTGCTGAGGATGTGGTGTCGGCAAATGATCGCGACCTTCTGGTGGATGTCAACCAGGTCACAAACTGTATTCCCGCCGGCCGGGAAACCACGTAGATCATTAAAAAGGCATGCCCTGCGGAGATCGCGTTTCAGGGCCGATCTCGGTTATCCCTGATCTCCGTTGACGCTCCAATTCAGAAGGGGCTTCAATGCCTCTTTAAGTCGTTCAAATTCCGCCCGTAATCGCGGCGATACGGCTTTGACTCCGATCCAATCCCCATCCTTCAACCGGTCCTCCATTTCCGAGGCGGTTCGGCACAAGGATTCGCCGCTCATGTTGGCCGAAGTCCCTTTGATGGAATGAACCCGATACCGGAGGGTCCGGGCATCTTCATTGTCGATGCTGTTTTGCAGCGCCTCTATCCGCTGAGGCATGTCTTCCAGAAATCCCTGAACCACGGTCCGGACCAGCTCTTGATTGTGCATGAGGCGCTCCAGCAGGGCTGTTTTGTCCAAAACCGGACCCGGAATGTCCGCTGAAGATTCGAGGCAGGAGGGGTGAGAAATCAGATCATCTTCGCCGGCATCGGGGTCCCTTTCCCTCAGCCACCGGTTCAGGGCTTCGGCCAGGGCCAGAGGTTCCACCGGTTTGGGAATGTAATCGTTCATGCCCGCTTCCATGCACATTTCGCGATCTCCCTGCATGGCGTGGGCGGTCATGGCGATGATATGAACCGCTTTGGCGGTTTCCCCGGCCCGGCCCTCCCGAATGGCGCGGGTGGTCTGAATGCCGTCCATCTCCGGCATTTGAACATCCATCAGAATCACATCATAGGGGTTGGATTGAAGGGCCTTCAGCACTTCGCCCCCATCGGCCGCCACCTCCCCGTGCAACCCGAGGTTCTTGAGAATGCCCAGGGCCACCTGCTGGTTCACGATATTGTCTTCGGCCAGAAGAATTCGAATCTTCTCCCGCCGCAATTCCCGCACCGAATGTCGAGTGATGATGGCGGGGGCCTTTGTAACGTCCGATTGCCCCGACAGCACGGCGGCCAGGCTGTCGAAGAGTTCCGACTCCTTCAGAGGCTTGGTCAAATAGGCGGCGAACCCGATGGCCGCCATTTCACCGGCATCCCCCCGCCGGCCCTGGGAGGTCATCATAACCAGCCGCACCTCCTTCAGGTGGTGATCATTTTTAATGGTTTTCCCCAGAAGGGCGCCGTCCATACCGGGCATCTGCATATCCAGAATGGCCGCCTCAAAGGGCTCCCCCTGCTCCACGGACCGGTACAGGACCTGAAGGGCCTCGGGTCCGTCGGCGGCTTCGGCGGTTCGGGCGCCCCAGCTTTCCAGCCGGACCCTCAGCACCTCCCGGTTGGTGGCGTTGTCGTCCACCACCAGAATCCGGGCGCCCCGTATTGAGGCGGGGGGACCGGTCTCTTGAGGGATGTCGCCCTGTTTCTCGAATCGCGCGGTAAACCAGAACTCGGTTCCGCTGCCCGCTTCACTGTTCACCCCGATGTCTCCGCCCATGAGATCGGCCAACTGCCTGGAAATGGCCAACCCCAGGCCGGTGCCCCCGTATCGCCGGTTTGCGGAGCTGTCGAGCTGGGTGAAACTTTCAAACAGCCGTTCCTGTTTATCCGCCGGAATCCCGATGCCGGTATCCCGAACGGAAAAACGGATGACCACCGTCTCATCGGTTTCAGAGGCCACCGTCGCCCGGACGGCGATTTCCCCCTGTTCGGTAAATTTGATGGCGTTTCCGGCCAGATTGATCAGAATCTGGCGCAGTCGGCCCGGGTCCCCCTGAAGCAGGGCCGGCGCCTCGGGCGCCGCGGCGCAAACAAACTCCAGGTCCTTTTCATGGGCCCGAACGGCCATCATGGCGGCGAAGTCATCAAGCAGGGCCCGCAGGTTGAAATCAAGCATTTCCATGTCGAGCCTGCCGGCTTCGATCTTGGAAAAATCAAGAATGTCGTTGATCAGCGACAGCAGGGCATCTCCGCTCAATCGGGCCATTTCGGCATACCGGCGCTGCTCATCATCGAGGGGGGTATCCATCAACAGACCGATCATTCCGAGGGCCCCGTTCAGGGGGGTGCGTATCTCATGGCTCATATTGGCCAGAAAATCGCTTTTGGCCTGATTGGCGCTTTCCGCCTGGGCCGCCAGTTCTTCGGCACGGGCGATGGCCGACTCCAACCGACGGTTGGCCTCCTGGATTTCCCGTTCTTTTTCCTTCAGCGCGGTAATATCGCCGATATTCCCGACAATGCCGCCCGCCCCGCCGTCCGCACCGTGGAATACCGCCTTGTTGAAAATCACTTCCCGATCCTGTCCATGATGATCCCGCATGATCCATTCATACCGCTGAACCCCGCCCTTTTGCAGCAGCACCTCATCCATCCGGTAGTAATAGTCGGCCAGTTCGCGCGGGGAGATCTGGTAGGCGGTTTTGCCGATGATCTCTTCCCGGTCCCATCCCAGAAAATCGGCAAAAGCCCGGTTGCAGCCGAGATACCTTCCGTTCACGTCTTTATAATAGATCGGGTTCGGAATGGTTTCCATCAGGGTTTGAAGAAAGTCGAATTGCGCCCTGGTTTCCTGTTCGGCCCGTTTTCGCTCGGTAATATCCCGTGCGATGCCGAGAAAAGAGACCACCTTGCCGGCTTCGTCCTTCAGGGAAGACCCGGTTGAGAAATGCCAACGCCACCGGCCGTCCTGGCGCCGAACCCGGTATTCCACCCCTTCTCCCTTCTCCTGGGTGGTGACGACTTTTTCAAGAAATCCCCAGCAGGCAAGGACATCCTCGGGGTGGACGAATTCTTCAAAAGATTTCCCGAGAATATCGGCCGGATCATGCCCCAGCAATTCCATCCATTTCGGAGAGACATAGGTGAAGAGGCCGTCGAGGGAAACCGTGAAGACGAGATCATTGGCGTTTTCCACAAAGGCCCGGAATCGCTCCTCGCTTTTTTTCAGGGCGTCTTCGGTCCGTTTGCGAGCGGTGATATCCTGCAGCTTCTCGACGATGAGCGAGACATTCCCTTCAGAATCGAGAATGGGAATGCTGGTGGCGTGAACCCAGGCGTTCATCTCTGGAACAAATTTCTCAATAGAGACCGGTTGCCTGGATGCGACCGCTTCCGAGGTGGCGCAAATATCGCAGGGGCGCCCTCGGCCGATCAGCTCATAGCATTTTTTGCCGTCCACCGCTGACGGCGGTTGGTTCAAAAAGGCATACCCGGCCTTGTTATAGGATACAATGGAATGGTCCGGATTCTGTAACGCGATGATATCCGGAATGCCGTCCAGAATGGTCTGAAGCCGCTCCCGAACCCCCCTCAATTCCGCTTCCCTCTCCTGAATTTCCGCGTCCGTCCGCTTCAGCATGGAAAACAGAAAGAACAGCAGCAATGCCCCGAGGACCGCCCCGACCGCCGCGAAAACAGCGACCGACCGCCAGAAGGCGGCCTTCATTCGGCTGATGTCACGCATCACCACCAGGTCCCCCACTTGGCTGCCGGAAACATCCTGAAGCGGCAGAAAGGCCACCCGCCAGGTGCGATTCAGGAAGGAAAGGTTCTTGAGAATGTCTGCATGGGAGTCCCCGCGATCGACATACCGGTCGAGTTCCTCCGGAAACCGGGGCGTGGAATAATAGATGAGCGCGTCCCGGGGAAAACGATCCCAATCCGGTTCCCGGCCCAGCATTCGCATGCCGGATTCCCATTGAGAACGATCCAGCGCTTTCTTGTGAATGGTTACCGCCAATTCGACGGCGGGATCATCGTGGAGAGACTGCAAGACGTCTTCGATTTCTTTGCCCAGTTCCACATACCCGAGGCGCTGTCCGTCTTCAACAACCGGGCGCACCACCCGCAGGGTAAACGTCCCCAGCGGACCCAGTTCGATGCCGGCGGCGAAACGGCCGGTCCGTTCGGCCTCCTGAGCGGTGAAGCGGTCGATTCGATCACCGGATTTTTCCGGTTTATGGACCCGCAAGAAGCAAATCCGGGCGGCATCCAGGAAATAGAAATGGGTCACCCCGTGGTCTCTCCGAATGTCCGCAAACCATGCCCGGTATCGGCTCAACAGGCCTTCTCGGTCTTCGGCTTTTACATCGGCGCGCATTTTGTGGTCGCGAATAATCGACTGCAGCGCCAGGTCGAGACCGGCCGCCTCGAACCGAAGCGCCTCGGAAAACCGCTCGGGAACAGCAGCGATATCCCGCATGAGGGCATCCTCGAGATGATCCTCATGCCGCCCGATCAGCACCGCCAGAAAACCAAGGATCAAAAAAACCGATATCACTGTCAGCGGCGGCATCAAGCGGCGCAGAACCGGCTTCGGACCGTTTCGATACTGAACCTGAGACCGGGGATAATCAGCAGAGGTGTTGCGGGAACTCATGGGACACACACCCTGTACCCATCATTATCGCCCCGACGGCCCGGTGCGAGGTCGAATGGATACATAGAAATACAAAACGTTTTTGATACATGAGGATTTGTATGTCCCATATCTCTCAAAATGATATTCAGCGACATCTTTCGGGTAAGATCAACCCATCAATTTACAATATTGACGAAACCGGTGTAAAATTATTTACCTCATATGATGAATTCTGTCAATTATCACAAATTACCTGTGCTCCATTTTGGCAAATGCCATGCCTTTCCTGCAAATGACATTGGGGATTCATTTCGGCCGATTCACCCATTATTCCCTCCATTCACGCACCCTGCCGACACCTGGACATCAAGGTCATATTCGGTTATTGTATTCATGTTTGACAATAAACTTTCAGGAAAGATGCGGGTTTTTCCCTGAAAAAATACGTATTTCCCCCTATTCATGGGGCGAAGCCGATCCTTCATGATGAGGATATACTGAAAGGAGGATGGGGAATGCTCAGAGAAGCCATGCTGTATGAGAAAATTGAGGGAAAGGACCGGGTCCACTGCTTTCTCTGCAACCATCAATGCAGGATATCCGACTCGAAGTTCGGGGTCTGCCGGGTGCGGCAGAACCGCGGCGGTATGCTCTATACCCATGTCTACGGGGAAACTATTGCCGCGAATATCGATCCCATCGAGAAAAAGCCGTTATACCATTTTTTGCCCGGTTCAAGTTCCTTTTCCATCGCCACCAAGGGATGCAATTTTCAATGCGGGTTTTGCCAGAACTGGCAGATTTCACAGACCTCCAAAGACGGCGGCGATCTTGCCGGAAGGCCCTTCGCTCCGGCCGATATCGTCCAACGGGCCAAGGGAGAAGGATGTCAAAGCATCGCCTACACCTACACCGAACCGACCATCTATTTTGAATACGCCTATGATACCGCGGAGTTGGCCCACCGGGAAGGCATTTACAACGTCTTCGTCACCAACGGATACATGACCGCGGAGGCGATCAAGAACATTCAACCCTATCTGGACGGCGCCAACGTGGATCTCAAATCTTTTCAGGACGAGTTTTATCGCAAGACCTGCAACGGCAAACTCCAGCCGGTGCTGGATACGATCCGCCTGATGCGGGAGCTGGATATCTGGGTCGAGGTCACCACCCTGGTGGTGCCGGGGCAGAACGACGATCCGGCGGAGTTGAAGGACATCGCCGAATTCATCGCCGATGTGGACCCGGATATTCCCTGGCACATCAGCCGGTTTCATCCCGATTACAAGGTGAGGGACGGCGGCGCCACACCGGTGAAAACCCTTCAGAAAGCCAAGTCTCTGGGCCGGGAAGCGGGGTTGAAATACATCTATGTCGGCAACGTCATGGGCGAAGACCGCGACACCGAGTGCCCCCAATGCGGCGATACCCTGATCCGACGGGAGTATTTCGCGCCGAGTCGGATTCGGGTGACCGATGATTCGAACTGCCCGAGCTGCGGCAAGCACATCGCCGGGGTATTCAAATAGGAAGAAGCCAAAGAGCTTCGGAGCATCGAAGAAAAACGACTCGAGGGGGAAGCCGAGGAATTTTCGGTGAAACTCACCGACTGGACCCGGGACTGGCGCAAGACCTTCGAGGCATACAGCCTGAAGGCCTAGCGCCTTTTCGGTGTTTTTCCGAAGCCGGAAAGGTCATCGCCGTGCATAGATGGCTCACACCTGGATTTTCCCGGGAAAAACTTCGCGCTGCAAGAAACCGATTCCGTTTGAAGCAGGAGTTGATGATCCTGTTCGACGTGGTTCATCCGCCGGCCGTCAGCACCTCTCTCAGCTTCGCCTTTCGCACCGGCGATGTGGACAATTATTCCCTCTTCGGCATGGCGGTGGCCATGACGGCGGCGCTGGTGATCCTGGAGCAGGCGGCCCTGCGGATTATGTTTCGGTTTAAACGTTGATTCGCCAGGAGAATGACACCTCTAATCCTCTCGCTCCGAAAGCACCTCATTGACCCACCCCATGGCCGCGATCATGTTCGGGAACCCGGTGGTGGTCAACCCCAGCAGCACGGCGTGGACGATCTCCTCATGAGTGGCGCCGGCATTCAGGGCTTTGCGGGTGGAGGACATGACCCCGCCTCTGGAGTTGGCCCCCAAAGCGATGCCTAGTTTAATCATGTCCTGGTCTTTTTCCGACAGCGGACCGCCTTTGTCTCGACAGGCGGATGCCAATGATTTATAAGCGTCCGTAATTTCTGGGAAATCCTTGGTGAAATCGGTGTACTTCTTGGGTAGATACATATCGCCTCCTGATCTTTATTCCGTAAACCCGTAGTGAAACACTTCATATTCGGTTTTCCCGCCCAGCAATGCATCCACCTGGTCTTGAACCTCCTGCCGTTCTTTGCTGATCAGCCATTTTTCCCAATCATCGGCCGACTGCCAGGTGCTGATGACCAAAAAGACATCCGGTCTGTCGAGGCTCTTTAAGGTCTCTCCGGAGATGTACCCGGGCTGGTTGGTCGCCAGTGTTCTCAGCCTTCGAAATAAAGGAATTATCTTTTTAGCTTTTTCTTTAGGAACTTCCCTTTTAATGAGGATCTTGACGGCCATTTTCGACCTCCTTTTTTAGAGTTCAAAGACATGAAGAGACCAGCCGGGAATCTGAAAGACATTCAGTTTGCCGAGGGTTCTTCAGTGTATCGATTTTCAGCCGAAATTTCAAGGAAAGAAACCGGTTTTTTATACCGAATTACACCGATAAAACGACCGCTCCCCATCTTGACAATCGATCCCGAGTGATGCATCGTCATCCTTCCATAACCAGCAAGAAGGAGCAACCGTGAAATCTTACGACCTGTTATTGACCGAACATTACGGCCGAACCGATCTGGAAACCCGCATCCTCTCCGCACTGGAAAAAGCGGGAAAGGACATCAACGCCCTCACACGAGAGGACCTCTTCACCTTTGACGAGTTTCATATCGGGGGGCGACTGGAAACCCGAAAGCTGGCCGAATGGGCCGATCTCAAGCCGGGCACCCGGATCCTCGATGTGGGCTGCGGGATCGGAGGGCCGGCCCGGACCCTGGCCGATGAATTCAGGTGCGATGTGACCGGCCTGGATATTATCGAGGAATACTGTTTGGCGGCAGAGTCCCTGACCCGTCGGGTGGGCCTGGCGGATCGCGTCCGGTTTCAGCACGGCAATATTGCGGCGATGCCCTTTGACCCGGAGACGTTCGATGCGGTCTGGTCCCAGCACACCACCATGAACATTCAAGACAAACAGGCGCTTTTCAGGGAAATCCAGCGTGTGCTGATCCCCGGCGGTCGATTCATTTTTCATGAGGTCTGCGCCGGGCCGAATCAGCCGATCCATTTTCCGGTTCCCTGGGCCCATGAAGCCGCCCTCAACTTCCTTATCCCACCCCGGGCGTTTCAACGATCCCTCACCGATCAGGGGCTCACCGAGGAGAAATGGCGGGACATCACCGCCGATTCCCTGGCCTGGTATCGAAAAGCGGCGGGCAAAATGGCGACCCATCAGACAAAGACCGCCAAACCGCTGGGAATCAAGCTGCTGATGGGCGACACCACCCCCGCGAAAGCCGCCAATGTCGTAAAAAATCTCGAAGAAGACCGCATCCGGGTAGTCCAGGGGATCTTTGGCAAAAACGGTTAGTCCGCTTGGCCGCGGGATTTAAAGAAGGCCGCCAGTTTTTGGCCATA
>CAZNLT010000221.1:0-8462 GCA_964573705.1 uncultured Desulfobacterales bacterium
GCAGGTCCACCTGGGCAAGGCCACCTCCTTCGGGCTGGGGAAGGTGCGGGTGGAGAGCGGCGAAGCGGATCAGAAAAAATTGGAAATGTCTTGACAATTTGGAAATGGTTTGTAATAGGCAAGGGATAATCAATCGGGGAGCGTAGCTGTTTGCCGGCTATGGGGGTTGGCGATGGCTGACGCGCCAGTTCACCTTAACATCAACTAACAATTCAATTTTATTATTATTTCGGCGGAGAGGGATCATGAGCCAGTATCTTGTTTTACTCGACGTGCCCTCCATCAAGCGGTATGTTTTCGGCACCGATAAGCTCGTCGAAATCCGGGGTGCCAGCTCGCTTTTAGCGAAGCTGAATGAACGGGTGACGCCGGAAATTCTGGGATCGGAGCTGGGCCGGGAAAACGTCGATTGCGTGTTCTCGGGCGGTGGCGCCGGTCAGTTTATCATCAGCAGTGACGATGACCGTTTGAACACTGCTTTGAAGGGGCTTCAACGGCGATTCCTGACGGAATCGAATGGCGGCCTGGCCTTGAGCTACGGTTTGGGATCATTCCAAGGCAATGATTACCCAAAGGCCATTGAAGACGCCTTTCAAGACCTGCGGCGAAAGCGAGACGAGGAGTGTGTCCGATCCGTCCCGACGCTCCACACCGGGTTTATCCGGGAATGTGACAGTTGCTCCGAAATGGCCGCCCAGCGCGTCACTTACGCGGATGAATCCCGCTGGCTGTGTAATGTCTGCGCAAAAAAGGTAGAAGCGGGCAGGGGCCGCGGGTTGTGGGCGGCCTTCGCCAGACACCTGTCGGGGCGGGGTGTTACCAATCCGGAGAACCTGATGCCCGGCGATTTCGAGTCGATCGGCGAGCGATGCCGGGCACGACCCGGTTACACCGCGCTGGTCTATGCGGACGGCAACGCCATGGGCCGGATGATCCAGGATATCGAAACCAAAGACCAGTTCCGATATTTTTCGGAAACTGTTGACAGCGCCGTAAAGGAAGCCTGCCATGAGGCAATGGCTGAGATATGCGTGGAAGTTCGTGGAAAGGTCCCGGCCAACATTTTGCTCCTGGGCGGCGACGATCTGGTTGTTTACCTCGCGGCCGACGTGGCCATGCCCTTTGTTATTGATGCGGCCCGCCGCTTCGAGGAGAAGACCCGGACGGCTTTTTCAAAGGATCGCTTCTTTTCAGACCGGCTGGGTGGCCGGGGGATAACCCTTTCCTTCGGGATTGCCTACGGCAAGAGCCACACACCATTTTCCATTATGATGGATCAGGCCGAAGAGCTATTGAAAAGCGCCAAAAAAGCCGGTTCTGAGCTACTTCGGACGGAAGGGGGCTCGGCCGCATACGCCGTTCCGACTTATATCGACTATCACATGACTTCTCATTTCAACCAGATCAGCGTACAAGCCGCCCGAAAAGCACATTTGGAATTCAGCGGACCCAATCCGGTCAAGCTGACCCGGAAGCCCTATTCCCTGGATGAAGCCGAAAGCCTGCTATCTCATGCCAAGGCAATTGTGGCATCGGGTATCCCGCGCTCCCGGTTAAAACGGTTCGGCTATGCCCCCTTTTTCGGAAAGGTTGACGGCACCCTGGAGTGTCTCAAGCTCTACACCCGAATCCGCGGGGAAGATCAACGGCTGACGTTCTGGAGCTCTCTTTCGGAATTCGACTGCATCACCAACATGCCCTGGCAAATCACGGCCCGGGGCGGCGATGTCGAGGCACTTCCGAAGACAGTTCTCACGGATCTAATCGAAATCGTCGAATTTTGCTAATGGATGGGCAATCAAAAAGGAGCGGTTATGGAGCACAGGCTTGAAATGGAGATCGACATCCGGTTTTCAAACCGGTGGCGTTCAGGGTCGGGCGAAGGTAACATCCTCGTGGATCGACTCATCCAGCTTGATGCACGGGGCCTTCCCTTTCTCCCGGCCAGCACGTTGAAAGGCGTCATCCGGGAAAGTTGTGAAAAGCTGTCCCGGACCTTGGACTTTCCACTACCGTCGAACCCACACAGCGTGGACCTGACGGCCGATGGGGTTTTCGAGCCGTTGAGCGAGACGCAGTCGCCGGTGGACCGATTATTCGGCAATAAATTTGAGGCGGGCGGACTAATTTTTCGGGACGCCCGGCCGGCTGACTCGACCAAACCCCGTTATTTCTTCCAGACCCGGACCCGAATGAACCGAAAGCTGCGAACCGTCCGGGACCAGCACCTGTTTGCAAGCCAGTATTCCATGCCGGTGGCGTTAAAGTCTAAACTGACCGGGTTCCATAATGACTTAACATTGATCGAAGATACCGATCCCCCGTTTGAATATGCGCTCCTGATCGCCGCCATCCAGATGATCGACCGCATCGGCGGAGATAAAAGCACCGGCGCGGGGTATATGCAGCCCGGTATCCGGATCGATGCCCTCCAATATAACGGGGCGCCCATGGATATAGCCGACTACACTTCGGAAACGCTGGCATTATACCTGGATGCCGATTATTATCTTGAAAGAAGGGGGGTAACATGAAGTCGTTTCGTCTGACGGCGAAGCTTCTGTCACCGCTGATGGTGCAGAAAAAGCGACAATCATTTGCCTCGCCGACGGTTGCCTTCCTGCCGGGCAGCACGCTCCGAGGGGCCCTGGCCGCCCGGTGTCTGCGAGCCGGCGGCGGGGCCGACAATCCGGCTTTTCAGAGCCTGTTCATCGATCAGCCGGTTGCCTTTCCGAACCTGATCCCGGCACCGGACGCTGATGTCCGGATGATTCCCCTGCCGCTGTCCGCGGTATCATGCAAACGTCATCCGGGATTTCCACCGGAGGGGCATGGGGTGAAGGATACGCTTGCCGAGGTCGCGGCAGTCCGCCTGGGACATCGGGATACGGACCGGGCGCCTTGGAAATGCGCGGTCTGCGGACAGGATCTGAAGCCCGTTTCCGGTTTTCGGGGCGATGGTCCAAATGGCCCCCGTCGCTTTGAGCCAACACTGATCTCGCAGCGCCATACCGGGATCGACCGGGCGACGGGCACGGTCGCCATGGGTGCCTTTTTCATGACCCAAGGCATTGCGGATCATTACAAAGACCCCGACCCGGACACGGACGTGTACCGCCCGCAATATCTCACCGGCGAGCTGTTCATGGCACCCGAAAAGGCCGAATTGCTGAATTCCCTGCTTGACGAAACGGTCTTTGTCGGCGCGGAGCGGACCCGGGGCATGGGAGAGATTGAGCTTCGGCTTCAGGAGGTCGATCGCCCCGCCTTCGACCTGAATGGTTGGAGCAATGCCTTCCGGAGCCGGCTTGAAGCCCAAATGGGAGCCGATAAAGTCCCGGCGGGGACCTTTTTCTCCATCACGCTCCGATCCAATGCCGTTCTTGTGGACCGGTTTCTCCGGCCGTGCTCAGAGATCGATCCGCTGGACGGGGATCAAGGGGATGTCGAGCCGGTGGCCAAAATGACCGTCTCGGAGACGGTTCGGGGCTGGCAGGCGGCCTGGGGGCTGCCCAAGCCTGATGATGTGGCGGTCGGCATGGGGAGCGTCTTACTGTACCGCTATACCGGCGGACAGCCGGACACGCTGGAAAAGAACCTTCGGGCGTTGGAAGAAAGCGGCATTGGTCTGCGGCGGGAAGAGGGATTCGGCCAGATCGCGGTTTGTGAACCCCTGCACCTTGAGGAGGAAAACGGATGAAGATACCCACCGATAAGCTTGATCAAATCGATCTATTGCTGGAAACGACATATCCGAACGCCAAGGATGCCGGGAATCAGATGGCGGCGCTCATGGACGGAAAAAAATTCGGCATGTCACAAATTCGGGGCCTTGAATCGATTATCGTTTCCGCCTCCCGGTTGTCGGAAATTCTCAACTACATCAAAAACCAGACCGGCAAGGACAAAAAAGAAGGCGTCTGGCCCCGGGTAGCCCCGATGCTCATCGAACAGCTCGAGGGGCTTGAAAACAGTGCGGTTGAGATCGGCGCCGATGATCCGTCACTCGTTCTCGCCGTCAAGATGAAGCTGGCCCGGGGATGGGGAAAGCAGGTCATCACCCATTGCCTGTATCAACACCAGATCGCCAACCAAGGAGGCCAGGGATGACCCTTGAAAAGTATCTGAAATCCGACGCCTTTTTGCGTTTCCAGGACGAAACCCTCCGGTACAATGCCTGCAAGGCCGTTGAACGATTCCTGAAAAACCACGAGGGCATCAAGAAAGCTCAGCTCTACTCGCTGTTCACAACCATCCAGGCAGGCGGATACGGGGAGCTGAGCCGATTGATCGAAAAGCAGAAGGAAAAGAATTTCAGCACCAAGATCAAGGAATTCTGGTTATTTTTATATGATCAGGTTGTCAGTTCGACCGGCCCCGATGAAGGGCTTCGGGAAGTCCTTCGGCGGGAGCTGGATAAAAATGGATTTCTTGAAAACGAAAACGGCGACCTCAGTAAAGCTGAGCGAAACCGGATCAAAAAGCAGAATAAACAAGCCATTGAGGCCGGTTTGAAGGCGGTGCTTTCGGTCTATTTCGAGCACTTCAATTGCCATTATTTCTATAAGATGGCCGTGGGACAAGGGGGCAATGGATGACAACGAACAATCAATATGACAAAAAGGTCAGAATCAGCGGGAAGCTCGTCTTCGACACCGCGTTTCACATCGGCTCCGGCCGGGAAGGAGAGCTGGCCACGGACATGGGCGTCCTCCTCGACCCGGACGGGTTTCCGGTCCTGCCCGGATCGACGTTAAAGGGCAGCTTCCGGACTTTTGCCGAACGCCTGGCCGTGTACCTGAATCAGACGGCGTGCCTCCTCGATTCAAGGCTTTCGGGGGTGGATTGCGTCGGCGATGAGGCTTATCGCCGCAAACAGCATGAAGATTTCAAGGCGATCGGCTCGGAAGCGGCGAAACTGGCATGGCTTGAGATCCACACCTGTCCGATCTGTCGGCTCTTCGGCTCGCCGTACCAGGGATCGCGGATTTTTTTCACCGACGGCACCCTGGAATCCGGTGGGAGAAATCTCCAGATCCGGGACGGGGTAAGCATCGACCGGGACACGGAAACCGCCCGCTATGGATTCAAATACGACTTCGAGGTGGTTCCCCCCGGCGCCGTCTTTTCGACCCTTATCGACATCGACAACCCATCCGATATGGAGCTGGCGCTGGTGGCGGCGGTGCTGGCGGAATGGGAAAACGGGTTCCGCCTTGGCGGGTTCACCTCACGGGGCCTGGGTCACGTTCGCTTTACCGAGCGCCAGGTTTCCCGTGTGGAATACGGGGATAAGGACGCCCTCCTCGATTACCTGGTCTCCAGGAAGATGGCGGACACCCCGGACCTGTTGGACGGCTGTCTGACCAACGCCCTTAATCAATAAGGAGACAAACGATGTTAAAGCGCATGATCAACTCCGCCCGGATCGAGCTGGACATCATCCCCATCGATCCGCTGCTGATCAAGTCCGGCCAGGCCACCGTGGCCGGCGTGGACATGGCTTTTGTCCGGACCTACCGGCACGGGGATGAGGATGAGCCGTTTATCCCGGGCAGCTCGCTGAAAGGCATGTTCCGGTCCTATGCCGAAAAGATCTGCCGAAGCCTGCGGGAAAACCCGGTCCCGGTCTGTCTCCCTTACCTCAGGGCAGACCCAAACGCGACTCAACCGGGCGAGGAAAGGCAGGCCTCGTGCGGGTTGCGGTTCGAGGATTATAAGCGTAGGCGGGACATCAAGACCGTGCCTTCGACGGAGGCGTATTCCCTCTCATGTCCCGTCTGCCGGCTGTTCGGCTCCCACGTGGGCATCGGGCGGTTTGCCACATCGGACGCTTACCTGAAACCGGACTTCCAACGCGGCTTTGTTTTGGAGACCCGGGATGGGGTGGCCATCGACCGGCTCACCGGCGGCGCCGCCAAAGGCGCCAAATACGACCTGGAGGTCCTTACAAGGGGCGAGTTCCAAACAAGCATCGAGCTGAGAAACTTCGAGCGCTGGCAGCTCGCTCTGGTGGGACTCATGCTTCGGGACATGGAGCAGGGCCTCGTCCGCATGGGCTTCGGCAAAAGCCGGGGGCTGGGCCGGTTTGAAGCCGCCGTCAAAACATTTTCGGTCGCCTACTTCAACCGGCAACCTGACCGCCTTTGCGGAATCTGGGCGCTCTGTCCCGAAGGGGAGCGAGAAGCGTATGGCTTCTATCCCGAGACAGACGCGGATAGTCCACCCCTGCCGGATGCGGAGCGGAATGGTCTCCGGGATGAATACAACCTGAATGAAACCTGGCAAACGGTCCTGGAGCCGGGCGTCACCGATCTCATCGAGATGATCGGTGCCGTGGATTGGCCACGGCGCATTGAAACCTACTGCAACTAAAGGGGGCGGGCGTGTCATATTTAGCTGCCGGTGATCTGGACCTGGAACGGTTCGTCGAATTGTGTCGGGCGACCCCCTGGCCAGATGATTCGCTGATCATGGCCTTTGCGGTGGACCGGTTTTCATTCTCCCGGTTCGAGATGGATGAGGGCTTTCTCACCAAAACGGATCAGGGTCGGATTTTTTCGACCCAGGGTGAGCTCAGGTGGCGGCGCATTGGAGACCACATGCGGGCCGTCTATCTGGGCGAATCACCACCAGACGGTTTGGAAGATCATTCCGGACACCTGACGTCACTGGAAAAGCAGACCGGAGAATACATCTTGTGGGGCAGACGCACCGACCTGGAAAATGAATGGCTCGAGCAGCAGGTTCCAAACCGGCTCGCCTTCCCGGTCGACGGCCGCGCCCATTCGAGGGGCCGCGTGGCCCTGGTCGTGGAAAGCTGGGTGGATGCCTCGGGCCAGCAGAGGTTTGCCCGATATCATAGTCTCAAGGAAATCGAAGGAGAAAGCTGATGCCCCAGGGAGAAACATACTGGAACCCGTATCGGATGGTGCCCATGAGGGAGCCGATAAACCGGCAAGCGCCCACGCCTCACCATCGGTTTACCGGAATAAGTGGACGCCTCCATTGCCGTCTCGAAAACCTGACACCGCTCTTCGTCGCTCGGGGCAATACCGGCGAGCCGAGACCATTCATGGAATGCAATGGCAAGCCGGTCATTCCCGGCAGCAGCTTGAAAGGAATGCTGCGGTCCCTGGCGGAGATCGTCGGCGGGGGATGCTGCGTGACCGACACCGGCAGAGGCGAATGTCACGCCAATTTCAGAGCCTGCGCCCATGCGAATGAGCTTTGCATCGCTTGCCGGATGTTCGGGATGATGGAACGCGGCCAGGGCGCCCGGGTTCATACGGGCAAGGTGGGGATCGGAGACGGTTTGCTCCAGGATGACTCCCTCGAAAGGAAAGTTTTCGAGGTACTGCTCTCCGGCCCCAAAACAACCCACCAGTCTTTTTACCGTAATCCGGCTTCAGGTAATGCCGACGGGAAATGCCGGAAGATGTACTTTCACCAGCCCCGGGTCAACGATCAGTTCCCAACGGTTCCCCAAAGCGTTCAAGATCGTGCCTGGCGGGTGAACGCCCTGACGGCGTGGCACAATTTTGACTTCGACGTGACGTTTTCAGAGCTGAGCGGCGCCGAGCTGTCCCTTCTGCTGTATGTCATCGCGCTGGAAGACGAGGCCAGAGTGGAATTGGAAACGGACGGCATCCGGCTTTCCGGCCCTATGCGCCACAAGCTCGGCAATGCCAAGCCCTATGGCATGGGAAGCTGCAAGATTACGATCTCCCGGCTGGAATACCTCGCCGATCCCGCCCAGAGATTCAGCACCATGTCTGGCGAAACCAGCAGGGTCTTCGAAGGCGACCTCCTGAATTCGGAAATCGCCGAAAGAACCGATGCTCATCGGCGGGACAACTCCCCAACCATGACGCAGCTCAGGAAAATGATGGTCTATGATGAACAAGACACAAGGACGTTTCGGTATCCGGACTATTACTGGTTTAAGACGCCCGCCAACTCGGGCACGCCGTTAAAGCCCATTTGAATGAAAGGTGATGGCAAAATATGGACTCGTTGCGCCCCAATCTGATCTGCACCGTCGGTACCAGCCTGTTTATTCCCAATCTGAAGTTTCTGAACCCGGAGACACAGCCCGGAAAGTGGGCGAACCCAAAAGACCCTACCGTGCAGGCGGACAGGGCCGCGCTCAGCCGTCAGGGCCTCTGGGCGGATCAAGAGCGACTGGTGGAGGTGCTTCAAAACATCAAGAAATTTTATGAGACAAAAGAAGAGGGCCTTCTTGCCGACCAACTCCAAGCGCTCCCCCCCGACCTCCGTCTCTGCGGCGCGGAAATCAACTCCATCGAGGCGATGGTTCGAAAGGACTTTTTGCCGGACCAACGAAGTCGGCTGATCCTCCTGGTCTCCGAGACCCCGGACGGTGAATCCATTGGAAAAATCCTGAAAGCTTACTTTGAAAACCAGAGATGCGGCATCGGTTTCGCCCATTGCGAGTACGT
>CAZNLT010000222.1:0-8197 GCA_964573705.1 uncultured Desulfobacterales bacterium
TTTTTAGCCTTTTAAAATTATTCAAATGCGCCTGGAGGAAAAGCGAAATCCAAGCTAAGGGGCTCTGACCTTGTACCTAAACTTGTACCCAGGGGAATTCGAAAAGAAAAAAAGGGCTCGGAAAATCACCGAACCCCCTTATTATTGATAGAGGCGAGAGGATTTGAACCTTCGACCAAATAATCTTTGCTGATGTGATTTTGGCTACTTCTTACATTTACAACCAGTTTTGAAGAAAAACGAGGGAAAAAATTGATAAAATCTCAAAAAAATGGGTCTAAAGTATACGGGTGTGAATCACTTTTTCATTTAAAAAAATCACAAGCGTTTTAAATTTGTTTTTCTTTCGAGCTTAGATGTCTTATTGCACTTTCATGGTCCAATTTAGCGGCTTTTTCAATATCCCGAAAAGCTTTTTTAGGCTCTTTTACTTTGCTATAGGCTATAGCACGGATGTAATATGATTCGCCGTTGGTTTCGTTAATCTCTATTGATTTTGATAATTCAGCAATTGCTTCATAATAGAGATTTGCTTTTAATTTCTGTTTGCCTCGTTCTATAAAAAGTTCAGAATTTGAAAGATCAATATTATTCTTTATTTTTTTTAAATTATGAGAGAACTTAGATGTGCTTGCAAGGTTCTTCATTCCTTTGAAAAAATTTTGAGCATTGAGCGGATTCAAATTGACATTTTGATCTGTTTTACTATCATTCTTTTTCCCTAATCTCGCCGGTGAAGATTCCTCAAGTTTTCTTCCGCAGGATATTATTTTATTTTCCATAACTCGTGATGAAATCACCTTCATATTCCTATAATTAATAAAGTCAATAAAACTCATAATATAAAAGCAGTCGAGAATGGCTAAAAGGGTCGGAATCCCAGTCCAGGAGAAGACGGAATACAAAACCCCCATTTTTATGTTGCCGGTATAATAATAATGCGCACCAAAACTACCCAGGAATAGGGCCAATAAAAGCCCTGTCGTCCTATTTTTCCTTACTTTGGCCATTTCTGATTGGAAAAGTGTGCGTTCTTCTTCTGACATTATTTTCTGAATACTTAATTCATCTTCATCACCGACCATGTTTTTGTATTTCTTCGATTTGCTTAAAGCATATAAAGGAATGGTCAATATCAGAAAAAAGATGGATAAAAGTGCAAATTCCGGACCTCCAATACCAAACATTTAAACCTCCAAGGAAATAGTTTGATCAGTATCGCCAGCAACGTCTATAATCAATTTAATTTAAGCATTCCGCGCATAAAACTCGTGGCAAAGAAGGGCCGTGACAAAAACCTTCCCAATTTGATCTTTTTCTTAAATACTTTAAAACGGTGAGAGGGTCAATGCTTTATTGTTTTGAGATTGTATTGATAAAATGATAAAGCGCCTCAATTTTGACGTTTCCGCAAGCGTGACCCGCAAGCATAGAAAAAGGGGTTGCCGCCTTAAACGTGCAACCCCTTGATTTTATTGGTCGGGGCGAGAGGATTTGAACCTCCGACCCTCTGCTCCCAAAGCAGATGCGCTGCCAGACTGCGCTACGCCCCGAATTTTTTTCGATCTTCCTTTAGCATGGTTTGAGGGCGTATGCAAGGGTCTCGCTTCGCATTTTCGCCTGATTCAACGCAAAATATTGACATCATAGCTCCTTTTTTCAATTTTTCTTGACACCCCGGAGTTTTAATATTATCTTGATAGTCTTATTTTCGTATTCTGAAGGGAATCAACGGCATAGATACGAAAGCAAAGGGCGAAAGAAGAGAAGAAGGTTTTCGAGGAGCCGTTCGTCGGCTGAACGATTTAAAAAAATTGCGAGAGTGGCGGAATTGGTAGACGCACTGGACTTAGGATCCAGCTCTGGAGACAGAGTGGGAGTTCAAGTCTCCCCTCTCGCACCAATAAGGAATTCATTCTAAGGTGCCTGAAGATCCCGACTTACTTCAGGCATTTGATTTATTGGAGAGGAAAAACATGCAAGTTACCGTGGAAGATCTGAGCAGCGTCAGAAAAGTCCTGCACATCGAGATCCCTGAAGAGGATGTGAACCGCGAAGTGGAAAATGCCTATAAAGAGCTTAAAAAAACCGCCAAAATCAGGGGATTTCGACCCGGTAAAGCGCCCCGGGCGGTCCTGGAACGGCATTACCGAAAGGATGTGGATGCCGACATCTCTTCACGGCTGGTTCAGGAATCCTTTGCCGATGCGATTCGGCAGGAGAATCTGAATGTCGTGGGCACGCCGGATCTCGATCCTCCCGAGCTTCAGTATACGCAACCCTATACCTATGACGCCACCGTTGAGGTGACCCCCGAGCTGGAAGATATCGAATTCAAGGGGCTTCAGCTCCAGAAGGTGCGCCGGGAGGTCACCGAAGCGGATATTCAGAACCAGCTTCAGATGTTTCAGAAAAACCTGAGCCGAACCGAGGCGATCGAGGAAGACCGGCCGGTTCAGGAAGGGGATTTCGTGCTGATCCACTATGAGGGCTTTGAAAACGGCGAACCGGTGGAGGATCTTCAGCGGACCGAAAATTTCACCATGAAGATCGGGTCGGCTCAGATCGCCCAGGAGCTCGACGACGCCCTGATCGGCAAAAGGCCCGGGGAGAGCCTGGATGTGGACGTCGCCTTTCCCGAGGATTACGGCAACAAGACCCTGGCGGGTCGTTCCGTGACCTTTCACATCGAACTCGAAGAGATTCGAAAGGAGGTCCTGCCCGAGATCGATGACGAGCTGGCGAAAAATTTCGGCCCCTTCGATACCCTGGATGCGCTGAAGACGGAAATCGAAAAAAACCTGAAGGAAGGGTATGAAAAGCGGACCGAGCAGGAACTCAACGAACAGGTCTTCTCTCAGCTGATCGAAAAGCGGGACTTTGAAGTGCCCGACACCATGGTGGAGTATGAGCTGGACGGCATCATCTCCGAGGCCGAACGCTCCTTTATGTATCACAACATGACCATGGAACAGTTGGGGCTTACCAAGGAGCATCTGGCTGAAAAATACCGCGACACCGCCGTCAAACAGGTCAAGCGGCACCTGATCCTGAGCAAGATCATCGACCAGGAGAAGCTGACCCTCGAAGACGGGGCCCTGGAGGAAGGGATGGCCGACATGGCCAAAAACTTCAACCAGCCGGTGGAGGGGATCAAAAGCTATTATCAGCAGCATCCCGACAAGCTCCAGCATTTGCAATACACGTTACTTGAAAAAAAGGCGTTAGATCTTATTGTTAAATCCAGTGAGATTAAAGAGGTCGAGCCCGAGGCGGTCGAAGAAGCCGTTGAAGCGGGCGAAGAAGGATAGGGCGCTGCCCTGATATTCGGGCGCCCGGCGCTTCGCGTCGGTGCCCACATCCCCTTTGACCGGTTTCCCGCATCCTCGCACTGCGCCGCTCCTCTTCTGTGCTCGCTGATCCCGCTGTTGAAAGCGGGGCCGACTGCCGAACATGTTGGTCGAAAAAATCGATAGGCCCATTCAGAAAAAGGGCGCCCTGACCGGGGTATGAGGTTTGAACCTCATACCCCGATTGGTAAAAAGGGCTTTTGAAGAACGGTCAATCTATGCTAAACCCGAAATCGGATGACTTATAATCCGTTTTCCAACTTCTTAAAAAAGGAGAATACGCTGTGCCGCTAATACCCATGGTCGTCGAACAGAGCAGCAGAGGTGAACGTGCTTACGATATATATTCCAGGCTCCTGAAAGATCGGATTATCTTTCTGGGCACGATGATCAACGACGAGGTAGCCAACCTTCTGATCGCCCAGCTCCTGTTTCTGGAATCGGAAGATCCCGAAAAAGACATCAATTTTTACATCAATTCGCCGGGCGGAGTCGTCACCGCCGGGTTCGCCGTGTACGACACCATGCAGTACATTCGGCCCGACATCGCCACCGTGTGCATCGGACAGGCGGCCAGCATGGGGGCGGTGCTTCTGGCGGCGGGCGCCAAGGGCAAACGATACGCCCTGCCCAATTCGCGGATCATGATCCATCAGCCCATGGGCGGGTCCCAGGGCCAGGCCGCGGACATCGCCATTCAGGCCAAGGAAATCCTTCGAATGCGAGACACCATCAACGATATCCTGGTCTACCATACCGGCCAGGATGTGAAGCGCATTCAAAAGGATACAGACCGAGATTTCTTCATGTCCGGCCAGGAAGCCAAAGAATACGGCGTGGTCGACAACGTGATGGCCAACCGGGATGACCTGGATCGGCTGGCCGAGAAGTAAGGAGTATAACCGATATGCCGAGAAAAAAAGATGAGAATGACAACCTCTTCTGTTCATTTTGCGGAAAGAACCAGAATGAAGTCAAAAAACTGATCGCCGGCCCCGCCGTCTACATCTGCGATGAGTGCATTCAGTTGTGCAGCGAAATCATCGAGGAAGAAAGTGAAAAGGACGCCCGGGACCTGGAAGTGAACCTGGTGCCCAAAGAGATCAAGCGCATGCTGGATGATTACGTCATCGAGCAGGAGGATGCCAAACGGGTGCTCTCGGTGGCGGTCTACAACCATTATAAACGGCTCGATTCCAGCATCAACACCGGAGAGGTGGAGATTCAGAAAAGCAACATCCTGCTGGTGGGGCCCACCGGCTGCGGAAAGACCCTGCTGGCCCAGACCCTGGCGCGGTTTCTGAACGTGCCCTTCACCATCGCCGACGCCACCAGCCTGACCGAGGCCGGGTATGTGGGCGAGGATGTTGAAAACATCATCCTCTCCCTTCTGCAGAACGCTGATTACGATGTGGAAAAGGCCAAACGCGGAATCGTCTACATCGATGAGATCGACAAGGTGGCCAGCAAATCCGACAACCCCTCCATCACCCGGGATGTCTCGGGCGAGGGGGTTCAGCAGGCCCTGCTCAAGATCATCGAAGGCACCACCGCCAGCGTGCCGCCCAAGGGCGGGCGAAAGCATCCCCAGCAGGATTTTGTGAAGGTGGACACCTCCAATATTCTGTTCATCTGCGGGGGCACCTTCAACGGCCTCGACAAGGTCATCCTGCGCCGGGTCGGGTCCAAGTCCATGGGGTTCGGCGCCAAGATCAAGAAACCCGAAGAACGAAACATCGGCGAGGTGCTCAAAGACGTTCAGCCCGAAGATCTGATCAAGTACGGGTTGATTCCCGAGTTTCTGGGCCGGTTGCCTATTGTCGCCACCTTGGGCGAGTTGAACGAGAGCTCTCTGGTGCGCATCCTGACCGAGCCCAAGAACGCCCTGATCAAACAATATGCCAAACTGTTCGAGATGGAGGGGGTCAATCTTCGGTTGACCGACAGCGCGCTGACCGCCATTGCGCAGGAGGCGATTCAGCGAAAATCCGGGGCCCGGGGGTTGCGGGCGATCCTGGAAACCTGCATGCTCAACATCATGTATGACCTTCCCTCCACCGAAAATGTCAAAGAGTGCGTGATCGGCGAAGATGTGGTGCTTCACAAGGAGGACCCGATTCTGCTTTACGAGCAGACCCAGACCAAAAAACAGGCCTAATCGAAAGCAGTCTATAAGAGAGCGTTTCGGTGGAAACCGGGGTTTCCGCCGTTCGCTTTCATACGGCACAACGTGAAAAGGCTGGTAATGGATCCATGATCAATTTCCCTAAAATTTTACGCAAGGACGATATAATCGCTTCCAAAATGAATTTACCGCTGTTGCCATTAAGAGATATTGTCGTTTTTCCCCACATGGTGGCGCCCCTGTTTGTCGGCCGCGCCAAATCGGTCAACGCGCTTGCCGAGGCCATGAACAATGAAAAAAGCGTGTTCCTTGCCACCCAGAAAAAGGCGGGGATCGACAGCCCCAAAGAAAAAGATATCCGCGCCGTGGGCACTATCGGAAATGTCCTTCAGCTGCTGCGACTGCCCGACGGTACCGTCAAGGCCCTGGTGGAGGGCAAGCACCGGGGGCAGATCCTCAATTTCGTGCCCAACGACTCTTTTTTCCAGGTCGAGGTCGACATTCTGGCCGAACCCGATATCGACGAAGCCCAAAGCCTCGCCTTGGGGCGGGCTGTGGTGGAAGCGTTTGAAGGATACGCCAAGGTCAACAAGAACATTTCTAAAGATCTGGTGAGCAATGTGGCCGGCATCACCAACCCGTCTCAATTGGCCGATACGGTGGCCGCCCATTTTTCCTTCAAGCTCGACGACCGTCAGAAGCTTCTGGAAACCATCGCCATTGATGAGCGGCTCTCTTTTCTGCTTCGGCTGGTGAAGATGGAGACCGAGGTCTTTCGCATGGACCAGCGGATCAAGGGTCGGGTCAAGGACCAGATGGAAAAGACCCAGAAAAACTACTACCTCAATGAGCAGATGCGGGCCATCAAGAAGGAGATGGGGGCCGAGGAGGACCCGACCGAAGAGCTCAACGAGCTCGAAAAGCGGATCAAGCGCAAGCGCATGACCAAGGAGGCCAAGGCCAAGGTCTGGCAGGAGTTCAAAAAACTGAAGATGATGACCCCCATGTCCGCCGAGGCCACGGTGGTGCGAAACTACATCGAATGGATCATCAGCGTGCCCTGGTTCAACCGTTCCAAGGTGCGAAACGACCTGGACGAGGCGGAAAGAATTCTGGACGAAGATCATTACGGACTCGAAAAACCCAAAGAGCGGATCATCGAGTACCTGGCGGTCCAGACCCTGGTGAAAAAGCTCCGGGGGCCGATTCTGTGCCTGGTGGGCCCGCCGGGGGTAGGGAAAACCTCCATCGCCAAATCGGTGGCCCGGGCCACCGGAAGAAAGTTCATCCGCCAGTCGTTGGGCGGGGTGCGGGACGAGGCCGAGATTCGGGGCCATCGCCGGACCTATATCGGGGCCATGCCGGGCAAGATCATTCAGTCCCTCAGAAAGGTCGGGGTCAACAACCCGGTCTTCTGTCTCGACGAGGTGGACAAGATGTCCATGGACTTCCGCGGAGACCCCTCCGCGGCCCTGCTGGAAGTCCTCGACCCGGAGCAGAACAACGCCTTCAACGACCATTACCTGGATCTCGATTACGATCTCTCGGAGATCCTCTTCATCACCACCGCCAATACCCTGCCGGACATTCCCCTGCCGCTCCAGGACCGGATGGAGATCATTCGGTTGCCCGGCTACACCGAGCATGAAAAATTCCATATCGCCGAGGGGTATCTGGTTCCCAAGCAGGTGGAGGCCAACGGCCTGGCGGATCGGGAAATTCAGTTTTCCCAGAATGCGGTCTATGAAATCATCCGCAACTACACCCGGGAGTCGGGGGTGCGAAATCTGGAGCGGGAAATCGCCTCTGTTTGTCGAAAGATCGCCCGGGAAGCGATTAAAAACCCCGAAGACAAGACCTTCCGTCTGACCGCCAAATCGGTGCAGAAGCACCTCGGCCCGGCGCCTTACCGCCACAGCCAGCTCGAAGAGACCGACCATGTGGGCCTGGTGACCGGTCTGGCCTGGACCCAGTTCGGCGGCGAACTGCTGGGGGTCGAAACCCTGCTGATGCCCGGCTCCGGCAAGCTGTCGGTTACCGGCAAGCTCGGGGACGTGATGAAAGAATCGGCCCAGGCCGCGGTAAGCTATATCCGTTCCCGGGCCGCGGCCCTGTCGGTGGACGCCGATTTTTACAGCAAGATCGACATCCACATCCATGTGCCGGAAGGGGCCATCCCCAAAGACGGGCCGTCCGCCGGCATCTCCATGTGCACCTCCCTGGCCTCGGCCCTGACCCAGCGGCCGGTCCACCGGGACCTTGCCATGACCGGCGAAATCACCCTGCGGGGTCGGGTGCTGCCCATCGGCGGCCTGAAAGAGAAGCTGCTGGCTGCGCACCGGGCCGGGATCACCAAGGTGCTGATTCCGGAAGAGAACGAAAAGGATCTGAAAGACATTCCCCAGACCGTCACCAAGCAGGTCGAGGTGGTGACCGTCAGCCACATGGACGAGGTGCTCTTTCATGCGCTGCTTCCGAAAAAGCAGGACGAGACCCCGGACAAGGATGAAATCTCCCTGGAGATCATGTCCAAGGAGTCCGAAAACCTGGAGCAGCGAACCTCGATCAATTAAATTTAAAAAAAGCGATTTGCCATGAAAATTCTGCTTGACTTCTTCACGGCAAATCGCTAAATAAGGTTTTCGTTTTGACGGGAACCGCCGAATTCAGGGCGGGTAGCTCAGTTGGGAGAGCATCGGCCTTACAAGCCGAGGGTCACAGG
>CAZNLT010000223.1:0-8163 GCA_964573705.1 uncultured Desulfobacterales bacterium
CCCGAATACAATCCGTTCGGGGCGAAATAAAATGACAACTGTCTTCTCGGGTGGGAACCGGCCCGAAATCTCTCCTTTCCGCTTGACAAACCTCCTTTTTCCGAATAAGGATGATCTCTTATTTTAAAAACAGAGATAAGCGGACGCATGTCGTTGCAAATAGCCGACACCGTATAGGACAGAACCACACAACTTATTGAAACCCGATTGAAAGGAGAAGTGAAATGGCGCTTGTACCCCCACATGGCGGAAAAGGGCTGGTCTGCTGCCTGCTGGAAGGCGATGCACTGAAAGAAGAACAGAAGAAGGCCGAAGGACTCAAGAAGATCGAGATTTCTCCCCGAGGCAAGGGCGACCTGATCATGATGGGGATCGGCGGCTTCAGCCCGCTGGACGGCTTCATGACCAAGGCGGACTGGGAGAGCGTCTGCTCCAAATACCTGCTGGCCGACGGCACCTTCTGGCCGGTGCCGGTGACCCTCGACACCGATGACGAGGATGTCAAAAAAGGCGACGAGATCGCCCTGGTGAACGAGGGTGAAATCTACGCCACCATGAAGGTCACCGAAAAATTCGAGATGACCGAAGAAAACAAGAAGTGGGAAAGTGAAATGGTCTACAAAGGCCAGGGCGAAGATTCCCAGGGCGATTTCATGAAAACGGCCCTCGAAGATCATCCCGGGGTTCAGATGGTCATGAACCAGGGCAAATACAACCTGGCCGGCCCGGTCAAGGTCCTTTCCGAGGGCGATTACCCCACCCGCTACGCCGGGATCTATCAGCGTCCGTCCGAATCCCGCAAGATCTTCGAAGACCGCGGCTGGTCCGATGTGGCCGCCCTTCAGCTGAGAAACCCGATGCACCGGTCCCATGAATACCTGGCCAAGATCGCGGTGGAAGTCTGTGACGGCGTCTTCATCCACTCCCTGGTCGGCAACCTGAAGCCCGGCGATATTCCGGCCTCCGTCCGGGTCCGCTGCATCGACGTGCTGGTCAAGAACTACTTCGTGGAAGACAAGGTCGTCCAGGGCGGATATCCGCTGGATATGCGCTACGCCGGTCCGCGGGAAGGCCTCCTGCACGCCACCTTCCGCCAGAACTACGGATGCTCCAAGATGATCATCGGCCGCGACCACGCGGGCGTGGGCGATTTCTACGGCATGTTCGAGGCCCAGACCATCTTCGATGAGATTCCGCGGCCGGAAGATCCGGGCAAGGCCCTGATCTGCGAACCGCTCAAGATCGACTGGACCTTCTACTGCCAAAAATGCGACGGCATGGCCTCCCTGAAGACCTGCCCCCACGGCAAAGACGACCGGGTGCTGCTGTCCGGCACCATGCTCCGCAAGGGTCTCTCCGAAGGCACCGAGATTCCGGATCACTTCGGCCGGGACGAAGTCCTCGACATCCTTCGGGAGTACTACTCCGGTCTGACCGAGAAGGTCGCCATCAAGACCCACAAGGCGGCGGAAGGCAGCTAAACCGGGTTTTTCACCGGCCTGATTTAAAACATATCGGGGGCGCTTCCTATCAGGGAGCGCCCCCTTTTTTATCGGCCCAAGATGGGTTATATTGATTGCATGAGTTGCTACACCAAAACATACGACATCATCGTGGTGGGCGCCGGCCATGCCGGATGCGAAGCGGCATTGGCTGCGGCCCGGATGGGATGCTCGGTGCTGCTTCTGGCCATCGATCTCGACAAGGTGGCGGCCATGCCCTGCAGCCCCTCCATCGGCGGCATGGCCAAGGGCCAGCTGGTCAAGGAGATCGACGCCCTGGGCGGGGAAATGGCCAAAGTGACCGACCGCACCGCCATCAGCTACAAGGTGCTCAACACCAAAAAAGGCCCGGCGGTCCACTCCTCCCGAACCCAGAACGACAAGTCCCGGTACCATATCGCCATGAAGGCAACGGTGGAGCGCCGGCCCGGACTCGATCTCAAGCAGGGCCTGGTGGCCCGGCTGGTGGTGGAAGACGGCCGCATCGCCGGGGTGGAAGACCAGACCGGATTTGGCTACCGGGCCCCGGCCGTGGTCCTGGCCACCGGCACCTTTCTCTCGGGCCTGATCCACATCGGCCACCGGTCGATTCAGGCGGGCCGGGCCGGGGAATTCGCCGCCTATGACCTTCCCGCCCACCTGCGGGAGCTGGGTTTCGAGCTGGGCCGAATGAAGACCGGCACCCCTCCCCGGCTTCACCGGGCCTCCATCGATTTTTCCCGCTTCGAGGCCCAGGACCCGATGCCCGCGCCCATTACCCCGTTTTCGGTCTTCACCCGGGAGATTCCCCTGCCTCAGGTGTCCAGCTTTATGGGCCACACCAATGACCGGTGTCACCGGATCATTCGGGAAAATCTTAAGCATTCGGCCCTCTACGGCGGGATGGTCCAAGGGGTGTCGGCCCGGTACTGCCCTTCTTTTGAAGACAAGGTGGTCAAATTTCCCGACCGGGAACGCCACCATGTGATTCTGGAACCCGAGGGGCTCGATACCGACGAGGTCTATGCCAGCGGTCTGGGCAACAGCCTCCCGCTGGAGATTCAGGTTCAGCTGGTCCGGGCCGTGGAAGGGCTGGAGGAAGCCGAAATCATGCGGCCCGCCTATGCCATCGAATACGATTACGTCAATCCGGTCCAGCTCAAACCCACCCTGGAGACCAAAAAGATTCGGGGGCTGTACCTGGCTGGGCAGATCAACGGCACCTCCGGCTATGAAGAGGCCGCGGCCCAGGGGATGTGGGCCGGGATCAACGCCGCCTGCCGGGTCCAGGACCGCCCCCCGTTCATTCTGGACCGGTCCCGGGCCTACATGGGGGTGATGATCGACGACCTGGTCACCAAAGGCACCCGGGAACCGTACCGAATGTTCACCTCCCGGGCTGAATACCGGCTCATGCTTCGGGAAGACAACGCCGACCTGCGGCTGATGGAGATCGGCCACGGTCTGGGGCTGATCGATACCGATGCGGTCAAGGAGGTGCGGGAGCGAAAGGAAGCGATCACCGCCGAAATCGATCGGATTCGAGGGATTGTGATCAAGCCGATGGACGAAGTCAACGCCTACCTGACCGAACGATCCTCTCCGACCATCGACAACGGGATGCATCTGGATCAGCTCCTGAAACGGGCCCAGCTCGACTACCGCGCGGTGGAGCGGTTGGCGCCGCCTGCGACACCGGTCTCTCCCAAAATCGCCCGGCAGGTGGAGATCGAAATCAAATACGAGGGCTACATTCAGCGGCAGCTGCGGGAGATCGAAAAGTTCAAGAACCTGGAAAACACCCGCATTCCCGACAGATTCGACTTTGTCTCGGTCCACGGGCTCTCCAATGAACTGCGGGAGAAGCTCTCGGCGATTCGACCCGCCTCCCTGGGCCAGGCCTCCCGGATCGACGGCATGACCCCCTCGGCCATCACCGCGCTGATGATCCATCTCAAGGCGGCGGACCGATGTCTGTAGAACGACGCCGTCCCAAAGCGGCGACTTTGCCGACCTGTCCATCTGAACCCGAATCCACCATCATCTCGGAGGAACCGATATGACCGACACCCCGATCGCATCCGTCATCATGGCCGCCGGCCGCGGCAGCCGCATGAAAGGATATGACGGCAACAAAACCCTGCTCCCCCTGGTCCCGGGGCCGTCCCCGTTCGAGGGAAGCCGCCCCATCCTGGTCCACATTCTCGACACCTTGCCCGAGGGTCCCAAGGCCCTGATCATCCATTTCTGCGAAGAAGCGGTCATGGACGCCACTCAGGGGCTCGGGGTGCGCTACTGCCGCCAGCCGGAGCTCAACGGCACCGGCGGGGCCCTGCTGGCGGCCCGGGGATTTTTAGAGGAGGTCGACTGCGACCGGGTCCTGATCACCATGGGGGATGTTCCCTTTGTGCGGGCCGAGACCTTTCAGCGCCTGATTCAACAGCTGGAGGACCATCCGCTGGCGGCCCTGGGATTTCGGCCCGCCGACAAAAAGAAATACGGGGTCCTGGAGGTGGACGGCGACCGGGTCGACCGGATCATCGAATGGAAGTACTGGCGGGACTATTCAGCCGAAAAACAGGCGGGCCTGACCCTCTGCAACGCCGGGATCTATGCGGCCCGGCGGAAAATCCTGCTCCGATACCTGGATATCCTCGAATCCCGGCCCCAGATCGTCCACAAAGACCGGGACGGAAAAATGGTCCCCATTCAGGAATACTTTATCACCGACCTGGTCGAATTCATGGCCGCCGACGGACTCTCGACCGGTTGTGCGGTGGCGGCCGAAGAGACCGAAACCCTCGGGGTGGACGACCCCGAGGCCCTGGCCGATGCCCAGCGGATCTATAAAACCGAGTCCGCCTGATCCGCATTCACCTGAACCCCACCGGGAGACGACGGCGATGGAATCCGACCCCCATGACCTGGTCACCCTGTTCAGAGAAGAGGACCTGGAAGCCCCGATCAAGGTCTTTCATGAACTGATGGCCAAAAAGATCGGGGAAATCCTCCTGGTCTCGACCCCCTACGACGCCTTCATCATGGAGGAGGACGGCAGCCTCACCTCCAAGATCATCAATGAATACCGGGGGCTCAACCTGAGCCGTCCGCCGCGGCTGACCCAGGCCGCCACCGGCCGGGAAGCCCTGGAGCTGCTCAACTGGCAGCACTTCGACCTGGTCATCACCATGCCCCGGCTGGAAGACATGGACACCTTCGACCTGGTCGCCCGCATCAAATCGATCAAGCCGGACCTGCCGGTCATCCTGCTGGCCCACAGCCCCGCCGACATCGAAACCGAACACGACGCCTGCCTTCAGCTCGACAACATCTTCATCTGGTCGGGGGATTCGGACCTGCTGCTGGCCCTGATCAAGAGCGTGGAAGACCGGCTCAACGCGGCCCCCGACACGCAAAAGGGGATGGTTCGGGTGCTGATCCTGGTGGAGGACTCTCCGCTGTACCGCTCCTTTCTGCTTCCCCTGATCTACAAGGTGGTGGTCAAGCAGACCCGGTCGGTGGTGGAGGATACCTTGAATGAAGAGCACCGGCTGCTCAAGATGCGGGCCCGGCCCAAGATCCTGGTGGCGGAAAACTACGAGGCGGCCCTGGACCTGTTTGAGGAATACAAGCCCTATGTCTTCGGGGTGCTCTCCGACACCCGGTTTCCCAAAGACTGCGTCATGACCGAGGATGCCGGGGTGCAGCTTCTCAATAAAATCAAGGCGGAGGTCCCCTACCTGCCGATTCTGCTGCTCAGTTCTGAGGCCAAGAACCGGGCCCGGGCCGAGGCATTGCAGGCGGTCTTCATCGACAAAAACAGTCCGGAGCTCCATGCCGATCTCGAGGCCTTCTTTCTTGAGTTTCTCGGTTTCGGGGATTTCGTGTTTCGGCTTTCGGACCAGACCGAGGTGGGCCGGGCTTCCAACCTGCGGACCCTGGAAAAGATCCTGCCCGACATTCCGGATGAACCGATCGAGTACCATGCCCGGCGAAACCGCTTTTCCAATTGGCTCATGGCCCGGTCCGAAATCAGCCTGGCCTCCAAGCTGTCCACCTATGCGGCCTCCGATTTTCCCTCCACGGCGGACATGCGCCATTTTCTCATCTCCTCCATCCATGCCCTGCGCCGGTGCCGCCAAAAGGGGATCGTGGTCCGGTTCTCTGCCGAGGAGTTCGACCCGGATGTGGCCGACTTTTGCAAAATCGGCCGGGGGTCGCTGGGGGGCAAGGCCCGGGGCATGGCCTTTCTGGACGGCCTTTTGCACCGGCGCCGGTTCGAGCTGGCCAAGGACTTTCCGGACCTGCGGATTACGGTGCCCAAAACCCTGGTGATCTCCACCGACGGGTTCGAATCCTTCGTGTCGGAGAACCACCTCCACCAGTTCTACCATGCCGATATTTCGGATTACACCGACTCCGAAATTCGGGACCATTTTCTGCAGGCCGATATCCCGGAGTGGCTCTACGAGCAGCTGTCGGGCTTTCTGAAAAAGGTGACCGGGCCGCTGTCGATCCGATCCTCCAGTCTTCTGGAAGACGCCCAGTTCCAGTCCTACGCCGGGCTCTACAAGACCTACATGCTGCCCAACAATCATGAGGATTTTTTTGTCCGGCTCCACCATTTGATTACCGCCGTCAAACTGGTCTATGCCTCGACCTATTACGACCGGCCCCGGGAGTTCGCCAAGCGGATCGCCCGAAGCTTTCGGGAAGACCGCATGGCGGTGATCATTCAGCAGCTGGCCGGCCGGGAGGCGGGGGATTATTTCTATCCGGCGATATCCGGCACGGCCCAGTCCCAGAATTTTTATCCGGTGGGGCCGATGGCCACGGAGGACGGAATCGCCCGAATCGCCCTGGGGTTGGGAAAGGTCCTGGACGAGGGGGAAGCGGCGTTGCGGTTTTCGCCCCGCCATCCCGGGTTTCTGCCGCAGTTTTCCACGGTGGAAGAGATCCTGACCAATGCCCAGCGGTTTTTCTATGCGCTCAAGATTCGCGGATATCCGGAGAAGCTGGACCTGACCCGGGAGTCGAACCTGGAGCGGCGGGATATCGACGACGCCGAGAACGAACCGCCGGTTCGGGCCCTGGCGAGCACGTATCTGCCGGATGAGGAGCGGATACGGGATTCGGGCCGGATTTCCGGTCCCAAGATCCTGACCTTCGCCTCGATCTTGAAGCATGAAATCATTCCCCTGCCGGCAGCACTGGAACGGCTTCTGGAAATGGGCCGAAAGGGCATGGGAGGCCCGGTGGAAATCGAGTTTGCGGTGGACCTGCCGCCGAATTCTGACGAGAAGGCGACCCTCTATTTTCTGCAGGTTCGGCCCATGACGGCCGGGGAGGCCCACCGGGATGTGTCGATTTCGGAGGCGGAGATCCAGGGGGCGATCTGCTTTTCGACCCATTCCCTCGGGCATGGCCGAAATGATGCCATGGCCGATATCGTCTACGTGAAATCAGAAGGATTCGATCCGGTAAAAACGGTGGAGATCGCCAAAGAGATCGGGAAATTGAACCGACAGCTGGCAGGAGACAATCGGTCGTATCTTCTGGCCGGCCCGGGCCGGTGGGGCTCCGCCGATCGTTGGCTGGGGATTCCGGTGCACTGGGAAGATATCTCCGGCGTGGGGGCGATGATCGAAATCCGGGACGGACGGCTTCCGGCGGATGCCTCCCAGGGGTCGCATTTTTTCCAGAAGATCACCGGGCGGGGGATTCACTACATCACCCTGGAACAAGGGTCGAGCGATTTTTTCAATTGGAATTTGATCGGGACCTTACCGACAGTGAAGGAAACGGAGTATCTGTGCCATGTGCGGCTGAGTCGACCGATGGTGTTGAAGAATGATGGGCGGACTTCGCGGTGTGTGGTTTTGGAGGGGTGAGAGATTGGGTGTGCTTGCAATTCCCCCATTCAAATTCTTTTCAACAAGCCGCAAAAATTTGCTATGCGCTTGACTCACGGTTTGACATTCCTATACTTTTATAATAAATGTTCGTTTTTAGAGGTTTTTGAATTAAGAGGAAAACATGTACACACGAAGACAAAAAATACCTTTGATCTCCTTAAATTCTATGCCAACGGAAGTAAGATTTTTACCGAATTCTCATAATCACGTTGAAGCTTTCCAAACTATAGTAAAATATCTTGTGAAACTTCGGCGTGATGGAGATATTGATAATGATACGTTTGAAGGGCTTGTTAAGCAAACTGCTTCCAATTTTGTAGAGACTGAAATTTCTGAGCGTATTGACAGGGTTTTGGAGAGTAAAATTTCCTTAGACCGATTGCTGGAATTGCTATAATGAATGCTGATACTGAAAAAGAACAAAAAGAATTAACTTCAATCGAAGATGAGAGCAGGAATGAGAAGGAAGAAAAGGATGTTGAAGAAAATAAAGATATTGATTCTGCTGAACCCGAGTTGTTAAAAAATCTTCCTCCCGAAGCTAAAAAAGTCTTAGAAATTGGAATGTCGATGCATAGGTTTGGTCCGATGCCGAATCCAATTGCAGAAAAAATCAACGAAAAACATATTGATAAGATTTTAGATATTTCAGAAAAAGATGACGAAAGGGCATACAAAAATACTGGGGAAACAAGAAAATATACACTTATTTACTATGAGCACAAAATTCAGTTGGATTCTTAAATTTCAAATAGTTGCGGAGCTCT
>CAZNLT010000224.1:0-8129 GCA_964573705.1 uncultured Desulfobacterales bacterium
CCCGCAGGGGGCCGGTCTGGCCGTATCCGGTCACGGCGCAGTAAATGATCCTCTGATTGATCTCTTGAACCGACGGGTAACCGATTCCGAGCCGGTCCACCACCCCGGGCCGGAATCCCTCCAGAACGACATCCGCGTCTTTGGCCAGTTTGAAGAAGATCTCCCTGCCCGCATCCGTTTTCAAATTGAGTGATATATGCTTCTTGTTCCGATTGACCGACGTCAGAAACAGCCCGTCGGCCTGAAACCGCTTGTCTTCGATGGCGATCACCTCGGCCCCGTGATCCGCCAGAATCATCGAGCAGAAAGGCCCCGGCAGCAGACGCGACAGGTCCAGCACCTTGATGCCGGTTAATGCGCCGTTTTCCAACATATTTTCTCCTCCTTTGCAGGATGCGATCTCAAGCATGATTGCCTGAACGAATCTTCAATATGGATCATCCCGTATACACCCGATCCGATGCCGTGTCACTCTGAATCCCCACTTCATCTCATCCTATTCATCCATTCGCCGTTTGGATCACCCACCTTGCACAACGCCGCAGCACACCCTCTATTTGACATATCTCCATACCGGATTAGGTTAAGAAGATAAAGTGATCGGCAAAAAGATGAATGAACGAAAACCGGGAGATCCCTTTGACCAGCGGTCGGAATGGGACCGCGACGGGCAGTATTACCACTATCTGCCCAAATGGATGCAGGCGCTGAATCAGGTCAGCAGGGCGACCGGGAATTCGACCTATAACCGGTGGGCCCTGGAGCTGGCCCAGGCGGCCCATGTGGGATTTATTTACGGCGATCCGTCCGGAGAAGGCAAGCGCATACACTGGAAAATGAGCATCGACCTTTCCTATCCCCTGGTCCCCTCCATGGGCCACCATGATCCTCTCGACGGATACCTGACCTACCAACAGCTCCAGGCCACCCGGAAGGAGATGGGCGGAGGCGGTCCGGATCTGAAATCCGAAATCGCCGACGTGGCCGCCATCTGCCGGGGAAAAAGCTGGACCACCGATGATCCGCTGGGGTTGGGCGGACTGCTGAGCGACGCCTGCCGGGCCGGTCAATTGATCACCGAAGCCGGTGCGGACCTCAACACACTCCTGGTCGACATACTCGAAGACGCGCAGACCGGGATGGAGTCCTACGGCCGGCAAAACCCCTTGAAACTGCCTCCGGAATACCGCCTCGCCTTTCGGGAATTGGGCTTGTCCATCGGATTGCACGGGGTGAACAAACTGCATGATCTGTTGAACAGACACACGGATCGATTCCCGGCGGAGCACCCGGCCCGTTCCCGGGTGGAATCGCTTTCGAAATACCAACCGCTGACCGATGCTATCGAACAGTTCTGGCTCACCCCCGCCCATCGGGAGACCCCCACCTGGAAGGACCACCTGGACATCAACCGGGTGATGCTGGCGACCAGCCTGGCGCCGAAGGGCTATCTGGATCTGTAAAGATGCCTCCCCGAAGATTCGAACCGATCAGGCGACACCCCCTTCGGACGGGCTATTCGATCTGTATGTGAAGGGGATAGAGGATGACTTCTCCTTTTTGTCTGCTGGAAATGCATAATACCGGCGGGGTCCCTGCCGCCAGTGTTGTGGAAAGCGCTGCTGAGAGGTCATGGGTCCGCCTTCCATCGGCGCCGACAGTGCCGTCTGCGACCGGGGTTCCGCTGATCTCGATTCGGAAGGGCTGATCGCCCGTCGATGGACCGGCATCCGGGATGGTCGGCTCTGAATTTTGAATCCTACGTTCGATGGAATGCAACGCCTGATCGCCGTCGTAGCTGTAGCCGGCGCTGCTGACGGGGGCGGGGGTTCCCGGCGAGGTGTGCCACAGAAGCGCGCCCTTGTCGCAGGTGATGCGGACGGCATAATTTCCGCTGGGAAGAACGACCGGATCGAATCGAAAGCGGACGCCTCCCTGCCAGCCGATGCGCGGGAGTTGCTGCTCGGAGATGGCGACGGTACGATCGGTTCCACTCTCGAGAATCGACGCCGAAAGATGCGAATCGGTCGTCAGGGCCATCAGGCCGCACCAGAGCGCCGTGAGTTCAATGGCGTTGGTGATCGAAAAAGGCTGGTCGACGAAGTGATGCAAGTCAATCCGGATGCCGCTGGATGTCGGTTGCGGGAGGGCTCCGGGGGACGCGTCAAGGGGCGTAGACGGGACGCTGAAGGTTTCGACGCTCTCACAGGCGGCCGCTGTGATTTCGGAACCCGGGGTAATGTTGAGGGGAACTTCATGGGATCGATCACCGTTGCCGTCGAAAATGAATCGGCGCTTGTCGCTCCAGGGGATGTCGAGGAGCCGGAATTCGGTGGCGATTGAAAATTCGGAGATGGCGACCTTTGCCGGCGCGTCGGCGGAGAGGATGATCCGGAGCTGCGGGGATTCGCCGGGTCCGACGGCGTCCAACAGGGTGTTGGCGGCCTCGGCCAGGGCGTCGCTCAATGAAAAATTCCGGTCCGATCCTTCCGGTTGCCCCGGTTGCTGCCAGAGTGGAACGGTCGGGCCTTCTATGCCCTCGGGCGGTGCGAGCCGGAGACGGGGAGCGGTGGGGAGGCTGCGGATCATGCAGTCCGTCAGGTGCGAGACCGAGAGGTTTCTGCGTGCGCCGGAACCATCCTCCAGGGTGATGGCGAAACGGGCCGCGATGAAGGCATCGGATATCACGGCGTTGTTATTGACCTGGATCGTCGGCGAATCGGCCATGGCGTCGCCGTCGAGCCGATAGAGCTTGACTTTGTAGCCGGAGGCGCCGGCGTCGGGATGGGAGAGTGAGATTTTCCGGATTTGCCGGGGCGCCGGAAGCGTGCAGTACAGGGCGTGGCCTTTGTCGGAAACACGGACGCTTTCCGGCGATCCGGCGTCTCGGGCGTTGTAGTCCCAGTGGTCAAACGAACCCGCCATTACCGTTCCGTCGACGGTGACGACATGTTTTTTCCGGGAGAGTTCAGCAAAGGGAATGGCGAACCACCGGGTGAACAGCGGATGGTTTCCGGTAAGGGACCATGGGGCTGCCGCGTCGGTTTCGGCCCCGCCTTCGGGTTTCCAGGTGGTGATGGGCATGGACATCCCCTTGGCTTCAGTGCCGCTGCTGGGAGGCTGAAATAAGCGATGGATTCAGTCGGCCGCGCCGGACGAGTCGAGGCGAATCAGTGCAGGTCATGGTGTCCTTCCGGATTCGAGAAGAGTGATGCGCCGGATCAGTTCGTTATTGCGGGTATTGAGGGTTTCAAGGGTCGGCGTATCGGCAAACCGGGTTTCCACCGTGGTCTTGTATTGGGTGAATTGGGTCTGATCCACTTTGGCCGCCATTTGTTGTTCCACCCTCCCCCGGTAATCGGCAAAGGCGGACTGGTCGAGTTTGGCGTCGACATCCGCCTGAACCGCCGCGACGGCGCTGGCGTCCGCTTTGGCTTCCAATTGATCGGTTATCCGGCTCCGAAAATCCTGGTAGGCGTCCAAGGTGACGAAGCCTTCAAACCGCGAATCGATCCTCTGCCGATAATCGGAGAACGTCTGGCTGTCGACTTTGCCAGCCAGCGCGGCACTGACATCAGCCTGGTTCGCCTTGGCGTCCATCGTTGACTCGATGGCATTGAGCCGCGCGTTGAGCTGATCCGACACCGGGGCGTTGCGCACCTCTTCAGTCAGTTGTTTTCGAACACCGGCGATTCCGGCGACGGCGTCGGCGCCCCCGCTGCTCAGCGTGGCATTGGCGCCCTGCAAAACCGAGATGAGACCGGGACGGGCCTTCGGGTCGACCCCCGGCATATCTTCGGCGATAAATGCATTGAGGGTGCGCTGCGCTTCGGTCCGCCCCATGAACGCGCCGACCAGCCCCCGGCGGCTGCGAACGAAATCGGCTGTCTGCTGCATGATACGCCCGGCGGCGTCGGCGGACCCCGCGACGGCCCGGATGTTCCGGTCGAACGCGGCGTTGCGGCGGGTGCGGCTGTGAAACCGCTGCAGCCATGGACCGAGCCAGTTGCGAAACGGGATGGTAAAAACGGCCCCGCCCCGCACCTGCGTGCCTTCCGCTTCATTCGGCCCGCCGCCTGCGGTTGCGGTGAGGGGCGCGTCGACCCGGGGCCAGTGGGCGAGATAATCGAAAGCGTTGATGCCGTCGATCAGGGATCGGCCGTAGGTCTTGTAAAGCAGATCCACCGCGGCGCGAAAGTCATGGTTGACGTCCCATGAGTAGTCGGCGATCAACTGGTCCAGAAAGGCCGTTGCTTTGGACGGTGTTTCCACCTCAGGGAAGCCGGCCAGCAGGCTGAGCAGGGCGGTTTTCTGGGCCGGCAGCATCGGTTCGTCGGTCGCCGCATGCACCGTTACCCGGGCGACGCCGCCCGGCCCCGTCAACAGGGTCGCACTGACGCCGGTGCGGCGGATCATGCCCTCGGCGTGTTCGATGATCGCGGAGGGCGCAATAAAGGTGACCGGGACCCCCGGCCTCGGCCGCTGGTCGATGCCGCCGGTGACCCTTGCGGTGATCCGCACCGGTTGCCCCAGCAGCGGGGCCCGGTGATCGGCCGTGATCGATACCTGGGTCATGAGGGCGTCCATGTGAGAACTCAGCGCGGCGACCTGACGGCGCAGACGCGCCAATTCGTCATAGAGGGAGGCGGTTCCCGGCGGGGGGCGGTTGACCCGCCCGGCGATTTCCGTGACGATTTCGGTAAAACGTTCGGGACCGATGTAGGGGATGTCTCGTATCTGCCGAAGATCGGTAAAACTGCCCAGCTCGGCCCGGCGATCGATGATGCGCTGCCCCAGGCGAATGCCGACATCGCGCTCGTCGGGGATTTCCACAGCGGCGGCGATTTCCTCGGCGCCGGCCGCGGCATTGAGAAATCCCAGCACGCGGGCGGCGGTGGCCGCATCAACGTCGAACGGGGTCAGGTAGGCGTCGCTCATGAGAACCGATTCCTCGCCATGGGTTTATCCGGTCGGTCCGGCATCGCCGAACTGCAGCCAGAGCTGGTTGAGTTTGTTCATCTGGTTGTTGAGGTCGCTGACGTTGAAGTACTCGACGTTGCGCACCTGGGACTGGACGGTTTCCACGCGACCCGCCAGCTCGACCCCGGTCTGCTGAACCGCATCGGCTTTCTGGTCGACCACGGCGACGCTGGTTTCCAGATCGGCGGTGCGGCGTTTGACATCGGAGACGTCGGTTTGCATCCCGGACACCCGGGCTTCCAGTTGGTTAACCTTGCCGCTGGTGGCGGCTTCGCCGGCCGCGGAGGCGATATAGGCGTCGCCCAGCGCCTGCATGGCGACCTGCTGTTCGCCGAATCCGCTGGCCATCTGGACGCCCTGAAGGGTCTGCTGCATGGCGATGCCCGTTTGCACCTGGCGGATCAGATCCTTATAAAAGACCGGCGGGGCGGGCACCTCCATCCGGTCCAGCGCGACGTTGATGTTTTTCAGGTATTTGATCTTTCCGAGAATGCCCTGATTGACAAGGATGTCGTCGATTTCGGTGAGAACGCCGGTCATGGTTCCGGCGTAGTCTTCCGAGACTTTGGGGCGGAACCGATCGACGTAGTTGCCGACCAGCCCGTCGTCGATGGTCAGGTACTGGATGGCGAACCACGGGGAGATCCAGTCCCGGAAGGTGATGTGAATCGATGAAACGCCGCGCCCGTGATCGGGCGTCGTCGGATCGTTGTCCCGGGTGGCCACCGCCATGACGGTGGTTCGGTAATCCTTCCAGCGATGGGTAAAAATGGGAGGAAGGATGGGCACAAAGGTATACTGATTGCGCAGATAATGGGCATCGAGATATTTGCGGACGCCGTTGGAGTCGGCCCGGTCGTACTCCTGCGCCATCACCGCAAAGGCGCCGTTGTTTTTCGCCTCCATGGGCGTGCTGACGTTGATAAAGGTCTCAGCCAGGGAAAATCCCGTGGCGGGGTGATGGGTCTGCAGCGAACCGCTCACCTCGTCTTCTTCCTCGTCGGTGAAGCCTTCGGCGTTTTCAGCCCGCAAAAGGACCCGGGCCTCGCCGTTTTCATTCGTCCGCACCGAAATGGTGCGATTGCCCGCCCCGCCCCGGCTGACGAACCCGTCGCCCGGTTTGAGCTGCCCCCAGACGGTGAGAAAGTCGACCCAGGGCCGCTGGGCTGCGGGAACCGCCGGCAAAGGGTTGCCCCAGACATCGGTGACGACCGCCCGGATTTCGGCCAGTTCGCCGATGGCGTAGCGCGTGCGCTGGGTGTTCATCGTCAGGCGATAGTGCTGGGCGAAGTAGGCGTCAACCTCCTGGCGGACCTGTGCGATCTCGCCCTCGGCGGCGGTCAGACGCCCGTCGAGGCCGCTGATGTCGGATGCCAGTTGGGCCGCCTCGTCGGTCAGGCGCTGGTCGACTTTTTCAACGGCTTCCACCAGTTCGTTCCAGTCGTCGGACTTGATTAGATGTCCCGGGTCTTTGTTTCCTATGCTGTCATAGAGCGCTCCCATGCATGCTCCTTTCTTGTGGGTCTATTTTCGGACGATGGTTTCGTCGACCGCCAGGCTGAGGCGAACGCCGGCAGGGCGGACTTTCTGCAGCCCGCTCCAGACCACGTCGAGGACCGCCGGATCGATGCCGTCCTCATCGGCGCGACGGACCAGCCGCACCAGGACGGTCAACGTGCTGGACGGGTTCCAGGTCATGGAGACTTCGGCCTCGGCATCGTAGGCAAAGAGGGCATCGTCGTAAGTATCGGCCGGCGGCGGCGCGTCCGTTTTTCCGAAGCGGCCGGGCGGCGGCGTCGGTTCGGTGGGCGGCGGCGGAAAGCGTCGGCCTTCGCAACTCCACCAGGGGCGGTTTGCCGGTGGATCGGGCGGGCTCTCTTCGCGCCGGAGGTAGCGCCAGGTCGATTCGCCCGGCGGGATCCTCGGTATATAAGGAATGCCACCGTCGTGGATGGTTTCTTCGTCGGATTTATACCGCATGAACAGGACGCCGTCAGGAACCGCTGACGAAGGGATAAACCCGTCCCCGGACAGGGCGCCGAGGTCGCCCGAGACCCCGTCGCACCAGGTGACCGCGGTCACGGGGCCTTCGGCGGCGGTTCGCATGGCGAGATCGTTGTCGCGCCATTCCCGCTGCGCCTCGTCGTAATACTGCCAGAGGGCGGCGGTGCGATTATACCTCCACCCGCCCCGCGGCGATCCGTCGGCCCGCTGGTCCCAGCGCCGGTAGGAAACCCAGACGCCGCCCTCCTGGTGGTGCATGTCGCGCCCGTCGAACCGAAAGAGCCCCCGGCTGGTCGCAAACCAGATATGGCCCCGCCGGTCCGGTTCGATGGCGAACACCCTGCCATCCACCAGGTCGGGCCAGGCCCGCAACCGCGTGTGGTAGACCGCCGGGCGAACGGGTTCGGCCACGTAGGCCGCCAGACCCGCTTCGGTTCCGATCCAGAGGGCGCCGGTCCGGTCGCGGCATGCGCAGACGACGGCCGGCAGGCCGGGATCGTCGGCGGCCGGGCCGTCGGCCGCTTCCCAGTCGGGTTCGGTTTCGCTGAATTCAAGTCCCCGGTAGCGATGGGCGACATCGTTGCCGGCGTCGTAATGGAAGAGTCCGCCGTCGCCGCCCAGCAGCAGGGCCCCGGCATCGTCTCCGCCGACCCAGAGATATCGGTCGTCGGTCCGGATGTCGGCGGCCGCATCGCCGATGGCGGCGCTGCGGTGAATGCCGCTGTCGGTGGCGCACCACCACGCCCCATCCGGGGCCTGCCAGATGCGGTTCACCGATCCGGCCGGCAGGCCGGCGACCGGTGCGGGCGGGTCCGGGGTCGCCATATCGATCCGGTGGAGACCGTCGGCGGCGGCAATGAGCAGGGTGTAGTCTTGGACAACGAGTTGGTGAACCTCGCCGCCGACCGTGCCACGATCGGCCCAGTCGGCGCCGTCCCACCGATGGATTGCGCCGGTTCCGGTTCCGACCCAGAGCATGCCGTCGGGCCCTTGGGCCATCGCCGTGCATCCGTCGGGTCCGCCGGCGACGGCGATGGCGGCGGCGTCTTGCACGGTGAGATCCGACGGCGTTTCCTCTGAGGGCAAACTCGTGGCGCCCAGATCGGAAGAGCACACGTCTGAACTCCAGTCACGTGAAACGATCT
>CAZNLT010000225.1:0-8049 GCA_964573705.1 uncultured Desulfobacterales bacterium
CCGGTATTCAGCACATGGGATTCGTTCGGGCCGTTGACGGTGATCGACCCCTTGACCACATAGTAGACCCGCTCCTTGTCCGAGGAGGACATTTCCGCCCCGCCGTCCGGCTGGAAGTAAGAATAGCAGACGGTGGTCCGCTTCGACTCGGCCTCGGTGATTTTTTTGAGCCCGTAGACCCCGGAGTGCTTGGCGGCATCGTACCGGGTCCCTTTGGCATCTTTGACACTGATCATCCGTATCCTCCCTTATGCATGGGGGGCAAGGTGCGAGCCCTTGTCGCCCCTCACCCCTTTCGGTCCCTATTCAGGCCATCATCACCGTTTCGCCCCTAATGTTTAAGCCTGTCGAAACGATGATGAAGGCCCATATTCAACAGCTCTTATCCCGCCGGAACCAGCTCGATTTCCCCCAGAACGACATCCGTTCGGGTCTTCACCGTCATTTCCTTAGACGCATAGCCGGGCTTTTCAATCGTGATCCGGTACTCACCGTTTTTGGGAAGCCCTTCGAATTCGAAATCACCGAAGATATCCGATTCGGTCTCCAGATTCAGGCCGTTCCCCTCCAGCCGGATCTTGACTCCCTGAGCGCATTCGTCCTGCTTGTCCTCAAGAACGACTTCGCCGGCCACAAACCGCTTGGGGATCTTGTAATATCGGATCAGCGGATCGGCATCATATTCCGGATGAAACACCTCGGTTTCGATCTCCGACATCCGCTTCACCAGATCGCTTTCCGAATCATCCAGGTCCCCGAAGAGCAGGGCCCCGGTGGGGCAGGATTCCACACACCGCGGCTGTTTTTCTCCTTCGTCGAGGCGGTGGGCGCAGAAGGTACACTTCTGGGGAATCTCTTTTTCTTCATTCCAGAAGATTACCCGATAGGGGCAGGCATGGACGATCGCCTCCTGCCCTTTGGATTTTTCAGGATCGATCAGGACGATGCCGTCGTCTCTTCGGTAGATCGCGCCGTCTTTGGCCGCGTCCATACAGGGGGCCGATTCGCAGTGCATGCAGGGGATCGGGATATAGGAGAGCTTCGGTTTGGGGTAGCCCCCCCGCTCCAGCTCCTTAACCTGCATCCAGAACTGGCCGTTCAGGGGCTGGGCCGCCGAATAGGGCGGGTAGTCGTTTTCGTAATACTCGTCCCGGCAGGCGAGAAAGCAGTTGTAGCAGCCGTTGCACTTCTCGATGTCGATGAATATGCTGTATCGTGGCATCTGATTAGCCCTCCCATCTTTCGATTTCAATGAGGCATGAATTGGGGGTCATTCCCGGTGCGTTTTTGGAGACCATCCGCGAGGGGGTCAGCATGTTGATGCACCCGCCCTTGTCGATGGAATCGGATCGTCCGGGAATCAGCGGATCATATTTGGACGACGAAGCATAGCAGTGGATCACCCCCGGCCGGATCCGACCGGTCACCCGGGCCAGACACAGCACCGATGCCCGGTCGTTGTAGAGCCGGACGATGTCGCCGTTTCGAATCCCTCTCTCCTCGGCGTCCCCGGGATGTATCCGCACCGGCCACCAGGCATACCCGTCTTTTTTGACCCGGTGGACCGGAATGTCGTCGAGCCAGTCGGTGTGCTTGTCGTAGTGGCAGTGGAACGAAAACCGCGGATGGGGCGAAATCAGCTGCAGCGGATATTTTTTGAATAGTTCGCTGTGGTGCCCCTCCCAGCTGGGAATGTACCGGGGCGATACCGGCCGCTCTTCATCCTCCGGAAATTTGGACTTGAGGCTTTCGGACACGAATTCGATCTTTCCGGAATAGGTGCCCAGCTGCTCGGCCTTGTCGGTGCCCCGCTTGGGGTTGTTGAGGTCCGGGGTATCGCAGGGCCGGCCCTCGGCGAACCACCGCAGGGACGGGGTGGACTTGTAATCCTCCGGCAGATTGATGATGTGGTACCTCTTCCTGTCGAAGGTTTCCCAGTCGATGTGTTTGGACAGGTCCGACATTTCGAAAAAGGTCCTGCACCAATCTTTTTCGGTCTTTCCGTCGGTGAAAGTCTCCTTCATTCCGAGCCGGTCCGCCAGAAGGGTGAAGATTTCGTAGTCCGACTTGGATTCCCACAGCGGTTCAATGCATTTCTGCTGGCGGATGATGATCCGGAAGTTGCACCCGCTGCTGGCATGGACGGTATAGCCCCCGCAGGCGCCCCACTCCCCCACGTCATCCCGCTCGAAGTTGGTGCAGGCCGGCAGAATCACGTCGGCCATGCGGGTTTCGCTGTTATACCAGACGTCCTGATTGACCACGAACTCGAGTTTGGGGCTCTGGTACATCCGCACCCATTTGGTGGTATCGGCCATCGTGCCCATGAAAGAGCCGCCGTACCGGTAGAACATCTTGATTTCGGAATACCCCTCCATGGGATACTCGAAATGCTTGAACTGCTGTTCCAGGGACTGGCCGCAGAACCCCTCGCCGTACCAGCTCACCGGTGGATTGAGAACGGCGTCCGGCAGCGTCAGCCGCCACAGCCGCTGTTTGGTGGGATTGATCGGCAGATGATCGGCCACCGTGGTGGTGGCGATCCGGCCCTGAAGATCGGCATAGGCCGGGAACCAGTTGGATGTATCCGAGGGCGCGCCCATGGTGGTGCCCCAGATGGTGCGGCCCGGTTTGCCCAGGCCCTGCATGCCCTGCAGCAGCACCATCATTCGGGCCCACTCGGTGGCGTATGCCTGGCGGCAGGCGCCGCCCTCGCCGCCTCTGGAACCGCCGGAAAGAACGGTCCGTTTGTCTGCCCATTCCCGGGCCAGGGCACGGATCACCCGGGCCTTGACCGTCGATTCCTGTTCGGCCCATTCGGGGGTCTTGGGCTGGCCGTCGGTTTCTCCGAGAACGTATTTTTTAAACTCCTCAAACCCGATGGTGCGATTCTTCACGTACTCCTTGTCGTAGGTATCTTCTGTGATCCAGACATGGGCGATGGCCATGGCCAGGGCGGTGTCGGTGCCGATGCGCGGGGCGATCCACTTGCCCTCCATGACCCCGGCGGTGTAGTTGTGGAAAGGATCGATGAAGACCATCTTCACCCCTTTTTCCTTCAGCCATTGCCGCCACAGGGCCGAATCCTGGCCGGTATAGGTGCCCCGAGTGGTGTCCGGGTCATTGGACCAGAGCACGATCATTTCGGCATTCTTGAGGGAATCCTCCAGAAGATCGTACTGTTCGGGCATGCCGAGCCGCCAGTAGAAGCCGTAGGTATGGGTGGAGCCCCAGTGCCATCCCTCCCAGCTGTCGGGGTTGTCGAGCACCGGGGTGAACTCGAACATGTTCATGAACCGGGCGAAGGGCCCCATTTTATACCCGACGATGCCCCAGTTGTGGTGGGAGGAGGTCATGCCGCTGACAGCCGAACCGCCGTAGGTGTCCTTGACCCGCTTGAGTTCGCCCGAGACGATGTCGAGGGCCTCGTCCCAGGAGATCCGCTCATAGGCCGACTTCCCCCGGTTCTGAGGGTTGCGCTCGCCCTTCGGATCGAAATCGACCCGTTTCATGGGATATTTGATCCGCTCATCGGAATAGAGCCGGCGCCGTTCCGCATGAACATACGGGGCCACGTTGAATTTCCTGGGGGGAGAATAGGATTTTCCACCCGCCTCGATCGTCCAGGGTTTGAAATCTTTCCCCTCGGCGACCAAGGGCCGGATGCGCGTCACCTTGCCGTCTTTGACATAGACGCTGACAGGCCCGGCATTGGTGCAGTTGGTAAACACTTGTTCAGTCATCGATTAACCTCCCGGCGGTTGTGATGGACGTATGGGCGCTTCACCGCATGCCGGCGAAGCGTTTTATGGAGCAACCCGTTTAAATGAGTTGCATATATTTGAATCGTGTCTTGCTTATTGCAACCATTATTCACCATTTAAAGGATGCATTCGCGTATGTCAAGGGGAATCCTGTGGCCTTTGATCATCGTTTCGGCCAAACCTGAATGATGGACAGGCCGAAACGGCGATCATGGCCATCCTGTGCATTTCACATAGTCTCATAGGTCCATCAAACTCGGCAGAAACAGGGTAATCTGCGGAAGCGCGATCAGAAGTACGATTTCAAAAAAATCCGCGATTAGAAACGGCATGACTCCCCTGAAAATGGTCTGCATGGGGGTGTCGGTGATCCCCTGAATAATGAAGACGTTCAACCCCACTGGAGGCGTGATCAGCCCCATCTCGGTCACCCGCACCACCAGGATGCCGAACCAGATGGGATCAAAGCCCATCTCCAGGATCAATGGATAGAAGACCGGAATGGTCAGCAGCACGATGGCCAGAGAATCCATCAGGCATCCGAGCACCAGAACCACCATCAGAATCAGGACCAGAATAACATATCGGTTGACCGGCAGTTCCGCCACCCAGGAAGCCAATTCGAAGGGCAGTCGGGTCACCGAAAAAAAATAGCCCAACAGCATGGCCCCCAGCACGATCAAAAAGAGCATTCCGGTGGTTTGAGTCGTATTGGCCAGGCTGTATTTAAAATTGGCCCATGTCATCTTGCGGCGAAGGATGGCGAAAAGGAAGGTGGCGAACGCCCCTACCCCGGCCGCTTCGGTGGGAGTGAAGATGCCGGCATAGATGCCGCCGATGACTACCAGAAAGAGGACCACCACCTCCCAGGTCTTGAGCAGTGAGAGAACCTTTTGCCGGGTGGAGGTCCGGGGTCCCGGAGGACCCAGATCCGGATTCCGCCGGGTCAGGATCATGATTGTAATGATATAGAAAAGGGCTTCCAGCACGCCCGGAATGAACCCGGCCAGAAAGAGCTTACCGATGGACTGCTCGGTCAGAATGCCGTAGATGATCAGGATGACGCTGGGCGGAATCAGAATCCCGATGCTGCCGCCCGCTGCGATCGACCCGGTGGCCAGCGCCGTGTCGTAGTTGTATTTTTTCATCTCCGGCATGGCCACCTTGCCCAGGGTGGCGGCGGTGGCCAGACTGGACCCGCTGATGGCCGCAAAGCAGGCGCAGGCGGCCACGGTGGCCATGGCCAGTCCGCCCCGCAGGTGACCGAGAAGTGTGTGGACCGTCCGGTAGAGGTCTTCGCTCATTCCGGCGGCAAAGGCGAAAGAGCCCATCAGGATAAACAGCGGAATGACGCTCATGCCGTGTTCGGCGAATGTGGTGTACGGAACCGTTCTGAGCAATCCGAGGGCCGGCCCCCAGCCGGCGATATAGGCGAACCCGAGAAACCCGACCAGGCCCATACTGATCCCGATCTGCATGCGGAACAGAATTAGGATCAGCAGAATGAAAATACCGATCAGGCCGACCGCCGTTGGGCTCATGAAGCGGTCCTTTCATTTTTAATTCCGAACAGGTGAAGGGCCGTATTCAGGACAAATACCCCGGCACCCACTGCCGTCGGAATCACGAACGGCCATGCAGGGATCAGCAGCACCGCCGAAGTCATCTGAGAAACGCGGATTTCATTGATGTAAAGCAGGTTCTGCCAGCAAAGGGCCCCCAGGAACAGAATCGTCAGGAGAGTCATGAGGCTGTCGACCACCCGCTGAACCCGCATAGAAAACCGCCCCATGATCAGTTCTACCGATACATGGGCCCGCTGGTAGGCGCAGTAGGCGATGCTGAAAGGGATCAGAACGGCCATCAAAAATTCGACCCCTTCCAGGGCTCCGGAAATGGGTCGATTGAGCAGATAGCGGCCGGCCACGTCCGCGGCGGTCAGAAACATCATCACCGCCAGGGTCGCGGCACCGACCGCCAGCAGAGCCTGATTAATCCATCGGACGATTTTTCCGAACATCCCGGGCTTTCCTTTTCTTGATTACCGATGCAGAAACTACTTTTCTAAAAGAGTAGCGGAGCCATCCCTTCGGGGGCGCCCCGGAAAAGAGCAGACACGGGTCTGCCCTTCCCCTCGCCAATGTTTGAGGCGGTTCTTACTTGCTCAGGTCGATGGTCGTATCGAGGATTTTTTGGGCATTGGAATGACCCTTGCCCTCCATGTTCTTCACCCATTCGGCCCACACCGGTTTACCGCCGACCTCAATCCATTTTTGCCGCTCCTCCAGGCTCAGCTCATATATATTCCCGGCATCCCCTTCGGCCTGAATCTTCTCCTTACCCAGGTCCCTCATCTTATCAAAGAAATTTCGGCCCCAGAATCTGGACCCTTTTTCACCGCTGACGCTCATGATTCCTTCCTGAACATCCTTGGGCAGCCGGTTCCAGGTGTTCTTGTTCATCACAATGGAAAAATAGACCGCCGGAAAAGGCACATCGGTGTAGTGGTTGACCACCTCATAAAACCGCCACACGTGAATGGCTTCCCAGGGGGCGCCCATGCCGTCGATGACCCCTTTCTGAAGAGAGATGTAGCAGTCGGGCATGGGAATCAGCATCGGCGTGCCGCCCAGTTCCCGCACCATGTCGGTAGGAGGCCCGCCGGTCATTCGAATCTTCATGCCTTTCAAATGTTCGATGGTCCTGACCGGTTTTTCCCGGGTGATGAGGGTATAGGGTTCGCTGGTATAAAACAGCAGCACCTTGACATCTTCATATTCCTTTTGAATCTCCGGAAACTGTTCATAGAGCTTCCACATCACTTCGCTGCCCTTTTCAGCGGTCCGGAACGGCAGCGCAGGCAGGCTGACCACATCCGACAGCGGGGTCATTCCGGGCCAGTACCCGTGAAAACACCACCCGATGTCGGTGATCCCGGTCTTGACCGCATTCCACATGTCCTTCCCTTTGGCCAGGGTCTGCCCATAAAAGGCCTGAATCTTCACCTGCCCCCCGGTGGCCTCTTCCACCTGCCGAAGCCAGGGATCGACACAATTGACGGAACTCAGGCCGGACTCCGGATTCTGGTGGGCGAATCGCAAAGTGAATGTCTTTGCGGTGCTGTTCCCAGTGAATGAAAACACCAGTGCCGCAATCCCAAGCAATACAAAAAAATGCTTTTTCATTGTTGCCCTCCTTTGATGTGGAAAAATTAGATTACAGTTGAACACGATGTAATCCTGGTGCAAACGGAAGCGGATTCGGTACTGAAAAGCCCCGAACCACGGTCACACCGGTGATCTGGAATACAGAATGGATATCAATGGGGAATGGGATATTCGGAATCAAATCGGGACTCGCAATCCGTCGGCGCCGACCGGTGAGAAGGGCCGGCGATCGATTCAATGAACAGATTTCAATTTCAGCATATTAAATCGCACAGGGGTAATTACATGCAATTTTGCACACACGTATATTTTTGTCAAGAAAAATTCACGATGTTTAGGAGAATGCCGGCTCCTGATCAGATCCTTAATACGGCAGAGAATTAGGGCTTGACAGAAGCAGGGAACTTCAATATCAAATCCTATTATATGAAATTCGATTTCTTATTTTGAAATCCTGAGGATCAGACAGGCAGGTTAAAGAAGAAGAAGAAAAATTCATGAAAGCAAAATCAGACGGGCTCTCATCCACGGAAAAAGCACTCAAAATACTGATGTCCTTCACCCCCCATAACCATGAGATGGGGACCCTTGAATTGAGCAAGAAGCTGGGCATTCACAAATCCACCGTCAGCCGGCTGCTTCATCTGCTGAAAGATAATGATTTTCTGGAGCAGAACCCGGACACGAAAAAATATATCCTGGGCCGTTCCGCAGCGGAAATCGGAAACGCCGCAGTCAAATCGCTCAACACCAACATCGTCGGTCTGGCCCAGCCTCATTTGAATGCGCTCAGCGCAATGGTCGGCGAAAGCGTCGCCCTGGAGGTCCTCTCCGGAACCCAGGTCGTTCTGGCCCATCAGGTGGAAGGTCAGCAGCATATCCGTTTTTCCTTCACCCTGGGCGAGCACACCCCGCTTCATGTCACCGCCGGCGCCAAAGCGATCCTGGCCTTCAGCGAACCCGAGTTTGTCGGCCGGTGCCTGAAGAAGAAATTCACCCGCTTCACCCCATACACCATCTCATCAAAGAAAAAATATTCCGAGGTATTGGATGAAGTGAGAAAAACCGGCATCGCCTTCGACAAAGGGGAGCGCTACGAAGACGTTTGGGCCATGGGC
>CAZNLT010000226.1:0-8040 GCA_964573705.1 uncultured Desulfobacterales bacterium
TTTCTCGGGGTGGGCGCCCATGACTGCATGAAACTGGGAATCCCGGGCGAGACGGATTGCCGGGGGGTCATCGATGCGGTTGCCTTTTTGCGGGACGTAAATCTGGGAGACAAGACCTGTCCGGGCAAAAACGTGGTGGTCATCGGCGGCGGCAATGTGGCCATCGATGCGGTGCGGGTGGCCCGTCGATTGGCGGCCGACCGGGTGACGGTGGTCTATCGCCGCACCGAATCGGAGATGCCGGCCTTTGAGGATGAGATTGAGGGGGCCAGGGAAGAGGGGGTGGCGTTCCACTTTTTGACGACGCCGCTGGAGATTCTGGCTGAAAACGGCTGTGTGGCGGGAATCCGGTGCTGCCGCAATGAACTGGGAGAACCGGATGCCAGCGGACGACGGCGTCCGGTTCCGGTGGACGGCTCCGACTTCGTGATCGACTGCGACACCGTGATCACCGCCATCGGTCAGAAGATTGACACCTGCTGGGAAACCGCCGAGTGTTCCCTGGAATGCGCGACGCGGGACCGGATAGAGGTCTCCCCGGCGACCATGCAGACCAACCGTCCCCATGTCTTCGCCGGTGGAGACGTGGTTACCGGCCCGGCCACGGTGGTGGAGGCGGTGGCCGCCGGCCACCGGGCCTCGGAGGGTATCCGGCGGTATCTGCAGGGTCTGGACCTTGACGATACCCCGCCCCGGTTCATTAAGCCGGATGATTACGAATGCGAATGGTCGGAAATCCCTGAAGACTGTATTCCGGGCCTGCGGCCCGAATTGAGTCACCTCGATCCGCAAATGCGAGCGGCCTGTTTTGATGAAGAATCCAAAAGCTTTTCCCCGGAAGCCGCCCTGGCGGAGGCGGAACGCTGTCTGAATTGCGGGGTATGCTGCGAGTGCATGGAATGCGTCAAAGCCTGCGAGGCCAAGGCGATCGATCACACGATGCAGCCGGAGGAGATCGAGATCAAGGTGGGCAGTATCGTGCTGGCCACCGGGTATGATCTGATGGATCCGACGCCGCTGAAGCAGTACGGCTACGGGGTTCATCCCAACGTATTCACCAGCCTGGAATTCGAACGGCTGAGCAACGCCACCGGTCCCACCGGCGGACGAATCCTGATGCGCAACGGCAACGGCGGATTCGACAAGCCGCCAAAAAGCGTGGCCCTGCTCCACTGCATCGGCAGTCGGGATGTGAACCACCATGAATACTGCTCCAGGGTTTGCTGCATGTACGCTCTGAAGTATTCCCATCTGGTCAAGGAAAAAGTCGGCCATGATGCGGAGGTCTATGATTTCTATATCGATATGCGGTGCTTCGGCGAGGGCTATGAAGAGTTTTACCGGCGGTGTCAGGAAGAGGGAACCATATTTGTTCGGGGAAAGGTGGCGGAAATCAGTGATGTTCCTCGGCGACCCGAGGAAAAAGGAAAACTGATCTGCATCGCCGAAGACACCCTTCTGGGCAAACCGGTTCGAGTGCCTGTGGATATGGTGGTCCTGTGCATGGCTATGGAAGCCCGAAAGGACGCCCCGGAGGTGGGACGGATTTTCGGGGTCAATCTCGGCTCCGACGGCTTCTTCCTGGAGGAGCACCCCAAGCTGGGCCCCTTGAATACCGCCACGGACGGGGTGTTTCTGGCCGGTGTCTGCCAATCGCCCAAGGATATTCCGGATGCGGTATCCCAGGCTTCGGGGGCGGCGGCCAAGGCCCTGTCCCTGGCCACACGGGGGCAGGTGGAGGTGCCCTCCACCATTTCCTGGATAGACCCGGACATCTGCGCCGGATGCCAGACCTGTATCGGGCTGTGTCCGTATTCCGCCATCGAGTTTGACGAACGCCGTGGGGTTTCCGTGGTCAACGAGGCTATCTGCAAGGGGTGCGGCAGCTGCTCCGGGTTCTGCCCCAGCGGCGCGGCCCAGGTCAGACACTTCAATCCCCGGCAGGTGTTTGCCGAATTCGAAGGGATCATGGATGCGGTTTCCGCCCTGGGTGTCTAAGCCTTTACAAAGCAATCGGGTTTTTGCTGATTTTAAATAAACCAAGGAATACTGAGGAGGCAACATGGATGAATTCGAACCGATGATCGTGGCATTTGCCTGCAACTGGTGTACCTATACCGCCGCGGATCTTGCCGGGACGTCCCGGCTGATCTATCCCAAAAATGTGCGGATGATACGGGTCATGTGTACCGGAATGGTGGATCCCCAATACGTGATTAAGGCGTTTCTTGAGGGAGCGGACGGGGTCCTGGTCAGCGGCTGCCATCCCGGCGATTGCCATTATATCAACGGAAACTACAAAGCCAGGCGGAGGGCCAAACTTCTCAAAACCCTTTTGCCCCAGTTCGGGTTTGAGCCGGAGCGGCTCCGTCTGACCTGGATCGGCGCCAGTGACGGGATTCAGTTTGCCGACACCATCAAGGAACTGGTCAAACAAATCAAACTGCTCGGCCCCAACCAGGCAAAGCTGCAGATGGTTATCTGAGAAAGGAAAAGCCATGTCCAAGACCAAAAAAATCGATGTCAAAGACAAGGATATGCAGGGGGCGATCACCCGATTCCTGAAAACCGTTCTGGAGACAGAGGAGATCCGCGCGGTTCTGGCGCCGTTGCGGCTTCCCATGAAAAATACAGTCATGCCCGCCTTGTTCTCCGATCCGGAAAAGCTGGCGGAGGCGGCCCCCCTGTCTCCCTCCTTTCCCCTGAATGCAGCCAAACTGGTGGCCAGGCTTACCCGAAAACCTTCCGGTCAAAAGGTGGCGGCGATGCTTCGGCCCTGCGAAATCCGAGCCCTGGTCGAACTGGTCAAGCTCAAACAGGCTCACTGGGAAAACCTGGTGGTGATCAGTGCCGATTGTCCGGGCGCCTTCAGCAACCGGGATTATTTCAGATATGCGGCGGAACAGGAACCGGAGTCGACCGACAACCGATTCATCCGGAACGGGCTGGCCGGAACCCAGCCGCCGATCGAGGATATCCCCCTGATGACCGCCTGCCGGTCCTGTGAGCATCCGGTGCCGGAAGGCGCCGACATCCTGATCGGGATGATCGGGCCGGACCCCGAAAAGGAGTTGATGATTCAGGCCCGGACCGAGGCGGGAGAGGCACTGCTGGACAAGCTGAACCTCACCGATTACATCGAGCCGGCGGGCAGACAGGCTGCGGTGGAGGAATGGACGGGTCAGAAAATCGCCTTTCGGGATGAACTCTTTCAAGAGACCCGGAACCGGACCGAAACCCTGGACAAGCTGACCACCTATCTGGCCGATTGCATCAACTGCTACAACTGCCGGGTGGCCTGTCCGGTCTGCTACTGCAAGGAATGCGTCTTTGTCACCGAGGTGTTCAACCATGAGCCCGCCCAGTATCTGAAATGGGCCGGCCGAAAAGGGGTGATCAAGATGCCCACCGACACCGTCTTTTACCACATGACCCGTATGGCCCACATGAGTCTGGCCTGCGTGGGCTGCGGCCAGTGCGCCAATGCCTGCCCCAATGACGTCCCGCTTCTGGAGCTGTTTCGCACAGTGGCCCATCAGACGCAGGCGGAATTCCGATACCAGGCCGGGCGAAGTGTGGAAGAATCCCCTCCGCTCTCGGTATTCAAGGAGAACGAATACCAGGAAGTGGTGGGAATCAAATAACTCGGGGAGGCATATATGAAAAGAAAAATCGGCGCCGCTCTGGTCGTGGGCGCGGGGATCAGCGGGATTCGAGCCGCCGTGGATCTGGCCGAATTCGGATATGGGGTGACATTGATCGACCGGCGTCCCCATATGGGAGGTATACTATCCCAGCTCGATTATCAGTTTCCCACCGATCGTTGCGGCATGTGTAAAATGCTGCCCCTTGTGGATCGGGACAGCTCCTCCCAGTTTTGTCTGCGAAAGGGGCTGTTTCACCGAAATATTGAAATTCTGCTCAACACCGAACTGGTGAACGCAGAGGGTGAACCCGGAAATTTCGAGGTTCATCTGAAGCAGAAAAACAGCTGGGTGGACCCGAACCGGTGCGCCGGGTGCGGATTCTGCGCGGATGTCTGTCCGGTGGAGGTTCCGGATGAATTCAACGCCGGCATGAGCCGGCGAAAGGCGATCTATCTGCCGATTCCCCACAGCATCCCCAACCGGTACGCCATCGACATGGCCGCCTGCACCCGTTGCGGAGCCTGCGTAGACGTATGTCCCACCGGGGCCGTTCGCATTTCCGAAGACCGGCGCAGGGAATTCAAGATCCTGGTGGTGGATGACGAGCTGATCGTTCGGGATTCGGTAAAGGAATGGCTGGCCGAAGAGGCCGGGTTTTCGGTGGAAATGGCCGGTTCCGGACAGGAAGCGATCGAGGCGGTCAAGCATACCGGGTTTCATCTGGTCCTGCTGGACATAAAGATGCCGGGCATGGACGGGTTGGAGGTGCTCAAAAAGGTGAAAGAGATTCAGCCGGATATGCAGGTGGTGATGATCACCGCGTATGCCACCGTGGAAACCGCCGTGGAGGCGATGAAAGAAGGGGCCCTGGATTATCTGATCAAGCCTTTTGATCCGGATGACCTGATCACCCGGGTGGTCGGTGTCTACGAGGACATCATCGCACCCCTGACGGTACGGAAAAATGTGGGGGCCATCGTGCTCTGCGGGGGCAATGAATATTACGATCCGGGAGAGGGCAAGGACACCTTCGGGTACAAGACCAACCCGGACGTGGTGACCAGCATCGAGTTCGAACGTATCTTAAGCGGAACCGGCCCGACCGGCGGCAAACTGCTTCGGCCCTCCAATGGTGAACCGGCAAACCGGATCGCCTGGATTCAGTGTGTGGGATCACGTGATATTCAGATAGACGCTGATTTTTGTTCGAACGTTTGCTGCATGTATTCCATCAAGGAAGCCCTGGTGGCAAAAGAGCGGGCCGAAGCGGTCGGGCAGGATCTGGAGACCGCCATCTACTATATGGACATGCGCACCTACGGCAAACCGTACCAGCGGTACCGGGACCAGGCGGAACAGGAGCGCGGGGTTCGGTTTGAAAAGGCCCGAATCCATTCGGTGGTGCCGGATGAAACCACCGGCAAGCTGAGACTGAGAAATGTGAGTCTCACCGGCGAGCTTGCCGAGGAGTCTGTGGATATGGTGGTGCTGGCGGTGGGACAGAGGCCGGCGGCCTCCACAGTCCAGTTGGCGGAGTTGCTGGGCCTGGCGCGCAATCCCTGGGGGTTTTGCGCCACCGAACCGTTTTCTCTGACCATGACTCAAAACAAAGGGGTGATGGCCGGCGGCTCTTTCACCGGGTTAAAGGATATCAATGAATCGGTCACCCAGGCCGGTGCGGCGGCCCTCGGGGCGTCGAGAGTCATTCATGGAGCCGGGGGAAGTCTGGCGGTGGAGGAAACCCGGCCCCCCGAATACCGGAATGTCTCCAGGGAGATTCCTCATGTCCAGGTGATCGCCTGTACCTGCGGCGGCAGGCTGAATCCCTTTCTGGAGCCGCTTCAAGGAAAAAGTGGGATCGTGGCCGACCCGGAAGTGACCGAGCTTATCCTGATCGACGGAATCTGCACCGAACAGGGTTGGGAGCGGCTGGAGGCGGCGGTCATGAAAAAACGGGCCAACCGGGTGCTGATCGGGGCCTGTCTCCCCTATGCCTATGTCAAAAAGCTGCGGGAATTAGGGGAAAAGGCCGGGCTGGATCCGCGGTTGATGGATGTGGCGGATATTCGAACCGTCAGCTTCGGCGGAACCGATGATGAGAAAGACCCATCCCGGATCCGCGAGATTTCAGCGGCCGTCCGGAGTGAGCTGGAGATGGGGGTTGCCAGGCTTAAGCGGGTCAACCCGCTGGGTTCTGCGCCGGTGCGGATCATGCAAAATGCTCTGGTGGTGGGGGCTGGAGTGGCGGGCATGAGTGCGGCCCTGGCCATCGCCGATCATGGGTTCGAGGTCTGTCTGGTCGAAAAATCGGAATCGCTCGGGGGCAATCTATCCTGGCTGAAACGGACCCTTGACGGTCTGGAAACCGAACCCTTGCTCGAAGATCTGAAAACCCGGGTGGAAAAGCACCCCAGGATCGACCTTCGGCTTGGCTCGGAAGTGATATCGGCTTTCGGCGAGGTGGGCCACTTCATTACCACATTAGAGGACAAACAGAGCGACACCCACACACTGCAAAACGGGATCACGGTGCTGGCCACCGGCGGCACCGAAGCCGGAACCGATTCTTACGGTTACGGGCAAAACGAAAAGATTGTCACCCAAAGCGAGTTGGAGAAAATGCTGGCCGAAAACCAACCGGACCCGGCGGATTTGAATACCGTGGTGATGATCCAGTGTGTGGATTCCAGGGAGGAGCCTCGAAACTACTGCTCCCGGGTCTGCTGCAATACCGCCCTGAAAAACGCCCTCTTCCTGAAGGACAAAAACCCCGATATTCAGATCTATATCCTGTATCGGGATCTCATGAGCTATGGTTTCACCGAAAGCGATTTCACCCGGGCCAGAAAGGCCGGTATCAAGTTCATACCCTATGATATTAAGCAAAAACCCCATGTAGATCCGAAAGGCGGAGAAGGGGGCAGGGTCCGTGTCAAGGCCTTTGAGCCGATCATCGGCAGGGAGGTGGAGGCGGACGCGGATCTGCTGGTATTGGCCACCGGGGTGGTATCCACCCTCCCAAGGCGCCTGGCCGAGGCCTTCGGCGCGGATACCGACGGAGACGGTTTTTTTCAGGAGGCCGATAGTAAATGGCGGCCGGTGGATTCCCTGAAAGAAGGGGTGTTTGCCTGCGGGTTGAGCCTCGGGCCGCGATCGATTCCCGAATCCATCGCTTCCGCCGAGGCGGCGGCCCAGCGGGGATTGCGTATTCTTTCCCGGGAATATCTGCCCTCAGGCAAGGTGGTGGCGGCCGTCCATCACAGTCTCTGCGCGTTGTGTGAAAGCTGCATCGAGACCTGTCCTTACGGGGCCCGCCGGATCAATCCGGAGACTGAACATTTGGATGTAAACCCCCTGATGTGCCAGGGATGCGGGGCCTGTGCCGCCGTCTGCCCCAACAGCGCATCCTATCTGGAGTCCTATCCTATGGAGCAGATGCTCGATATCATTGACGCGGCCCTGGCCGGCTGAAAACCGTTCATTCGATGAGGAATCAAATCATGGAAACAACTCAAGCCGTAAAAACGGAAGCGGATATCAGGCCCCATTCATTGCTGCTGGATGCGGTGCGGGAGAAGGTCCGACCCTGCATTCAGTGCGGCACCTGCTCGGCCTCCTGTCCCAATGCCTTCGCCATGGACCTGACCCCCCGGTACATGTGGCGGCTGGTGCTCATGGGCCAGGAGGAGGCGGTGTTCGGAAGCAAAACCTTTATCCTGTGCTCCGCCTGTTACACCTGCACCCTTCGCTGTCCCCGGGGACTTCCCCTGACCGAGGCCATCGGCGATCTCAAGCAGATCGCGGCCCGCCAAGACATCCCAAAGCACAGGGGCAGCACCCGCTTCTACAAAAGTTTTATGGAGAGCGTTCGTCGGCACGGGCGGGTGGATGAGATGGAGTTTATGAGTATCTATTTTATGCGAATGAAAAACCCCGTGCTGCCCCTCCGGTTCAGCAGTCTGGGCCTGCGGCTGATGAAAAAGGGCAAGATTTCAGCGGGCATTCCCGGCTTCGGAAAAGGGGGCGGGCCGTTGGAGCCGATCTTTAAAAAAGTGGAAGAAATGGAGGCCGGAAAATGAAGTATCTCTATTATCCGGGCTGTTCGCTGGAGGGCACGGCCAAGGAATACGATATGTCGGTCCGTGCGGTCATAGAATCCCTGGGTGCGGAATTGGTCGAACTGAAGGATTGGAGCTGTTGCGGGGCTTCGGCGGCAGAGGCGATAAGTCCACTCCTGTCCCTGAGTCTGCCGGCAGTCAATCTGGCCATAGCCGAAACCATGGACGGGAGCAAGGATCTTCTGGTGCCTTGCAGCGCCTGTTATCTCAACCTCAAGAAGGTGGAAGAGAAAACCAGGGCCGATCCGGACCTGCGGAATCTGCTCAACCGGATC
>CAZNLT010000227.1:0-7967 GCA_964573705.1 uncultured Desulfobacterales bacterium
CGAAGACATCGTTCAATTCGTCCAGCGGATCAAGGGCGAGGATCGGCAGCCGATCACCGACGAGATCGTCGGTGAAGGCGTCATAGAGGTTGTGCTGGACAAAAGGGGATGAAAACCGGCAGACTTGAAGGGTCTGCCCGTTTTCTTCGATCACATCCTCGGCATCGATGATGCCGTTGAGATAGAGATAGCTGCACCAGTCGTTTCGAAGGCTGAAGGGGATATCGGACCGGGAGAACAGCTCGATGACCTTGTTGGTGTGCCGGCCTTTGGCCTTGGCGATCAGGTTGAGTAGGGTGTTGTTCCATTCCGTTCGGCGGGCCCGACCATAGACATAATCCCAGAGAGAGAAGGTGATGGGTTGTTCCTCTCCCGGATTGTAGGTTTCGGTCAGGAGTTCCCCGAACCAGCTGACCAGACCCGGCTGCCCGCGGGTGGAACGGTAGACGGATGAAACGACTTCCGGCTCGACCATTTGGCCGCTCTCCTCGACATACTGTCGGAACAGGTCTGTGACTTCCGCCTGGAAAAGATTGGGCACATGCAGCGATCGTTGAATATTGAAAGGGGATCCGCGAAGGCTTTCCACTCCCAGAACCGCCCGGACACCGATCAGGGCCAACCCGTGAAGTTGGTATATTTCCTTTTTCAAATACATGTCCCTGAAAAGGGTGACCAGGCGGTCGATCACCCGAGGCGGCAGACTGTCGAATTCGTCGATAAATAGGATAAGAGGTCGGTCGAATATGCCGTTTTTTTTATGGAAAAAAAATTTGAAATTCTCCCAAGTTTCGGGTGGATCAATGTCTGCGCGGAAAGTTTCCTGAAAAAGGAGTGATACTTTCGATAAGAATGCATCTTCTTCTTCATTTTCCTCGAAGATCAATCCCTGCATGGACATGGTCGAGACCTGAAAGCGGTCAACGCACCTTCTTTCGATTCTGCTTTTGACCTGTCGCATCAGCCAGGTCTTTCCGGTCTGGCGCGGCCCCCAGATGGTGAAATAATGGCCGGTTTCTTCCCCGTTTCCGGTGATCCGTTCGACACACCGGTCGATCAATTCGGTTCGCAGCACGCAAAAATGGTACTTGCAATCGACCGGACCGTACGAATGAAAATGTCTCATGGTGTTCCCCCTTTCCGCTGTATTCCCCATCATACGCCAGGAACGTGTACAAGTCCAACCGGAATGAATCCGGCCGGTCATTTCGACTTCAGGATACCGTTGACATAAAAGGCCTGATCGGGCATTGATGATCAGCATTGAACCTAATCAGCGACATTTCCGACACCTGGTGTACATGACGACAAAAACCACACTCCGCACCTGGCTTCTCTCCGCCACCCCCGAATCCCGGTTTCAGGCCCGGGCCGGACGGGTCTATCTCGGCTGGACCGCCCTCATGGAGAATCGGCTGGCCCTGATCGGTCTGATCATCATTCTGGGATTGATTCTGGTGGCGGCTCTGGCGCCTCTTCTGGCGCCTTTTCCACCCAATGTGGCGGATCTGGATGCACGGCTGGTTTCGCCTTTCACTGAAGGGCATCTTTTGGGTACGGATGAACTGGGGCGGGATATTCTAAGCCGCATTCTGTATGGATCCCGATTGACCCTCTACGTGGTGGTGCTGGTGGCGATCATCGCTGCTCCGGCCGGGCTGATGATCGGGACCATCGCAGGCTTTGCCGGGGGATTTCTCGATACGGTGCTGATGCGGATCACGGACATCTTTCTGGCTTTCCCCAAGCTGATCTTGGCCCTGGCCTTTGTGTCGGCGCTGGGGCCGGGGATCGAAAATGCCGTTATCGCCATTGCGATTACCGCCTGGCCGCCGTATGCGAGAATCGCCCGGGCCGAAACCCTGACCATTCGAAAGTCGGATTTCATTCAGGCGGTGCGGCTTCAAGGGGCGGGGCCGGTGCGGATCATCTGCGGCCATGTGATTCCCCTGTGCATGTCTTCGCTGATCGTGCGGGTTACCCTGGATATGGCCGGGATCATCCTGACCGCGGCCGGGCTCGGGTTTCTGGGGCTGGGGGCCCAGCCGCCGCTGCCGGAGTGGGGGGCCATGATTTCCAGCGGCCGGAAGTACATGCTCGACCAGTGGTGGGTGGCGGCCATGCCGGGGGTGGCGATCTTCATCGTGAGCCTCGGGTTCAATCTTCTGGGTGATGGGCTTCGGGATGTGCTCGATCCGCGGGCGGAGCGGTAGCGGCATGGCGCATTTACTGGATGTAGAGGATCTGAACGTTACCTTTGCCACCCGGAAAGGGCCGGTCCATGCGGTGCGCGGAGTGAGTTTTGCCATGGGCCGGGAAAAGCTGGGGATCGTGGGGGAATCCGGGTCCGGTAAGACGGTCACCGGCCGGTCTCTGCTGGGGCTGGTGCGGCCGCCCGGAAAGGTCGAGGCTCGGCAGCTGGTCTTCGACGGCATCGACCTGATGACAACCAGCGACAAGGCATGGCGAAAGATCCGGGGCGGTCGAATTTCGATGGTAATGCAGGATCCGAAGTTTTCATTGAATCCGGTGATGATCATCGGAAAGCAGATCGCCGAGGCCTACCGCATTCACAGGACCGTATCCAAGGTCGAGGCGCGGGATCGGGCCATGGAGATGCTTCGGGCGGTCCGTATCCGCGACCCGGAGCGGGTCTTCCGGGCCTATCCTCACGAGGTCTCCGGCGGCATGGGGCAGCGGATCATGGTGGCCATGATGCTGATCCCCGATCCGGATCTGCTGATCGCAGACGAGCCGACCTCGGCCCTGGATGTGACGGTTCAGCTTCAGCTTCTGGCCATTCTGGACGATCTGGTCACCGAACGGGGGATGGGGCTGATCTTCATCTCCCATGACCTCAATCTGGTGGCCTCCTTCTGCGACCGGATCCTCATCATGTATGCCGGCCGGGTGGTGGAAACCTGTGATGCCGGTCAATTGGATAAAGCCCAACATCCGTATACCCGGGGGCTGCTCAACTGCCTGCCCCGGATCGATGGGGAAGGCGGGTTCCTGCCGACCTTGCAAAGGGATTCGGCCTGGCTGGAGCCGCTTCATGATTGAGGTGCGAAACCTGTCCGTCACCTTCGGCCGCGGAGCAAAAGCCGTTCGGGCGGTGCGGGGAATTTCCTTTACGGTGGGGGAGGGGGAGGTGTTCGGTCTGGTGGGAGAATCGGGGTCCGGAAAATCGACCGTTCTTCAGGCCTTGTGCGGCCTTCTCCACCATTGGAAAGGGGAGATCGTTATGGATGGGGAAGCCCAGGAGCCGAGGCGCAGCAAGACATTCCACAAAAAGGTCCAGATGGTGTTTCAGGACCCCTACGGATCACTCCATCCTCGGCATACGGTGGATCGAATCCTTGCGGAGCCGGTGGCGATCCATCGATTGGGGAAAGCGGAAGTTAGAATCATTCAGGCGCTGGAGGAGGTCGGCCTGGGGGCGGAGTTCCGTTTCCGGTACCCCCATCAGCTCTCCGGAGGGCAGCGGCAGCGGGTGGCGGTGGCCCGGGCCTTGATTCTGGAACCGCGGATTCTGCTGCTGGATGAGCCCACCTCGGCGCTGGACGTCTCGGTTCAGGCCGAGGTGCTCAATCTCTTGTCGCGGTTGCGGGAGAAGCGGGGGCTCACCTATATTCTGGTCAGTCATGATCTGGCGGTGGTGGCCCATCTGTGTGACCGGCTGTCCGTAATGAATCGGGGCGTCATCGTTGAAAACCTGGAGGTGGAAACGCTGCGGCGGAAGACACCCGAACATCCCTATACGAAGCAGTTGATGGTGGCGAGTATGGGGTACGACCGGGAGGCGATCGAAGCTTTCGAGGAGTTTGAATTGCTTGAGTCGTGAGCGGCCTGAGCGGACATTACATTCATCAAAACGTTGGATTAATCGAGGATACGGATAGAATGAACCCCGAAATTGCAGAACAGGTCGCCGACCTGCACCGCAAAGCTTTTATTATAGACGCCCATTTCGATCTGACCCATGAGGTCGCCAACCGCCGGGATCGGGGTGCGAAGAAGGTGGTCGAAGCCGATTATCTGCCGGGATTTCTGGCCGGCGGGGTAGACCTGATCGTCTCGGCCATTTTCGTGCATGACTGGTTTCTGCCGGAGATGGGTCTACGCAAGGCTCTGGATCAGATCGCTTATCTGCATCGGGAGATGGATGAAACCCCAGGCCGGTTCCGCCTGTGCCGGTCCATGGCCGAGGCCCTGGCTGCCCGGGTTGATGGTGAAATCGCCCTGTTTTTGTCGCTGGAAGGGGCGGACCCGCTCCAGAACGATCTCAATCTGCTTCGGATTTTTTATGAGCTGGGGGTGCGGGGATTGGGGCTGGTCTGGAGTCGGCGAAATTACGCCGGGGACGGGTCGCTTTTCCATTCAAGCCGGGCGAATCGCAAAGGCGGTCTGACCGATTTCGGCATGAATCTGATCGAAACGGCCGAGAATCTGGGCATGGTCGTTGACGTGAGCCATCTGAATGATGAGGGATTCGAAGATGTCATGGCGGTGACCCGAAAACCGGTGATCGCCTCTCATTCCAACTGCCGCGCGTTGGTGCCGGTCCCGCGCAATCTGACCGATGAACAGATCGCGGCCTTGGCGAAAAAGGGCGGGGTGATCGGTATGAATGCCCTGGATGTGTTCACGCATCAGGATCGGCGCGGGGCTGTTGTGGATCATCTGGTCGACCATGTGGATCATATTGTGAAGATCGCCGGGATCGACCATGTGGGGATCGGGTTCGATTTGTGCGATTCTTTAAAGAATCATCTGGGTGTGCCGAATCCGTTGGTCCATCGAGATGTGATCCAGGGGCACGGCGAGCTGGGGTCTTTTACCGGCGCACTCATCCGTCGTGGATATTCGGATGAAGACATCCTGAAAATTCTGGGGGGGAATTTCGCACGGGTTTATGAAGCGGTGCTGGATTAATGCGCGGTGTCCCAGGCCCAAAACTCATAGGTGATTCGCGATACGCCCGCTTGCTCCGCTATGTCTGATATCAGTGAATGAAGCTGTTGGTACATGGCCAGATTTTTGACGAAGGATCAAACGCCTCCTGATCCCCTGTAGCATTCAGTTTACGGAGCAGAAGTTCCGAATTGTCATGCCAACGCCACCGTGCGTATCGTTTGGACGGCGTTTCATGGCGGAAAGCGCGATAAATTGTGCTGTCCACCGTGAATTTCAATAGCTCCCGGAGTGATTTTCCGGCTAAATCCCGTTTTTGATAGCGCTCAATGACAGGGAGCGCCTCGCTTACTGGCCTGGTTGGCCGGCGCTTTTTTTTTGCGAAATAATTCACTTTCGGCAGATTCTCGAAATCAGAATCTTGAGTCCACAAAGTGCATTTGTAAACATGTGTCATCCCGAGGATGAGGCTATCGGCCATTGGAAGAGTGTGCTGCAAGCTAATCCTAGCCGCTTTCATGGCGATATGGGTTGTTACGTCTTTTATCAAGCCCTTCTGCATCGCAGCGACGGCTTGAAGTGCTTCATTTTCATTGGTTTCGCGCAAGATTACCTTGAATACCTCATATATCGTAATTACCGGCACAAGTAACGAGGAAGGATTTTTGAGCGGGGCTGAAAAATGCTCTGCATTTGGACCCCCTGAAAAGTATTCAAGCCATCCGGGCGTATCAACGATGTTCATAATCTATCAAGCTCTCGTTCAAAATCGGTATTGATTCCTTTCAGATATCCTTTAAGTTCAGAAATGTCGCGATCGGGTATCAATTCGATGCGCCCCTCATTTTCGATGACCTTTAATTTCTGCCCAGGGAGCAACCCCATAGATTTTCGAATACTTTTAGGTATAACAATCTGAAATTTTGGAGACACTGTTACGGTTTGCATGTGAGCACCTCAATCGATGGTTTTTTTGTTTTACAATATCATTATCGATTGCAATTTGTCAAATTTCAGGCCATCTCGTTGTCTACTCCCTGCACCGTATATTTCCATCCATCCCTGGTGGCGGCCGTTTCTGGGGTTTAGCTTCGCCAGTCGACCGGAGGCGAAAGGTAGCCGAAGGCAAGGGGGGGTGCCGCATCGTACGCCTGAAGGAAGCCGGAGGCATAATCGCGGGCCGACGTACAGGGATGCCCCGGCCCGGGAGGCGGAGGGCAGGCGGATTTGAGGCGAATGCGGTCGGGTCGAGTCCGCAACACAGGATGAAGTCCTCTATTCGTGGCAGTGGCTGCATCGCGTATTTCAGACGATCGTGCGCTGAAAGCAGCCGAGGATGACCCCTGGATATTCCATACGCCTCGAACGACCAGCGACCTGAAATTCCGGAATGGGGGACAGCCGCTCGACGGCACCTGCGCCCCCATGCCGGTGCGCCGTAAAGTGATTCCCAAACCGGGCGGTGTCCGGTTGCTCGGGATACCGACCGTACTGGACCGGGTGATTCAGCAGGCCGTCGCCCAGATGCTCAACGGGATCTGGGATCCTGTCTTTTCAGAGCACAGCTTCGGGTTTCGCTCGGGACGAGCACAGCACGATGCGATCCGACAATATCGGGATTACGTGAAATCGGGGCTGCGGTTTGTAGTGGACATCGATTTGTCCAAATTCTTCGACCGGGTCAACCATGACCGGCTCATGGCCCGTCTGGCCACCCGTGTACAGGACAAGCGGGTCTTCAAACTGATCCGCAGTTTTCTGATCCTCTCCTTCATTTTTGTCGGAAGCAAGCGGGCGGGAGATCGAGTAATGGAAAGTATCAGCCGATTTATCGAGAAGAAACTGCTCCTGAAAATAAACCGGGACAAAAGCGCCGTCGGCCGATCGTGGGAGCAAAAATACCTCGCATTCTGCGTAACCAATTCACACAAGAACCCGAAAATCCGTCTTCACTGGAAGACGATAAAGCGGTTTAAAGAACGGGTTCGTGAAATAACGGGCCGGCGCCGCGGGCGCAGCACCCGGCAAATCATCGGTGAACTGAACCGGTTCATGGCCTGGTGGTGGAATTATTTCCGCATCGCCGAGTCGTACAACCGGCTGCGACCGCTGCCGCACTGGATCAGGCGGCGGCTTCGGTCGGTGACCTGGAAGCATTTACATCAATCAGACAATCTAAATCCCAACGATAGAGCCCAATAGGAATAGATTGAATCTGACCTGCTCGATACAGCCGGGGGGAATTGCGATTTCGTTCATGAGCAGGTCAGTTCAATCTTTATGGGTTATACTCTTTTATCAATTGTAAATTCGATTTTTAATGGTGCACCAATGGCTATACTCGCACGTGCCAGAGTAGCTAATGTGACACTGGTATCATTTGCATCAAGAAGCCGATTGATTACTGCTCGACTAGTACCCATACGAGCAGCCATTTCTGTTTTAGTAATATGCTTGGATTCCATTAAATTGAACAACTGCCAAGCGATAACCCGTTTAATTGCCGATGCCGTTACTTCCTCATGAATTCCCTCATCTTTAAGGAAGTCATCGAAGTCACTGCCGATATGTGGATTCACCATAAAAACCCCTAAAGTTTTGCTTGACGAGCTCTTGCTGTATCAAGATCAGATCTGGGTGTTTTCTGAGCTTTCTTAATGAAAGCATGCAATAAAATCATATGGCCGTCTATTATTGTAAACAGCACTCTCGTTAAGCGTCCTTCAAGATGGCTACGAACCTCCCACAGATCTTTTTCCATTTTCCGCACAAGGGGCATACCCAGAGGCCAACCGAATTGGACTTCTTTAATATCGGTACCGATGATTTTGCGATCTGTTTGTGACAATTCAAGTAGAAACTCACGAACAGGTTCATTGCCGGTCTCAGTGCGAAAAAACTTAACGGATAAGATTGGCTCGCTCATGGAGCATAAGATGTATCAAAATAGATACGTTTGTCAAGCCATCATATTTTACGATGAAGGTTTTGACGGCAAGGTCGGGTAGCCGGGGGATGTCACCATCCCCAAGCCCCCTAAGAACCGTACGTGC
>CAZNLT010000228.1:0-5980 GCA_964573705.1 uncultured Desulfobacterales bacterium
TTGCTCTGATGCTCGAACAGAATGTACAGGAATGCCGTTTTGCCCCTGATCTTCGTCTGATAGACGATATCCGAATGTTTGTCTTTCAGCTTTTCATCCACATAGCTCCGGTTTGCCAGCTTCAGATACCGGAAGTCGATCTGCCGGACGATTTTTTCCGGAAAAGCAATCTGGAAAAATCTCTTTGCCAGTTCCCGCTTCTGGAATGCGGCCTTGAAAGCCGCGTCATGCACGGAACCTATCCACTTTTCGAATATTTTGCTGATTCTGCTCATGAAGTGATTCACCCTGCTTCGGTAAATTCCAGGATTCCGACTTACCGGCTCCTATTATCAAGATATTTCATAAAGAAGTCAAAGAGATTATTGCTGTGGCGGTATCGCGGTAGGTTCGGCACAGAGGCTCGAAAGAACTGCAGTCCCTTTTAGTCCGGCAGTTAAAGATAAAAAGAAGTCCACTGACTGGCTTTCGGCGGTTCCGCTTCTGCTCCTTGAATTTTCTCTGTAACCGGCGGTCTGCATGTGAATCCAAAACCGTATAACGGCGCATTCTCACTGATGCGCTTCTATGGGCCGAAAAAGAGAGCTGGTCGATCCAACAGACGGGGCGGTAACCGCGAGATATGAGTATGATCCGTTCGGGAATGTCGTTTTTGCGAATGGTACTGATGCGGCGGAAAATGCGGTTCGGTTCATCACAATATCTTCCCATTATTCAACCCAAATCGGCTCCGAACGAAACCTCTTCCAACGCCTCCCGAACAGCCCCGAACCCAATCCGCTCCTGCTCCAACCGCACCCTCTCCCCCAATACATCCCCCCGAAGCGTGTCATACAGCGCCTGCTCCGGAGCGGTCAGATGCCTCAGATCAGCGGTGCATCGGGTCTGAACAGGCTCGGTAACCCACAGATGCTTGAACGCCAGCAGGGTGGCTTCATCCATAAACAGCGACCGAGTCCGGGGGAAATACCCCCGAATCATAGAAAGCATGGCAAAACCGTGGGTATCGATGTCGCCCCAGTAGATGATCTCGCGATCGCGGAGCCAGTCCACCTCTCCCAAGGTATGAGCCCCGTATCCCAGGCCGAAGATGACGATGCTGTCGGCCAGATCGGGAAAGCTGAGGCCGTTGGTCTTGTTTTCGGTGATGAAGACCCGCCGGCAGGGGACGTCGAGGGTGCGGAACTGAGAAATCGGCGTGCTGATGTCGGTGAGGCCGCCGAAGGGCTCGGCCAGGGCGGGATCGAGGAGTCGGAAGCGGATCAGGGGCAGGTCGTGCTTGAGGCCGAAGCGCTGTTCGAAGGCGTGACGGGGCGCGGCATCCGAGACCAGCCGCAAGCTTTCCGGCGGCAGGACCGTTTCCAGCATCTCCCGCAGGACCGGCTTGTGCTGCTCGATGAACTTGGTGTCCACACCCGGGATATCCAGCTCCCGCAGATAGCGATTCGGCGCCGGATGGTTCTGAAAAAACCGGCAGACCGCCAGCAGTTCCGGCCAGGCCCCGTGGTATTTCAGGACCGTAAGGGGACGATCCGCAATCCACGCCTTCAGCGCCGGCTGGGCCGCGACGATTCGGTCGTAATCTTCACGAAACCGCCGATACTCCCCCTGCTTGCCGATATACCGAAGAAAATCCTCCCGGGTCTCGAACAGGATCTTGACCGGCAGCTCCTGGTTCCCCAGTTTGCGGTGATTGACCGCTTGGATCTCCACCCGGTATCCGTATCCGACGCCGTCCTTGCTTTTCTCCCGCAACACGCGAGCCCACTTTCGAACCGCGGCATAGTCCGCCAGCAGCTCCCGGGCGGTGGGGCTTCGAAATGGAATCACCAGCGGAAAGAAGTCCTCCCCGGCGAGATCCGCTTTTAAAAACCGCTGACCGGTCCAGAACCGAAGGGCCTTTTTTCGAATCTCCTCGGCCGAGATCACGACTGGGCGCCCTGCTGGTAGATCTCCTTTTCCCGGCGGTATTCGTCCACCGTCAGGTTTTTGAGGATGGAGTGCTTGCCGCCCTCGTTGTGGACGAAGTGGACGGCGCGGATGTAGTCTTCGATGATGTTGATCTTCTGAAGCGGGGTCACGATCAGAAGCTGAAGGTTGAGCTTTTTGAACAGCTCCAGGCCGTACCGGGTGGAATCGTCGGAGCCCCGGCCGAAGGCCTCGTCGATGACCACGAACCGGAAGGACCGGGACCGCTTGGACCGCCACTCCAGCCCGAACTGATAGGCCAGGGCCGAGGCCAGAATGGTGTAGGCCAGCTTCTCTTTCTGCCCCCCGGATTTCCCCGATGAATCCGAGTAATACTCCTTTTCCGAGCCGTCTTCCCGCCACCGCTCCACCGCCGAAAAGACGAACCAGTTGCGGACGTCGGTCACCTTGCGGGTCCACCGGCGGTCCAGCTCGGCCAGCCCTTCCCGGCCGTTGAACCGGTCCAGGAGTTTCTTGACCTGAAAAAACTTCTGCTCGTTGTACAAGTCGTTGCCGTCCAGGGTATGGGAGAGGCACTGCTTGAGGTCGGCCTGGAAATCGCGCACCTCGCTGTCCGGGGTGGGATCGGTCAAGAGCTCGATGCGGGTGCCGGGGCTGTACTCGATGTCGTTGAGGGAGCCGTTGATGAGGGCGATCTTCTTTTCGATCTCCTCCCGCTCCTTGGCCAGCTGGCTCTGAAACAGGGCGATGGAGTTGATGGCGCCCTCGTTGAGAAGCTTTTTAAACCGGGCCTCGTGCCGGGGCAGGTCTTCTTTTTCCAGGGTCTCCAGCATGGACGCAAACTCGGGGGCGGCCTCGAGGGCGGCATCCACCTCGTTGGTTTCCGCCGGATACCGGTGTTTGTAATCCTGCATCTGCTGAATGAGTTTCACCGTCAGGTCTTTGAGCTTTTTGTCTTCATTGTCGATCTTTTTCTGGATAAACTTGCGGACCTCGGTCTGGCAGGTATCCACGGTCCGCAGGTCCAGACGGCGACCCGCCAGCACCTCCTCACGAAATTCGTCAAGTTTCGGGAAGAGACTCTTCTTGACCGCATCATCGATGGCGCCAACGGTCGCCTCGGCTATCTTTAAAAGCTGTTTTCCCTGCTCCAGTGAATGGTGAATCTCACCGCGTTTTTCCAGCGCCGCTTCCTTGTCGGCTTCTGCGGTGCGGATGTCGCTTCGAACCTTGGTCAGCTCCTCCTGAAGGGTCCGCAGCAGGTCCGATCCTTCCTCGATCTTTTTCTTTTCCGCTGTCAGGCCCTGAATTCGGGCCGCGGTCGGCTGCCAGCAGATGTCGGCGTAATCGGCGACCGCCAGCAGGTCCCGGCAGGTATCCCGGTGCCGCCTGAGGGTCTCCTGCTTCTTGAGCAGCGCATTCAGATCATCGGCCAACTTCTGACCCTTGGATGCCAGCCCCTCGGCAATCGATTTGAGGGCCTGAATCTTCTCCTTATTCTGCCACCCCAGAATGTACCGGCTGCGGTCCCGAATGTCGTGGCGATCGTCTTTTTCATGGCGGCGGCCCCCGGTCTTGATCTGGCCGTTGGGGGTGATCGCCCGGGGCCGGCGGTGAAAGTCGGCCATCTCCCGGCAGCAGGCATAATCGAACCGCTTGTGAAGCTCGGCCGAGAGCCAGTCGTAGAAGGGGCTGTCCGGCTTGACCTGGATCTTGCGAACCAGGGCGTCCGGGTTCGGGTCGGCCTCGAATCCGGATTCCGCTTTTTCGGATGTTCGAAAATAGACCAGCCGGCCCTTGAGATGGGTGCGATCCACATACCGGCAGACCTTGGCATAGAGGGATTCGTCCACCAGAAGGCTCAATCCGAAATTGTGAAGGAGCCGCTCGATGGCTCCCTCCCACTCCCCTTCCCGCTCATCCACCCGAATCAGCTCCCCGGCGAAAGGCATGTCGGCTTCGGGGATGGCGAGGATGTCGGCCATCTCTTTTCGAATCCGCAGGTTTTTGAGCGGAATATTGCTTTTGCGCTTTCGCAGGGAGTCGATCTCCGCCTGAATCCGGTCGTATTCGGTGCGGGTGTCGTTGATCTCGATCTGAAGGTCCACCTGCCGGTTCTGAAGATCCAGCAGCCGGGTCTCTATTTTTCGGATCAGGACCTCGGCTTTTTTGCGGTTCTCGAAAAAGGTCTCCGCCTTTTCGGGTCGGGCCAACTGAAGCTGTTTGGCCAGGGCCAGATAGGCGCTTTCTTTTTCCCGCTTTCGGTCGCGTTCCGCCTCCAGCCCGCCGATCTCCCGCTGAAGGTCTTCCAGGCGCCGGCCTCCGTTGTCGTCGATGCTGGTTTTGAGGTCGCCTTCCCGGTTCCGCAGGTCCGCCAGGTGTTCCCGAAGGGCCGCCAGGCGGTGCTCGCATTTCCGGTACTCCAGGTTCCACTGTTCAATGCGTTTGACCAGCAGATCCGCATGAATGGATGCGAAATACCCGTGCAGGTTTTCCCGGCAGGCCCGAAGCGCATCCACCTCGGTGCGGATCTCGTCATGGCGGCGGCTGTCGGCCACCAGGGGCGACAACCGGCCGATCTGGTCTTTGGCCCGCAGCACCGCGGCATGGGCCTGGTTGAGGTTGTCGAAGTTCTTGCGGATGTCGTTGATCCGGCTTTCCACATCGGTTTCATCCAGCATGTGGCGCCGGACGAAATCGGTGAGGTTGCCCACCGACTTCATGGACACGGTCTGGTAAAACAGATCCAGGGCCTGGGGATTCTGGATGCCGAACAGCCGCCGGAACCGGTCGCTGTAGCGCTTGAAGTTCTCCGGAACGGTGACCTCTTTGCGATTTTTCAGCCGCTTTTTGAGGTCCAGAATATTGGCCCCGAAATCGGCGAAGTCCTCGGCGATGGTCAGGTCGGCTTCGGAGATCACGAAAAACCGCTCCGGGTTCTTGTTCTGGTCCTTGAGCCAGAAGACCTGGGCCAGGGTCACCCCCTGCTGAAATCCCTGGTTGACGAAATACCCGAGCAGCACGGTGTAGGTGTTCTCATCCCGAAGCGATACCGCCTTGCCGCTCTGCTCCAGATCGAATTTGACGCTTTTGTACTCGCCCCGAATGTAAGAGTGAAGGGACCGCTCCTTGCCTTCGGCCCCGGCCGCCTTGTTGTAGACGATGTGGTGATGGGGCACCAGCAGGGTGGTGATGGCGTCCACCAGGGTCGACTTGCCCGAACCGATGTCGCCGGTGAGCAGGCTGTTGAAGCCGCCGGGCGCGATCTGCCAGACATCCCGGTGAAAGGTGCCCCAGTTGTACATCTCCAGCCGCTCCAGCCGGAATCCGGCCCGGGTCTCCTCCGGGTGAAGGTCAAGAATTTTCGTCTGCATAAGCCTTGTATTCGGTGAGTCGTTGGTCCAGGTCCTTGAGCCAGTCGGCATCCACCAGGGCCTTGATGATCCGCCGTACCTCGAAGCGGGTGTCGTCTCCGGACATCTTTCGAACAAATCCCAGTTCCATGGCCTTTCGAATCTGAGTGTGGATCTGATCCACGGTTCGGGCCTCGTTCTTGCCTTCGGGCATAAAGACCCGCATCATGTCCACGATCTGATTCCGGCTCAGGATGAGGCGGGTTTCCCCGCCTTCGGCATCCAGCTCCGCCAGTTTTTTCCGCAGCAGCACACAGAGCAGGCTCAGCGGATAGCTCAGGGACCGCCGGGAGATCAGCCGAGGCATATCGACGGTCTCCTCCGCCGCATCCCCCTCGTCGGAAGCCTGGCGCAAAAAAGCATACCCTTCGGTTTCATCGATAATCAGCGCCAGCCCGATCACCGCCAGGTAATCCCGCACCGGACCCTGAAGGATCAGCAAATCCCCCCAAAGCTCCGCCTGCCGCTCCTGGTAGAGCACCCCTTTCATGAGCTGAATCACCACTTTGGAGATGCTTCTTTCCTGCGTTTGCGTGTCGTTCATGGGGGTATCCTATCCAAAACCGACGGCGGATACAAGACTTCCTTACGGGGGAATGCAAAACCGTTTGGATCCCGATCGTCTGAACTGTGATTTT
>CAZNLT010000228.1:6080-7928 GCA_964573705.1 uncultured Desulfobacterales bacterium
ATGCCAAAGCTTCCAAAACTCCCCCTCGGCATTCAGGCTTTTGAGACTATCCGGGAAAACGGATATTTGTACGTGGATAAAACCGCCCACGTCTTCCGCATGGTCGACGAGGGGATGTTCTATTTTCTGGCCCGTCCGCGACGGTTCGGGAAATCTCTGCTCGTTTCCACTCTCAAATGCCTCTTCCAGGGGAGAAGGGAACTTTTTCAGGGCCTATGGATCGACAGACAGACGGAATGGCCCTGGAAGCCCCACCCGGTCATTACTATCGATTTCAATCAAATTCCCCACTCTACACCGGAAAGCCTGGAGAAGGGCATCTCGCTGGATCTGGAAAGAACCGCCGAAGAATGGAAGATCGCCCTCAAGACGCCGTTTATTGAAACCCAGTTTCAGGAACTGATTACCGGATTGAACCGACAAACCGGCAATCGGGTAGTCATACTGGTGGATGAATATGACAAACCGCTGATCGATCATCTCGGCAAAGGCGAAAAAGTCCTGAACATCGCCAAAGCCAACCGGGACATTTTGAAGCGGTTTTTCGGTGTACTCAAAGGCGTTTCCATTTCTCCCATGCTCCGGTTCGTGTTCCTCACCGGGATCTCCAAATTCAGCCGGGTGTCTATCTTTTCGGAATTGAATAATCTGGATGACCTTACGATGAACCGGGTGTATTCGGAAATGCTCGGGTATACCGACGCGGAATTGGAGCGGGACCTGGCCGACCATGTGAAACGGTTTTCAGAGGAAATCGGCGTCTCCCGGGAAGAAATTCGACAGCAGCTTAAAAGACAATATGACGGGTACCGCTTTTCCAAAAAAGAGGCCACCGTCTACAATCCCTACTCGGTCTTAAAGGCGCTCCACCACCTGGAGTTCAAGGATTACTGGTTTGAAACCGCCACCCCGACCTTCCTGGTCAATCTGCTGCGGGAACGAAATTATCCGGTGCCGGAAATCGAAAAAATGACGGTAGATGAACAGGTTTTCAGCACGTATGATCTGAACCACCTGAAACCGGAAGCGATCCTGTTTCAGACCGGGTATGTCACCATCAAAGGATTTCAGGGAAGTCTGTTCCGCCTCGACTATCCGAACCTGGAGGTCCGAAATTCATTTTTGAAGCATCTGGTGTTCGCTTTTACGGAAGGCGTAAACGGCGATCTTTGTCATGGAATTCAAATGTGATCAAAGCGCCGAGGCTGCTATCCGGCAGATTCGGGAAAAGGGGTATGCCGAACCGTACCTGGGGAACGGAAGGCCCGTCTTTCTGATGGGGATCAACTTCAGTACGGACACCCGAAATGTGTCCGACTGGAAGATTGAACGGATGAAAACCTGAATCGAGACCTACCGAACAAATATCACCTGATCCATTTTCACCTGCTTGCGGACCCCGTTTTCCGTCACCAAGGGGATCATTTCGGTGCGGCCCTCATGAATCACCGTTTTTTCATCCTTGCTGGCCAGGTGCAGATAGGCCAGAAGTTCGGCCAATCCTTTTTGAATGGGAAATGCCTCCACCAGATCCGCCAGGGAAATTTGAGAGACAGTTTCCAATGCTTTGCGGATGTTCCGCTGTAAAACCTTCAAATCGATATGGCGCTGCCGGTACAGGGCTTCCAGATCCACCTCCGCTTCACCGGTTTTCAGCTCCGTCACCTGTATCACCGGGTTTTTGGGTGGTGAAAAAAGCGGGCTGCCCATGGTAAAATCGAAGGTCGGTTTCAGGTCATCCAGTTCGGCGAAATCCCGGTCGGTCGGGGAATTCTCCTTGAGCCCCACAGCCGTCTTTTCGATGTTGCGGATCAGGGCCATAATGCGCCGGTTTTCCAGATAGGCCTG
>CAZNLT010000229.1:0-7867 GCA_964573705.1 uncultured Desulfobacterales bacterium
CCTCGTCGCCCTCAAGCGGGGCGGCGCGGATGTCGTCGTCGATCCCGCCTTCGAGTCGACGCCGGTGGATTTCACCCAGCGGGACAACCCCTACCGGGCCCATATCTTCCTGTGCCGGTACGCGGTCACGGTGGACGGACGGCCGTATTCGTTCCGGAAATGCTACGCCCGGGGCTGCCCCAACAACCTGTGCCCCCACGTCTCCCAGGCGGTGATGATCGCCAACCGGTATCTCCAGCGGGATTACGCGACCCTCGAAGCCGCGGGCATCGCGGTTGATGATACGAAGCTGTTTGAGCTGGGGGAGATGCTGACGAAGTTTGAATCAGGATATTCAGGATTAGAAAAGGATGACCAGGATGAGGGTGCGCCCGGTTCGGTCAAGACGCTATTTGACTACATTGAAGCGGCTAAAAGCGGAACCCCGACATCGGCGGAGGTGGTCCTGGAATACCTGCCCGCTGTGGAGCATTTCAGCCATTACCAGAACGCCCAGACCTTCCTGTACGGCCGGTTCCATTTTACCGCCGGCGACAAGGCCGGGGAAACCCACCGGTGCCTGTCCTGTTTCCCCACGGAATCCGAGGAAGCGGAAAAACCGGTAGCGGTCGATATCGCCAACCAGCGCCTGAAAGGGATCTACGACACCTTCGACGGGGCCGGCATCCGGTGCGAAACGGTGTTTTTCGAGTAGAATGCCGACGCCATGGAAAAGAGACCCGAACTGCGCCTGACGGGAATGATGTATCCCTTCTGCCTCCTGGTGTGCCAGAAGACCCTCTACGGCCTTGCGGCCGGGGATGAAATCGAAGTGCTGATTTCCGAACCGGCCGCCGTGGCGGACCTGATCCGGATCATCGAAAGATCGCCGAATCGGATTCTAAAAAACTGCCGGGAGGGGGATTGTTTTCGGGTGCGGATTCGGAAAGGGGGCCCCAAATCCAACATCAAGCCTTAACTTCACGTTGACTCCCGTTCTTCATCCCCTCATGAACGAGTACCGCCGAGTGTTGTTGCATCCGAAACTGTTAAGGCTTCACGGGCTCACATCAGAACAGATCGACAAAGTCCTATCGACCATTTCAGCCAATGGCACATGGCATGAACCCAAAGAGTCCGTTTCAGCTCCTGATCCTGGCGACGATCATCTCCGGGCGCTATTGTCCGCCGTTCCTGAAGCGGTTTTGATTACTGGAGACCGTCTATTCGTTGAGAATCCTCCATCCTTTGGGGGAGTGATGTCTCCCCGGACTTTCTTTTCATGACTACCCCCTCACCTTCCGATCCACCCGCACCTCATATTTCTTCAACTGCTTGTACAAATACACCCGGCTGATTCCCAGTATCCGCGCCGCTTCGGATTTGTTGCCCCCCGCCTGATCCAAAGCGTCCAGAAGGCGCTGTTTGGCGTTATCCGGGCCGTCGAAACGTCTGCTGTCCCGCCGAACCGGTACCGCCGGCGCATTTTTGTCGTCCGCCGGGCCGATGTCGGGCGGCAGATGGGACGGCTCGATGATTCCGCCGGGGCAGAGCACGAAGGCGTATTCGATGGCGTTGATCAGCTCCCGGACGTTGCCCGGCCAGGGATAACCATACAACTTGGCCATGGCGGCGTCGCTCATGCCGGTGATGGGCTTTTCGGTCTTGAGGCGGATGCGGTGCATGAAGGCGTTGACCAGGCGGGGGATGTCCTCCCGGCGGCCGCGCAGGGGGGGAAGGTGGATGGGAATGACGCCGATCCGATAGAACAGGTCCTCCCGGAACCCGCCGGTTTCGGCCATTTTCTTTAAGTCCTGGTTGGTGGCCGAGATGATGCGTACGTCGATCCGGATGGGCCGGTTGGTCCCCACCCGCTCGATCTCTTTCTCCTGGAGCACCCGGAGCAGCTTCACCTGGGTGGCGGGGGGAATCTCGCCGATCTCGTCCAGGAAGATGTCGCCCCTGTGGGCGGCTTCAAACCGGCCGACCCGGTTCCGGTCGGCGCCGGTGAACGCCCCCTTGACGTGGCCGAAGAGTTCGGTCTCCAGCAGGGATTCGTTGAGGGCCGCGCAGTTGACCTTGACCAGGGGGCCCTTCGCGCGGGGGCTCAGATCATGGACGGCCTGGGCTGCCAGCTCCTTGCCGGTGCCGCTTTCCCCGTAGATGATCACGGGGGCCTCGGACCGGGCCGCGCTGGCGATGAGGCCGTACACCCCCTGCATGGCCTGCGCCTCGCCAATGAGTCCGTGGAACCCGTCCCGGCCGTTCAGCTCCTGGCGAAGATTGGTGATGAGGATCTCCCGGGCCACGGTCTCCCGCAGATCGGAAAAATTTTCCACCCCCCCGAGAATCTCTCCTGCCGCATTCCGCAGGATCGACGCATTTTTCATCACGTGCAGCGGGGCGCCGTCCTTTTGCTTCAGGGTGCATCGGCACCGCCGAATCGTTCCATCCCGAAACAGGGAGCAGAAGTGGCCGTCTTCACCGGTTCGCGCGTCCGAGCAGGTGTCGCAGTCGAGTACATGGCAGCTTCGGCCGATCAGCTCCTCGGCCGGATACCCGGTCAGGGTTTCCATGGCGGCATTGACCGAGAGGATCACTCCTTTCCGGTCGACGATCATGAGGCCGTCGGCCATGGTGTCGATCACCGTTTTCCAGTAGGCGCTTCGGGTCGAGTCGGGCATGGCGGATTCCTCCGGAAGGGTCGGGGTTTTCGGGATGTACCTTCATAGGATAAACGGTTTCGGTCCACTTCACAACCGAGAATATCTCTTGCCATCTCACAATTTCTATCCTAATCAGTGGGTACATGCCTGAACTCCTCGTTGACTCCCATTCTTTCTGGCGTTATCATTTAGTATCAAATAGCCAATGGAGGCGCTTATGAAATTTGTACCCGCGGAAGAGATGGGCTTAACCCCAAAAAAGATCTGGCAGACGACGGATAGCGATCCGGAAATCGTCATTACGACCAACGGTCGTCCGATCGCCATATTGACCGGCGTTGATGAAACTACCTTCGAACAGGAGATAGAAGCGATCAGAAGGGCTCGTGCGTTAAGGGCTTTGGACCTGATTCATAAGGAATCGGTTGAAAAAGGTACGCACCTATTAAGCGAAGAAGAGATTCAGGCGGAAATTGATTCAGTCAGAAAAGAAAAACCCTCATGAGAGTTGTGCTGGACACCAACGTCCTGGTCTCCGCATTTCTGAAGCCTCGAAGTAAACCAGCCAAAATCCTGCGCCTCATCCTGCAGGGAAACCTCGAAATCATCATCAACGAACCGATTATATCCGAATACCAAGAGGTTCTGACAAGGCCGAAACTTCAGCTGGACCCATTCCGAGTCCAGACGACGCTGTCTGCGATCCGATTAACGGGAATCCGTGCGCCTGCATTGGCGAAAACATTCGAACTTCCCGATCCAAACGACATTCCCTTTTTGGAAGCCGCCGTGGCGGCGGATGCCGATGTGCTCATTACGGGCAATAGCCGACACTTTCCCGAACCGCTTTGTTCGGGCCAAATTGTAATGACGCCCGCAAATTTTCTTGCAAACTTTCAATCGGCCTATTGATTACCCCCCCCCACCTTCCGATCCATCCGAACATCATATTTTTTTCAACTGCTTATACCAATAGACCCGGCTGATCCCCAATATCCGCGCCGCTCCGGATTTGTACCCTTCTGCCTGATCCAAAGCATCCAGGGGACGTTGTTTGGCGTCCTTGGGGCTTTGCTGCACAACCGAGAATATCTCTTGCTATCTCACAATTTCTATCCTAATCAGAGGATATTCAACCGGAGTTTTCATCATGGATGCCGACGGGAACCGACGGAACCGACCAAAGATAGCGGATTCCGGCAGGTGAATGGGTTTGGAGGACATTTCATGAGTTCACCCCCTGACTTCGAATATACCGGCCCTGAAGGGGAGGCAGGGGCCAAGGAAACCCTGCGCAAACGCCTGGGGTATGAAAAAATGCTGGCCCGGGCGTCCACCTGCCTGCTGCGGGAGGGGCCCTCCCGCACCCTGGTTGCCGAGGCACTCTCTCATCTGAGGGCGGCCCCGGATGTGGACCGGATCTACATTTTTGAAAATCGCTGCGACCCCGACCTGGGGCTGTGCATGGGGCAGACCTGCGAGGTGTGCGGGCCCGAAGTGTCCCCCCAGATCGATGCGCCGGAGCTGCAACAACTGGCCTATCAGGACGGCTTTTCCCGCTGGCGGGAGGTGCTGTCCAGGGGAGATGCCGTTCAGGGACTGATTCGGGATTTTCCGGAGTCGGAACGGTCGGTGCTGGAGCCCCAGGGGATTCTTTCCATTCTGGTGCTGCCCCTGTTCGCCTCCGGGAAATGGCTCGGGTTCATCGGATTCGACGATACCCGGTCCGCCCGGACCTGGCACGAAGACGATATTCGGCTGCTTCGAACCGCCGCCGAAATGCTCGGCGGGTATCTGGCGCGAATGAAAACCGAGACAGCCCTGAGAGACCGACAGCAGCAGTTGGACCTGGCCCTGCAGGCTGCGGGAATGGGGATCTGGGATTGGGAGATCGCCACCGGACGGGTCTCCTGGGAGGGCGAACATGCGGCCCTGTTCGGTATCTCCGCCGAGGCCTTCGGCGGCGCCATCGAGGATGTTCAGCGCTGTGTCCACCCCGAGGACCGGGACCGGGGGATGGCCGTTTTTCGGCGGACGGTGGAAGACGGGTCCGATTTCGACAACACCTACCGGGTGGTGCATCCGGACGGCCGCAACCGCTGGATGCATTCTTACGGCAGACGGATCTGTGACGAAAACGGGGACCCGATCCGGATCGTGGGCACCACCCAGGACATCACCCGACGGAAGCAGGCCGAAGACGACCTTCGGGAGAGGGAGCGGCAATACCGGCTTCTGGTGGAATCCCCTTTGTTTTCGGTGCTGGTGACGACCCTGACCGACGGCCGGGTCCTTTTTGCCAACGAGAGCGCGGCCGGCTTCTTCGGGGTGGCCAAGGAGCAGGCGGTGGGTCGCTCGTATACCGACTTCTGGTGCAACCCCGGGGAGCGCCGCCATTTCGTCGAGGCGATCCTTGAGCACGGGTCGGTCAACAATTTGGAGGTCCGGGTGCGGAACCGGGCCCGGGAAGAAAAACAGGTGCTGGTGTCGGCCGGCCGTATCGAATTCGACGGGCAGGCGGCCATCTTCACTGTTTTTATCGACATCACCGAAATCCATGAAGCCCGGCGCCGATTCGACGCCCTGGCGTCGGTGGTGCACAACAGCGGCGATATCATCGTGGTCAAGGATCGGGACCTGCGGGTGGTCGCCACCAATATGGCTTTTGCCAGGGCTGCGGGTCATGCCTCGGTGGAGACCATGATCGGCAAAACCGACGCCGAGATCTTCGGGGTGTCTCCTGAAACCGAACCGGTCCGGACCTATATGGCGGATGAACGGCAGGCCCAGACACTGCCGCCCGGCCGCTTTCTGATTCGGGAAGAGCCGGTGAAGCAGGCGGACGGAACGATTCGGCATGTGTTGACCAAGAAATTTCCCATCTACGATAAGATCGGCGCGCTTCTGGGCTCCGGCAACATCTCCGTCGACATCACCGAGCGCAAACAGGCCGAAGACGGCCTTCGCCGGGCCAAGAAAGAGGCCGAAGCACTCAACCGGCGTCTGGAGGAGCAGACCGCCTTCGCCAACCGCATGGCGGTTCAGGCCCAGGCGGCCAACCAGGCCAAAAGCCGGTTTCTGGCCAATATGAGCCATGAAATCCGGACCCCCATGAACGGGGTCATCGGCATGACCGGTCTGCTTCTCGATACCGATCTGACCGAAGAGCAACGCCGGTATGCCGACACGGTAAGATCCAGCGGCGAGTCCTTGCTGGCCTTGATCAACGATATCCTCGATTTTTCCAAAATCGAAGCCGACAAGCTGGATCTGGAGGTAATCGACTTCGATCTTCACAGCCTCATGGACGATTTCGCCGGCATGCTGGCGAACCGGGCCGAAGAAAAGGGCCTTGAATTCATCTGTGCCGTGGATCCCCGGGCCCCGGGCCGACTTCGGGGGGACCCGGGCCGGCTTCGGCAGGTGCTGCTCAACCTGGCGGGAAATGCGATCAAGTTCACCGATTCGGGCGAAGTGGTGGTTCGGGTCCGGCGGGTTTCCGAAAGTCGAAAGGAGGCGATACTCTCCTTTTCGGTCCGGGACACCGGCATCGGGATCCCGGCGGAACGGCAGGCGGAGCTGTTCGACCTGTTCACCCAGGCCGATGCCTCCACCACCCGACGGTTCGGGGGCACCGGCCTGGGGCTGGCCATTTCCAAGCGGCTGATTGAAATGATGGGCGGCGATATCCGGGTGGAGAGCGAATCCGGAAAGGGATCGACTTTTCGGTTTACGGTGCGGTTGGCCATGCCGGCGGAATTGGCGCCGGCCCCGTCTCCGCCGGTGGATATTCACGGGATTCGGGTCCTGGTGGTGGACGACCACGCCGTCAACCGGGAGTATTTGACCGCTCAGTTTGCCGCCTGGGGGGCCCGGCCCGAAGCGGCGCCGAATGCGCCGCTTGCGCTGCGGGTTTTATATGGCGCCCGGGATGCGGGGGATCCCTTTCGGGCCGCCATCGTGGACATGCAGATGCCCGGCATGGACGGGGCGGCCCTGGGCCGGGCGGTGCGCGCCGACGACACGCTCAAAGGACTCCGGCTGGTGCTGATGACCTCTCAGGGGCAGCGGGGGGATGCCGACCGCATGGCCAAAATCGGGTTCGACGCCTACCTGACCAAACCCGTCCGCCGGTCGGACCTGTTCGACTGTCTCGCCGCAGTTTTGAACGGGAGCAACAAAGCTCAACCCCTGGTGACCCGTCATTCGGTGCGCGACATGCGGACCCGCAAAGGGCGCATTCTGGTGGTGGAAGACAACATCACCAACCAGCAGGTGGCGGTGGCCATGCTCAAAAACATGGGATTGACGGCGGATGTGGCGGCCGACGGCTTCGAGGCCCTGAAAGCCCTGGAAACCATCCCCTACAACCTGGTGCTGATGGATGTGCAGATGCCCGAAATGGACGGACTGACGACGGTGGGCAGAATCCGCGATCCGGCGTCGGAGGTTCTCGATACCGGCATTCCGGTCATCGCCATGACCGCCCACGCCATGACCGGGGATCGGGAAAAATGTCTGAGGGCGGGGATGAACGACTATATCGCCAAACCGGTCACCCGCGCGGCACTGGCGGCGGTGCTGGAGAATTGGCTGCCCGAAACCGCCGATACCCCGGCGGAAAAATCGTCGATCCCGTCCCGAAGCCCCGGTCCCGAAACGCCCATCTCCTCCGCAAAGGTGTTCGACACGGACGGGATGCTCCGCCGCCTCTCCGGCAATACCGACCTGGCCTGTGAGATCATTTCGGCGTTTTTGACACAGATTCCCGAGGATGTGACCCGCCTGGGGGCGTCTCTGAAGGCCGGCGCCCTTTCCCAAGCCGAACGTCAGGCCCATACCATTCGCGGCGCCGCGGCCAATCTGGGCGGCGAAGCGCTTCGGGAAACCGCGTTTGAAATCGAACGGGCGGCCCGGGCCGGAAATCTTGAGGCGGCCGCCGCTCTGATGACCGATCTGGAAAACCGGGTCGCCCTGCTGATGCGGGAAATGAAAACCTTCGTGTTCGACGCGACCCCTTCCTGATTCCGGAAGACAGCCCTTTCGGGTCTATTTACCGGTTTATACAAACCAGAAAAAAACAGGGAGGTGGATGCCGCGCTCTAATCAAAATCTAACATGCTGTGGGTACCTATCAAATATTTAACTTTTATCCGAAATGGTCAGCCTCCATCTCCCGGTGTGCTGATCAACCCAATCATCCGAACAGGCCCGGTTTTGAA
>CAZNLT010000230.1:0-7796 GCA_964573705.1 uncultured Desulfobacterales bacterium
AATCCGGTCGTTGCCGGATCAATGATTCGGCCTGGTCCCGGAGCGCGTCGAATTTTTTTGTGGAAATTTCTCTCTCTCTCTCTCTCTCTCTCTCTCTCTCTCTCTCATACAGCATCCTATCTTTCCTTTGACCCTTCCACCGTAAACCGCAAAAGGATTCGGTATCGGGTGTCCTCGTCTTTTCGAATGATCCTGCCGGCGACCGTAAACCGCTCTTTTCCGTCCGGCGTGTCCATTTCAAAGCCCCGAAGGAAGAAGTCCCGGCCTTCTTCCAGGGCGGCTTTCAGTTCGGAGATTTGGACGGAGTTGAAGACCTCCGAGGTTTCCAAAACCTCGGAGGTCCGGGAAGCCCCGGATGTTCCCGAAGCCCCGGATGTTCCCGAAGCCCCGGATGTTCCCGAAGCCCCGGATGTTCTCGAAGCCCCGGATGTTCTCGAAGCCCCGAGAAGGTCCGTCCCTTCGATCTCTTTCTGGGCGATGTTCAGCCGCCCGGACAGGGCCGTGTTGGCGATCACCACTCTGCCGTCCCCATCCAGCACCGCCATAGGGTCCCGGTTCATATCGAACAGGGAGCGGGTCAACTCCCAGGCCCCTTCCACTTCGCGTTTGGAGGCATGGAGCAATTCCTGGATTTTTTTCTGGTCATCGATATTCGCAAAAGTGAGAACCGCGCCGTCGATCCGGTTGTCTGTAGTGCGGTACGGCATAATGCGCATCTTGTACCACACGCCTTCGGTGGTTTGCAACTCGATTTCCCTGGGCGCCAGTTTCCGCAGGACTTCGTTTAAATCTTCGATCACGCCGTCGTAGGACAGATTGGTCACCACATGCCGAAGCGGCCGGCCCGTATCGGACGGAATGAGGTTGACGATGGCGGTGGCCTCGGGCGTGAACCGCCGGACCCGCAGGTCGTTGTCTACGAAAATGGTGGCGATCTCGGTGCTGTTGAGCAGGTTGCGCATGTCGTCGTGGGTGTCGGACAACTCTTCGATCTTGCTCTGGAATTCGGCGTTGACCGTCTGGAGCTCTTCGTTGAGGGATTGAAGCTCCTCCCTGGAAGATTCCAGCTCCTCGTTGGTGGACTGGAGTTCTTCGTTGGCGGATTGCAATTCCTCATTGGTGGATTTGAGTTCCTCGTTGGCGGATTCCAGCTCTTCCACCGTGGCCTGGTGGCTTTCCCGGGTGCGGCGGAGTTCTTTTTCCAACTCGTCGATTCGCGTAGACCCCGGCGCCGGTTCGCCCCTGTCGCCGCTTTCGGGCCCGGGCGCCGGGGGGGCCTCGACATCCTCGAAGACCACCAGAATTCGGCCGGCCAGGGCCTTGGGCTCGTGTTGCGGGCAGACGTGCAAATCGATGGGCTGGGCGCCGCCGTTGGTTTTGACCAGCACCTGCTTTCGAATCACGGGATTCTTTGAAGCCCTGGCGGACCGGATGGCCGAGGACAGCTCGATGCGCAGCCCCTCCCGGGCCAGGTCCAGGATGTTTCGCGACGGCGGACCGCTGGGGGTTTCCAGGTATTTGCCGCTGCGACCCTGGACATGCAGAATGTCGCCCCTTTCGTCGATGAGCACGGCCGCGGGCGCGAACCCATCCAGAAGGGCTTTCCGGGTGGCCTGGCCGAGGTCGGCGGGTTTCCGGACTTCGGCGGGCGAAAACGAAGGCTTGTCGGCCCGGGCCCCGGCCGGCGAACCGCTGGGGAAATCGATATCCTTGAGGCGGGTGTGGGAAACGTCCATCCGCCGGTAGATTTTCCATTTTTTATCGACCACATCGAAGAGGTCCGTGAAACCGCCGATGGTCTCGGACGACCCGAGCATGAGAATCCCATCGGGTTTCAGTGTGTAATGGAACAACGGCAGGAGCTTTTTCTGGGCGTCGGCGTTCAGGTAGATCAGGAGGTTGCGGCAGCACAACAGGTTCAATCGGGAAAACGGCGGGTCTTTGATGAGGTTCTGGACTGAAAAGACAATGATGTCGCGAATCTCCTTTCGGATGCGGAAAAAATCCCCATCCTTGGCGAAAAACCGTTTCAGCCGTTCCGGGCTGACATCGGCCGCGATGCTGGCCGGGAAAAGCCCTTCCCGGGCTTTGTCGATGGCGAAATCGTCGATGTCCGTGCCGAACAGTTGCAGCCCGATCCGTTTGGGGGCGTGATCGAGGCATTCGCGCAACGTAATGGCCAGGGAATAGGCTTCCTCGCCCGTGGAACACCCCGGTACCCAGGCCCTGAAAACGGCGTCTTCGTTCATCTGTGTAAAAACAGACGGCAATACGTCGAATTTCAGGGTATTAAAGGAGTCGGCGTCCCGAAAAAAGCGGGTCACCCCGATCAACAGGTCATGGAACAGGGCGTCCGCCTCGGCGTGATTTTCCCGCATGTAGCGGATATAATTGTCGTGGTCGTCGATCCCGTTCAGGCCCATTCGGCGGCTGATGCGCCGCCGGGTCGTGCTCGCCTTGTAGGACGAAAAATCGTTGCCGGTCCTTGCGCGTAAAACAGCCAATATCTTGTCCAGCCATGGTTGCGGGTCATTCGCGGAGTCGGCGGCGTCCATTCCGTCGGCCGCGGTGGCGGGACTGGTGAAATACCGAACGAGCTTTTCCGGCATTTCTTCCGGCGGCAGCACCATGTCCACCAGCCCCGTATTGATGACGCTGCGGGGCATGCCGTCATAACCGGCCGACTCCTCGGTCTGGGCCAGAATCAAGCCGTGGTTGGCCTTGATTTCCCTGGCGCCGAGTGACCCGTCCGTACCGGTGCCCGACAAAATCACCGCCGCGGCCCGCCGCCCCTGGTCCTGGGCAAGGGACCTCAGAAACACATCGATGGGAAGGGGGGGGATTTTCTTTCTCATGGGCAAAAGCTGAATCCTGCCCTTGAAGACGCCGATCTCCTTGTCCGGCGGAATGACGTAGGCGTGGTCAGGCGCGATGACCTGCCCGTCTTCAGCCGTGGAGACCGGAATCCGGGCGATCTTCCCGAGCAGTTCGGGCATCATGCTGGGCGAATCCGAAGGAAGATGAACGACAATGACATAGGCCATACCGCTGGTTTCCGAAACCTCGGAAAAAAAGGATTTCAGGGCATCCAGGCCCCCGGCGGAGGCGCCCAGGCCGATGATGGGAAAGGTTTCCTGAGATGATGGGGTTGGGTTCATATCCTTGAATCCGTCAAATCTGAAATTGAGAGGCTGATTGTCGACCTGTTCCTTGCCTAACATCCGCCTTATCACAGCAAGTGCAATGCCGTCGAGCATGTTTTCGGAGTGCTGCCGGGAAACCACCGGAGAGGGGGAGCTGTTCTACAAGATTGAATATCGTGAACTCCAGCAATAGCGGCTGATCAGGGGAAGTTTTTTTTAGCCCTGGGATGTTGTAAACTTGACATACCAGCAAATAGCATTTTATGGTATTTAAAAAATGCTGAAAAGGTATAAATCAAATGCAAAAAAACACGAGTATTATTCTTGGCAAACACTTTGAGACCTTCATTTCCGAACAAATTCAGAACGGCCGCTATGGCTCGGCCAGCGAGGCAATCCGTGCCGGGCTAAGGCTCCTGGAGGAAAGAGAGATCAAGCTGCGCACGCTGAGGCTATCTTTGGAAGAAGGAGAAAAAAGCGGTGCTGCCGATTATTCCCTAAAAGGTCTAATCCGGGAACTGGATGAAGAAAGCATGCATGAATGACCGCTTTTCGCCTCACAGGAAAAGCGGTTGAGGATCTGCGTTCAATCGGTCGCTATACGCAGAAAAAATGGGATCGTGACCAACGAAATCAATACCTGACCAAGCTGGATAAGAGTTTTGAGACCATAGCCAGTGAACCTGAAATTGGGCTTGCTTGCGACGATATTCGAAAAGGATATCGCAAATATCACGTCGGCAGACATCTCGTATTCTACCGGCGAACAAAAGATCACATCCTAATCATCCGCATCCTCCATGATCGGATGGATATTGAAAATCACCTTTCAAGAGACCCATAAAAAAACGCTGAATTCTGATCTACGAGATTGAATCGATGGAGTTGATTTCATCGCAAATCGCGACCCTCGGATTTCGTCTGTGAATTAACCGGAGGGCCTTTCCGGAATCAGCCCGGCCTACAGTTCATTCATGAAAACATCTCTGTCCTCCTCGGCCTGGAGGCATAGGTATTCGAGCGTCTGCCGTTGGGCTGGCATGATACTGATAAGGAGTGATGCACCTCAAATCAGGTCGCAAGAAAGCTCGAAGGGGTTTCCCGGACTTATTGAGATGTTACTTGTTTAAACACACACGATGATGTATATTGACCTTCCTAAAGTTTCCCATTTTTTTTGTTTCCGAGCGGGTTCATCAGATTCGAGAGACTCTATGAATAGTCAATAAATACAGATACTTACAAAAAAATCGACCCCTTGCTAACCTACTGATTTTATTATGAAAATTTAAATGTAAATTTGATGAAAAACAATAAATATGTAATAAAAACAGAATATTAATCTTGACTTTGGGTCTGGTTTGTGATACCTTGAGTTTCCTATGACCAATAACCCTTTCCGAAAGGAGGCCCCATGAAACGGGGAATCAATCGCAAATCGGCCATCGTACCTGTCCTTATCCTCTGCGGCATCATCGGCCTGACCGCTCCCCTTCAGGCCCAGTCCACCAACAAACAGATGGGGATTCCCGAATCCGTCGACCCGATCCATGAAACCTATATTCAGGTGGTGACCGATGATTTCGAAACCATCATGGAAAAAGACGTCCAGGAAAAACCCGAATTCATGAAACGCCAACAGGAATTGCTGGAGCGCCGATACGATCTCAGCGACAATCCGTCGGAGGTCATGATGTCGGCCGGACGAATGCCGGTTCAAAAAGGCGTTCGAGTGAAGCTGCCGAAGGGCATGACCTGGGAAAAACTCTCCATGACGAGCCCCGAGGAGATCAAACAAAAAGACGTATTTCCGGAAGGATTTCTGCCTCTGCCCCATGCCAAGCATGAAACCGGCGGCCAGGTAATTCCCGAAAATCACATCGAGGAGATCATGAACCTGTAGAAGCGAAACCTGGAACGGTTCGACGTGGAATTCGATCTGCCCACGCATTTTCAGCCGGAATTTCCGCCGCCGATCTTTCTGACCACCCGTCCGGACCTGGGAGATGTCTCCCAGGGCAAACTGCTCTCCATCAAAAACTACTACGACATCATGCACGGCATCGTGACGCCGGTCCAGATGCAGAACATATTCGATTTTCCGCCGGCCCCCAAATTGACGGTGTTCGGCAAACTCGATCCCGACATGGCCACCGAGCAGGAAATGCTCGGCCAGGAGGTCTTTTTCGGAAAAGGCAAATGCGCGGCCTGCCATCCGGCGCCTTTCTACCTGGATGACAAGATGCACGATCTGAAGGTGGACCGTTTCTCAGAAATTGGCTACATATCGGCTCCGCTCAGCATCGTGTTGTCGTGATTGCCGTACAGATAAAATCCGCCGATTTTTCCGTCTGCAGCCGTAAAATCGACAAAGGAAATCGTTTGGGTTCGATCGGTTCCGAACAGGTCCTGAAGGGTAAACACCTCGGTTGATCCGGCTTCGAGTACCAATTCTTGAACTGATCCCGGATTCCCTTCGGCATCAAAAGGGCGTGCATACACGGTCACCGCCTCGGGCATGGAATTAAACAGGCAAACACCGGTCCACCACCCCTGTTCCGTCCCGGGGTAATGGGGCAGGGTTTTGGATGATTCGCAGTGGCTTTGATCATTCAGCGGAAGACTGACCGCATCATTGGGGGTCCTGTAGGTGACATACCCCGAGATTTCCTTTTCCGGTATGATATCAACGATAGAGCCGAACAAAAATTCCCCTGGAAATTTGCCATACCAGTCCTGAATTTCGATTGTCTTTTTCTCATATGGCCCCATTTGGACCACCTGGTCGAATCGGTCGTCGCCACCTGCATTTCTCGGGTGAAACCGAACCGTGTTGGGCGTGTCGGTCGGATTAATCAACGTCACAACTGTCGCCCAATATCCGGGCGGCGGAACGTGAGGAATCATTTTTGGTTCAGCGTCCACGGAAAGCCCGTAGATGCTTTCAGCCGCTCCCCCGGTTTTCAGATATTCATATCCGATCAGCGCAGACCGGCTCCCCTTCACTTCGATCCAGCCGTCGTTCGGCAAGCTGGTAAAGGGATAGGTGCCGCCTCTTATGTAGAGGGCCTCCATCGGATTGAGCGGAATCGACTGAGTTGAAACCCGTCGGCCCTCCTTGGAATAGACAGACACCTCCACGGGGTGGTCCAGGTAAGACCGGTTGATCAGTTCGGCGAAAACGGATTGGTTCATATCCATAGGCCCGGAAGTATCGGGTAAAATCAATCGCTGCCGGGCTTCGGCCTTCCCGTTGAAACAGGCCAAATCCGCCTGTTTATTGGCGAACAGGTTCACAATAGCGAGTGGCGACTCCGACATCACCACCACTTGATCGGTATCCGGGAATTCATGTTTGCGAACCGGCAGATCGCTGAATAGAATCAACCGTTTTTCGCCGGGCGCCATCTCGACCGGTCCGAAAACGGTGTGAAGGGGGTCCCCGGAGGCGCCATAGGTGGTCATATATACCTCTTTGACCGAAACCTCATGCGGATTGGTCAGGGCAAAGCCGGACCACATTCCGTTTTTAGGAATAAACGGAACAATCCGGCTTCCGTTTCGCCGGTTGTCCAGCTTCACTGAATAGATATTGGGATCCCCATAATTCTGCTGGTAAATGCGAATGTGGTAGGGCGGGCTGCCGGCGGTGAAGCGGACGGTGTAAGGCTCGTCTCCGTCCTTCAGCCGCGCAGACCCCACAAATCCGCCGGAACCGTCCTTAAGTTCAACCACCATCTCTTGGGAACTGCCTTCTTGTTTGTCGACCTGAAGCCGGATTTCATCTCCGGGCAGCACCCCGCCGATTCGGTACTGATCCGGGTTCAGCAGCACCAGGTGATAGGTACCCGGGTAGATATCCGTCCACTCTGAACCCGGGTTTTCAAGAAAATCATCACTGGACTTGGAAATCTCGACCACCTTCGAATAATCGAAATCAGGCGCCTCGGAATGCACGGAAAGGGGGATGGACAAACGCCGCGGCGGGTCTCCGGCCGACAGGCCGGTCCATTCTCCCCCGGCGATGGCGTTTCCCGACAGATACAGGTCATAGGTCAGGGTTTTGCTCAGCTCCTTGGTTCCCATGTAATCGGGGTGAACAAAATCATCCGCGTAATAGACCGTCACCGATACTTTTTCCACACCCCCCTGCTGAGTCGACGCCATTTCATATCGATAGATGGGATAGGACCATACTTCATCCACCCCTTCCAGATCAGCGATAAAAGGCTGCCCAAGGTCTTTTATGTAATGGAGCAGCCAGTAATGAAATTCACCGGGATCATACCCGTCGCCGCTTTCCGTCAGGTCATCCGCATGGGCCAAGGTCAGCAGCCCCTTTTTGTCCCCTACCCGAAAGACGATGTTGTCTTCCGAAGACGGCAGAATATCGTAATTTTCGTAAACGGCGGCCCGGGCCCAGTAGGCGCACATCCCATACCAGAAGGGCGCATCCGGATTGTAAAACCGGTTCAGATACCAGTCCGTCAGGGTGCTGGATGAATTTCCGCGGGTGAGCCATTCGTACTTTTCAAGGGGCGCCGGATGCCCCCGGTAGTCGTAGCCGGTCCCCAGCCCGCCGTAGTTATTGGGCCACCAGTATCCCGACCAGGGAATAAAATCCGCTTCATGGGTTTCGTATTTGCCCAATGC
>CAZNLT010000231.1:0-7773 GCA_964573705.1 uncultured Desulfobacterales bacterium
TTTGATAGAATGTGTTATATAAATATCTGTAAAGTAGAGATTCTCAATTTTTTTATAAACCTCCGCATGATGAACTTCGCTTTTTTTTAATGCACATCCCTTTACATCGAAAGGAGGGCACATGAACCCACAGGAAACTTTTGACGCGGCCATCTCACTGGAGAAGGAATATGACTTTAAAGGGGCCAAGAAAAAGTATACGGACCTGACGGCCCAGGTCTCGGAGGGGCCGATTCTGTCCAAGGCCAAGGGTCGTCTGGAAGACATGGACGATCTTATCGCCGAAAAACAAATCTATGAACGGATCGACGAGAACGGCAAGCGGGTATTGACCGAGATCGGCATCAATATTTCCGAAAACCAGACCTTGATGGATCTCTTGATGGAGGCCGACGCCATCGATTATGAAAATGAAACCGCGGTTTTCATTCCCATCAAGCGGGACTACATCGACAAATGCCTCGATCTCTGCCCCCGGGACTGGTCGGGCAACCCGGGCCTCAACACCTTCGGCACCGGCGCCACCCCGCCGTTTCTGAAACGGTCCGACAGCGACGATCTGCGCCAGGCCAATCGGGACGAGTTCGAGCATATCGTCAAAACGGTGGCCGAAAATTCGGATGTGGTGGGCATCTTCAGCCTGCCGGTGGCCACCGACAAATCCATTTCGGCATTCGAGGTGGCCCAGGTGATGGAAAAGCATTTCGAGGGCCTCAAGATGACCACCACCAAGGGGATGTCGGATGACGAGGTGGCCTTCCTCAAAGACAAGGACCACTGGGTCGACGGCACCAGCCTGATCACCTCCCTGGCCCCCATGAACACCATGGTAGAGCCGTTTTTACGAAGCTGCCGGTCCGGCCACAACCTGCTGCTGCTGGATCTGGCCATCGCCGGCTCCTCTGCGGCCGGAAGCCCCGAGTCTCTGCTGACCCAGATTCACGCCCAGGTGCTTTTCATGATCGTGGTGGCCCAGACCGTCAACCCGGGTGTGCTCTGCCTGCACGGCGGCATACCGGGGGTGACCGAGGCCGGCGGGGACCTCTCCTACAGCTCTCCGCACCAGCCCCTGACCAATTCCTCCATGGCCCGGGTCAACACCTGGATCAACAAGCTTCCCTCGGCCCAGTCGGGCGGCAGCACCAGCATTCCGGAGGTGACCCAGGGCGGCATCATCGAGTCGGAACTGAGCCGAAACCTGATGCGCAAATACGGGGCCCACATCGTCCGCCACGCCTTGGGGGCGCTGGGCAGCCTCAATTTTTTCAGCCTGGACAAGTTCCTGGCCGACTGCGAGCGGGAGCGCAGCACGCTGAAGCAGTTTGCCGAAAGCCCGAAGGATAAGGGCGTTCTGCCCATGTATTTTCCGCCGGATGACGACGCCATGGCCGGCATTCGGGAAATCGCCGAAAAGGGCAACCCCAAGAACGCCGAACACACCCTGCGGAACGTCGATTCTTTCATGAAGTGGGAAAAGAAAATCAACGATGCCGCCCGAATGAAGCTCTACTATCCCGACATTAAAGACACGGTGATCGAGATGATCCGCAAGGGGGATGTGATTCCCTGACCAGCCCGCTTTCGGCCCGATCCGCCGGAACATCGCCGAGGGACCGGCCGGACACCGGCATGGGAAACGGGTTTCGGGGGGATCGGGTCGACTGAAGTACTGAAATCGGGGCAAGCGCCGCTGATGCGCTTTTCGCCGGCATGAATTGCACCTGAAGGGCCCGGCAGGTCCCTCATACGGGACCTGCCTGCCGGGTGGATGAAAATTCTGCTCTCATGCGCGGTTTTTTTCCCGCGTTTTTCCGGGGCGGTTCATCCAAGTGAAACCTCCCGGGAAGTGAAACCTACCGGAATGCCTTGATCAAAAAATGGTGAACCGCGCTGCTTTTTTTCGGCACTTTCTGCTGAACCATGGCCTTGACCAGGTTTTCTTTGTTCTCCTTGTAAAATTGCGCCTCACCACCCTTCTTTTCGCCATAGGATTGCAGATGGTCCCCCCGGGAATGGACCAGGTTGCATTTGCGTTCGCATTTTGCGATTTTTTTAATCGATGCATTTTTTGTAAAACACCTCATCCCGGTTCTGGTCCCCTTGCACAAAAGCGAGAGAACACAGAGAAACGGCGAATACAATGAAAACGATGCCGATGGTTTTCATAGCTGCCCTCCTTTGGTTGGTGTGGTTTTGTTGGTGGGATTTTGCTTGAACCGGCGTTTTTTTAACACACCGGGGGTTACTGAAGGGTTACCGAGGGGGGAAAGGAGTCTTTAGAGCGATCCGATCTGTAAGTAGCTTAAATTAATTTAAAATACGAAATTTTGCAATTTAAAGGTAATGACGCATCTCAAAAATCGAAAAAAATTTGGGGGGAAATGGAACATTCGTAGCCCTTATCATTTCAGGATCTCTTCCAGCATTCGGCCCAGCGTCTTCATCCGATAGGGTTTTTGAAGGAACCCGGAAAAGCCTTTGTTGCGATAGCGGTCTTTGAGGTCATCTTCGCTGTAGCCGCTGGAGAGGATGACGGGGATATCCTTGTCCCGGGCGCGGAGGTTTTCCAGAACCTCGATGCCGCTCATGCCGGGCATGCTGAGATCGCAGAGCACCAGATCGATCTCCTCCCTGCGCTGGCAGAAGATCTCCAGGGCCGGGGCGCCGCCGGAGGCGCAGACGGTGTCGTATCCGAGCCGTTCGAGCATGCGCTGCACCAGGTGCCGGATCTGGGCGTCATCGTCCACCAGCAGAATCAGGCCGGCGCCTGTGGGAGTTTCCGTTGGCGCCGGAGCCGGCGGCGCGGTTTCTTTTTCCGGCAAAACGGTCACTGCGCCGGAGCCGACCGGCAACAGCACCCGGACGGTCGTGCCCCGGTTCGGTTCGGAATCGATCCAGATATAGCCTTTGAGGCCGCGCACGATGCCGAGTACGGCGGCCAGGCCGAGGCCCCGGCCCTGAAACTTGGTGGTGAAAAAGGGTTCGAAAATGCGTTTTCGGTTCGCCGCGTCCATGCCGCCGCCGCTGTCTTTCACATCGATGAAGACGAACCGCGAAGCCGAAAAGTGCGGATCATACCCCACCCATACATCGGGGACCGTTTCCGACAGGTAGGCTTCCTCAAAGACCCGGTCGCCGGCGGAGATCGTGACGACCCCTCCCTGATCTACATCGTAGGATTCGGCGGCGTTGGCGACCAGGTTCGACAGAAGCTGCCACAATCGCGATTTGTCGCCTTCCACCTCCGGGAGATCGTCGGTCAGATCGAAGTGTAATTTTACGGTCGCCGGGACGGCGGACCGGAGCATGTCCGATACCTCCTGAATCATCTTTGCGATATCCACCGGTTCTACGATGAAATGGCCCTTGCCGGTATAGGCCAGGAGCTGGCGAACCAGGTCCGCCGCCTGCTGAATCGCCGCTTCCGAGGCATGGAGGGCTTTTCCTTCCCGGGTTTCACCGGACAGCCCTTCTTTGGCGATTTCGATGTTGCCCTGCATCACCATCAAAAGATTGTTGAAATCATGGGCGATGCCGCCGGCCATGATCCCGAGGCTTTCCAGCCGCTGCACGGTCTGAAGGCGGCGCTCCATTTGAAGCCGGGCTTCTTCGGTCTTTTTCCGTTCCGTGAGGTCCCGAACAATGGTCAGGGCCAGCCGTTCGCCTTTTTGCCCCACCGGTTTGGCATGCAGTTCCACCGGTATTCGGCGGCCGTCTTTGGCCGCGACCACACGTTCGTAAGCGATGCTCTCCCTTTGCGACAACTTTTGCAGGATGTCCCCGGTTTCGATTTCGTCTTCAGAAACATCGATGTCGTAAGCGGTCAGTTTCAGCAGTTCTTTCCGGGAATACCCGAGCATTCGGCAGGCCGCCTCATTGACCTCGATGAAGGACCCCGGCGTTCCGTCGGGCATCACCGGATGAACAAAGACGGCATCGGCAACCGATTCAAACAGGGCGCGATACCATTCGCGGCTCTCTTCCAATGCTTTTTCGGCCTGTTTTCGCCGGGTGATGTCCATGGCGATCCCGCCCACGGCAGCAGGCGGCCCGCTGTTGCCGTAGATCGGAAACAGGGTGGTCGAGAAGGTGTGTTCCCGGGCGTCGACCTGAAATCGGTCTTCCACCTCCAGAACCGATTCGGATTTCAAGACGGTGTGGATGCGAGCCAGAAAAGTTTCTGCAACCGCTTCTGGCAGGAGGTCTCGACATGAAGTTCCCAGGATATTTTCCTCCGGCAGCGCCAACATTTGTTGACCGGCCGGATTCATGTGCAGGTACCGGCCCTGTTCATCCATGATGGCGATTACGTTGGGCGAATACTTCAGAATGCTGTCGAGCCGTTTATACACCGCCTTCAGCTCTTTCTCCCGACGCTTTTGCTCGGTAATATCCTGGAAAGTGCCGTGGATTTGAACCGGTCTTGCGTCGATGCCGCACGCCACCTCTCCGACGGCGCGGGCATACCGCTCCTCGCCGTCGACCCGGAAAAAGCGGTATTCGACCTGGAATGAATTTTTCTTGTGAATACAGGTGTTAATGACCGTCGAAACCTTGTTGAGATCGTCCGGATGCACATGCTTCCTGAAGCCGTCTATGGACGCCGGCGCCTCTCCGGGCGTGTATCCCAACAGCCGGTACATATTTTCCGACCAGACGGTTTCATCGGCGGCCGTATCCCACCGCCAGCTGCCCATATCCGCGAGGGACTGCGCTTCATTCAGCCGTTCTTCGCTTTCGGCCAGGGCGATGGTGGTCTGTGTTCGCTGTTCGACCTCCCGGTTCAACCGGCGGTTCAGGGCCCTCAGTTCCTCCTGCTGAGAGCGAATGGTGACGTGGGCCCGAAGCCGGGCGAGGACTTCTTCGCGCCGGAAGGGTTTGGTGATGTAATCCACTCCGCCGGCCTCGAATCCCCGGACGATGTTGTCGGTATCGGCCAGGGCCGAGAGAAAGATGACCGGAATATCGGCCGTATCGGGATTGGCCTTGATCCGAGTGCAGGTTTCAAATCCGTCCATCTCCGGCATCAGGATGTCGAGCAGGATCACCGAGGGCCGGACCAGTTCGGCGATTCGAACGGCATCCCGGCCGTTGGTGGCCACGCGGGTTTCAAAACCGGAGGCTTCCAGAAGATCGATCAGCACTCTCAGGTTGTCGGGGGTGTCGTCCACGATCAGAATGGTCGCGGCTTCCGGCATTTCCTTCTTCACGGTAAAATCCCCCGGTACGGCTGGAACGGACCTGACAATCGGCTGTTCATCTTCATCGCTTATTCCCACCAGAGGTGTTCTAAGGCGATTTCAACCGCCTGAAACGGTTCCGCACGAATGCATTCGTTCTCACCGTGTACCGACATGAGCACCCAGCGGTCGGTCATGAGCCCGAATACTTCCACCGTTTTGGCGGCCGGATCGATCAGCCACGCATGGTCCACGCCGAATCGGGCGTACAGAGGCATCTTACGAATCCGATCCGTGCGGATCGTGGACGGAGACAGGATTTCACAGACCCAGTCCGGCGGAGTGGCGGCGTAATTCTTCTCAGGGGGAGCGGTCAAGCGATCTTTTTTCCAGCCCGCCAGATCCGGAACCAGCAGATTTTGGCCCAGGCGCACTTCCGGTTCATATAAAAAAATCCATCCGCCGGGGCCGCCTTTTCCTTTTTGAAAAGGGCCGCTGATCTCTTCCGTCAAGGAGGAGGCGACGTGACTGTGCAGATAAGACGGCCTTGGTACGGCGATCAGTTCACCGTCGATGATTTCGCCGATCAGGTTCTCCGGCAAGGCTTCTATGTCTTCATAAGCGACTTTTCGGGACGCGGGCTTCAGCACCTTTCATACTCCTGAAAAAGCGATGGACGAGATAGTCATGTCGGATCAATCTTTCAACAATTCGCTGATTTTGGCAATATCTATATTTCCGGCCCAGCGGATGAGCAGATCGCAAAATAGGCCGGTTTCAGGATGCGCTTTTCGAAGTCCTTCAGCATATCTCCGAATTCCTACGATATCACCGGTCCCGGCCAGGGCGCGCAGATTGGCCAACTCTTCATCCGAGCACAGCCGCAGCAGTTTTGAATCCCCATCCGCATCTTCTGCTTGGAACTTTTTTTGATGTTCTTTCTCATACCCCAAAACCGTTTCTTCCCACAAGGGTTTTTTGGTTTTTCCCTCGTGTGAAACCGGGGGAAGTTCCACCGCGAACCGAAATTCGCTTCCCTTTCCGACCGTGCTTTCCACCTGAATTTCACCGCCCATCAATTCAATAATATTTCGACTGATGGCCAGGCCCAGGCCGGCGCCTTCGGTGTGCCGGCTGTGAGTACCCACCTGGCGAAAAGACTCGAAAACGGCGGCCTGCATATCCTCGGGAATGCCGGGGCCGGTATCCAGAACGGAGAAAGCGATTTTTTCATCCATGGGCGACACCTGAAGGATGACGCTTCCGCTTTCCGTAAACGTAACGGCGTTGGAAAGCAGATTCAACAGCACCTGCCGAAGCCGTTTCGCATCGCACAGCACCCATTCCGGCAGAGTCGGGTCGATCCTTTCCTCCAGCAAAATGCCTTTTCGATCGGCCCGGGGTCGAAGGACATCAGCGGTGTTTCGCACGAGGCCTTTCAATTCCACCGGAGAAGAGGTCAGGGACCATTTTCCGGATTCGATTCGGGCGATATCCAGAATATCATTGATGAGGGTGAGCAGGTGTTCCCCGCTTTTGCGGATGGTAAGGACCTTTTCCCGGTTCGATTCGGAGAGGGAGGGGTCCCGGTCCAGGATCTGGCAATACCCGAGGATGGCGTTCAGCGGGGTGCGCAGTTCGTGGCTCATGTTTGCCAGAAACCGGGTCTTGATTCTGCTCGCGTCCTCGGCTTTTTCCAATGCCTCATGAAGAGCTTGGTCTTGCTGCTTTCGCTCGGTGATGTCTTCGAGGGTGGCGATGACCCCGGTGGGGTTTCGGCCGGGGTGGATGGGGTTGAACACGACCCGCAGATGGGTGGTTCTGTCGCCGGTGACCGAGGTGTATTCGTCTTCATAAACGGCCGTATTTCCGGCCAACGCCCTGTGAATGATTTCACGCATTTTCGGTGTGGACTGCCGGGCGGTGTTGAAGCCGATCAGCTTTTCTCTGGATGAGCCCATGAGCTGAACGAATTGTTCGTTGCAATCGAGGATGGTGCCGTCTTCCGAGAATCGAATCATGCCCAGGGGGGATTTTTCAAAGATGACCCGGTGATGGGACTCGCTGTGTCGAAGCGCCGCTTCGGCCTGTTTCTGTTCGGTAATGTCCTGAAAGGTGCCCCGCAGCCACCGGGTCCCGTCCGGGTCCATTTCACCGCGGCCGGTGTGGCGGGCGTGTCGTATTTCGCCGCCCCGCCGAATATAACGACAGTCGTGGGCATACGCCGTCAGATTCTGGTATGCGGACCTGAGTCTTTCCGCGATCCGATCCCGGTCGTCGGCATGGATATGATTCAGAAACAGCTCGAAAGAATTGGGGACTTCGCCCGGTTTATATCCGAACAGCCGGTAGTGTTCGTCCGACCAGCATCCCCGGCCGGTATCCAGGTTTCGTTCATAACTTGCAATTCGCGCCGTGCGCTGGGCTTCCCGCAAGCGGCGTTCACTTTTTCGCAGTGCGTCTTCGGCCCGTTTCTGGTCGATGATATCAAGACCGAATCCCGCTGTGCTTCGTTTTCCCTGAGCGTTCCGAATGGGAATTTTGTACCCGTTCACGGCCCAATTTCTACTATAGCCAGTTGAGAAGACAAAAA
>CAZNLT010000232.1:0-7621 GCA_964573705.1 uncultured Desulfobacterales bacterium
CCTGCTGGCGCCGGCTTAACATTCGTTAAAGCCGGCGCCAGCAGGGTACCGCCGATTACCATAATTTTTCTCTTTTTGCAACCCATTTAATATTTGCAAATATATCAATGGTTTATGCCTACAAACCATTGATTATCAAGCACTTTTTCCCTGATATTTAGATACTGAAGCGGCCAACAGGGAAACTATGCCTGCGTATTGTTAATATCGAAGAAAAATTTCCTTGATAATAGTTTGATAATGGTGTTATCAGGGAAAAATAGATCTTGATGAGTGCCCTCCAGCTTTTCGCACCTAGTTGTGATCAACCTCCAATTTCAAGAACTTTATCTATAGAGGCGAGGCCATGTCAACAAAAAACGGTCCCAAATTATTGGATGAGGTGAGAAATGTCATGCGCCTCCGCCACTATTCCATTCATACGGAACGCTCCTATTCTGACTGGATCAAGCGATTTGTGAAATTCCATCAAATGGCTTCCCGGGAAGACATGGCCGACGGCGAATCCAAAATTGAGACCTTTCTCACCGATCTTGCCGTGAACGGAAACGTGGCGCCCTCCACCCAGAACCAGGCCATGAACGCCCTGGTGTTCCTGTACAAGCATGTGCTGAAACTGCCGCTGGATCAAAAAATCAACGCGGTCCGGGCCCGGAAGAAAAAGAATATCCCCGTGGTCATGACCCGTGAAGAAACGGCGAAGGTGATTTCCCTCATGAGCGGGGTGCCCCAGATGGCCGCGAAGCTGATGTACGGGTCCGGCCTGCGGATCGCTGAAGTCATTCGGGTTCGGGTCAAAGACATCGATTTCGATTACAAGCAGATCACAGTCCGCTCAGGTAAAGGAGACAAAGACCGGGTCACGACTTTTCCGGAGACGATTGCGCCCTTTGTTCAAAACCATCTGAAAAAAGTGAAGATGATCCATGAAAAAGACCTGTCCGAGGGGTACGGAAGGGTCTATCTTCCCCATGCGCTTTCCAGGAAATACAAAAATGCCGACACGGAGTGGCGCTGGCAGTATATTTTCCCCTCCGGGAACCGATCCGTCGATCCCAGGAGTCAGGTGGTCCGAAGGCATCATATTGACCCGAGTGCAATCAACAAGGCCGTCAAGGCGGCGGTTCGAAAGGCGGGTTTGACCAAGCGGGTGACGGCACATACGTTTCGCCACAGCTTTGCGACACATCTTTTGCAGCGCGGAACCGACATCCGCACCATCCAGGCGCTGCTGGGCCATCAGGATGTGGCCACCACGATGATCTACACCCATGTGCTGCAGCAGGGCGGCCACGGGGTAGTCAGTCCATTGGATGATTTGGGCGCTTAAGGTGCTTTCGCACTCCCGAACGCCATCACAATCTTCGCAGTCCCTTCTTCAATCGCAATCTCCGCATCCGGATACCGCTTCCTGAATACATGGATCATCGCCTTGTTCTCCAGCATCACATGGGCCAGAAACCCCCGGTATCCGTTTTCCCGGGAGATCTCCTCCAGATTCGAGAGCAGATAGGAGGCCACCCCCATGCCCTGCCAGTCTTCCCGAACCACAAACGCCACCTCCGCCAGGTTCTCTGCTCCCTCGGCCTCGGTATAGGACCCCACGGCGATGATCTCCTTGTATTTCTTCTGTCGGACCAGCCCGATCAGGGACATGTTTTTGCGGTAATCCACCTGGGCCCAGTGCTCCTGGGCCATCTTCCGGGAAAAGAAGCGGATTTTCCGGAAATACCGGTAATAGATCGTCCGCTCCTGAAGGGAGTAGAAAAAATTGCGGAAGGCGAACTCATCCGCCGGCAGGATCGGGCGAACCGCCATGCTTTTGCCGTTGGGCAGGGGAACCCGACTTTTGTATTTTTCCAGAAACAGCAGGTCTTCGGACCGGGGCGGGATCTGGTCCGCAAAGATATAATGGTAGGATTTGGCCGATTCGATGAGGCTCTCCCGGAACTTGGGATGGGCGATCTGGGCCAGCTCCATCACCCGCTGGTAGATGCTCTTTCCCCGAAGCTGGGCGATGCCGTATTCGGTGACCACGAAATTGACGTCGGCCCGCAGGGTGGCCACCCCGGCGCCGCCGCTGAGATTGGGCACGATCCGCGACAGGGTCTCCCCCCGGGCTGTGGAGGGCAGGGCGATGATGGAAAACCCGCCCTTGGACCGGGCCGCCCCCCGAATGAAATTGGCCTGGTCCCCGATCCCGCTGTAAAACAGGTACCCCACCGAATCCGAACAGACCTGGCCCGTGAGGTCCACCTCCAGGGCGGAGCTGATGGAGATGAGGTTGTCGTTCAGGGCCACCACCGCCGGGTCGTTGACGAAATCCGAGGAGCGGAAGTAAAACCGCGGGTTGTTGTCCACATAACGGTAGACCTTTTCCGAGCCCATGCAGAGGGTTGCCACCGCCCGGCCCGGTATGAAGGTTTTTCGTTTGTTGGTGATCACCCCTTTTTCAAAGAGCGGCACGAATGCGTCGGTGATGACCTGGGTGTGGATTCCCAGGTCGTTTTTGTTCTCCAGGTGCTGAAGGATGACATAGGGCAGGCGGCCGAACCCGATCTGCAGGGTGGCGCCGTCTTCCACCAGCTCGGAGACATAAAAGGCGATCCGTCGGGCGATCTCCTCATCCGGAATTTCGGGCACCGCATCGATGAGCGGTTCTTCATACGGGACCAGCCAGTCGATCTCATCCACATGAACGAAGCTCTCCCCCATGGTTCTGGGCATGCGGGGGTTGACCTGGGCGATGACCGTTCCGGCGTTTTTGCACCCGGAGCGGGTCACATCCACCGAAATCCCGAGGCTGCAGAACCCGAACCGGTCCGGCGGGCTGACCTGGATCAGGGCCGCGTCCAGCCCGATCTGATTGCTGTCGAAGAGATCCGGAATATCGGACAGATAGGCTGGAATATAGTCGATCTTCCCCTCGAAGGCCGCTTTCCGCATGCCGGCGCTGATGAAAAAGAGCTTCAGCTGAAAGCGTTTCAGGAATGCTTCGTCTTCCATGTACTCGGCCAGGGTGAAGGAGAGCATCTGATAGATCATGATGTCCTGCATGGCCGCATCCCGAGCCAGGGTGTGGATCAGATGCCGGGGCTCCCCGCTGCCGGAGCCGATAAAGACCCGGCTGCCCCGTTTGATGGTGGAGACGGCTTTGGCGGCCGAGACCGTTTTGTCGGGGTACTCGAAGCGGATATCCATGTAAGCGTCGGGGGGTAAGGGATTCATTCGGGACCTGTTTGTCGGTTGGTTCATCGCATGGCAAACGGAATATGGAAGGCGTTCTTATGAATAATTTTCCCTCTCCTGTCAATTCTTTCCGTCGGGCGGTTGCTTCAATCCATCCCGTCCGTCACCCGGCTTATGGGATTTCCATAAAACTCCTTGAACCCGATGGGGGAAACGTCTATAATGTCCGAGATCAGAAAAGGCTCTGTTCACCCATCATTTTCCACATCATGCATCCAAACGAGGCTTTGACATGAATCGTATCTACTCGATCATCGGCATCAGTCTGTTCACCTTTGTGCTGATGGCTTTTCCCGCTCAGGCGGCCACCAAAGTTTACGTGACCGCATCCGGGGCCAAACTCCAGGCCGAAAAAAGCGCGTCCTCAACAACCGTGGAGACCCTGGACATCGGTACAGCCCTGACCCTTCTGTCCACTCAAGGGAGCTGGTATCAGGTATCCGCACCCTCCGGAAAAAAAGGCTGGATCTACCGGGGCAAGGTATCCAAAACCGCGCCGGCCGCTGCTTCAGGCAGTCAGGAGTCCGGCCTGGGCGATCTCATGAGCAGCCTCGGCGGCAGCGGCATCAGCGCCGGGTCGGCGGATACCGCCCGATCCATTCGGGGGCTGTCTCCCGAGGCCGAGGAATACGCCAAGCAGATCGGGGCCCCCCAGTCGCACCGGAAAGCATTGGATGAGACCCTCTCCATGTCGGTGACCCACGCCGATATTGAACGGTTGCTGAAAGAAGGCGGAATCGGCGAATATGCCGAAACCCCATAACATACAGGAGACGTTACCATGGCAGAAAATAGAACTGCTTTTTCCGGGCCCGACCCCCGGCTGATCGGCCGCAGACGCTTTCTCCGCATGGCCGGTATGGCATCCGTTCTGGCCGCGGGCCCGGCCTGGGCCGTCGATCTTTTCAAGATGATCGATCCCGAGGGCAAAAACAAAAACCTTCAAAAAGCCAAGGGATTGCTCGAGGGCACCTCCAGCATCATCGCCAGTTCCACCGAGATCGACTACAAGACCGAATTTTCCATCGGCGAAAGCCTGGCCCTCGAGGGGTTCAAGCGCTACGGCGAACCGGTCGACAGCGAGGACTTTCAAAAATATGTCGATGTGGTCGGCAACGCGGTGGCCCGCAATTCCATACGGCCGGAGATTCCCTATTATTTCGTGGTGGTGGAAAGCCCGCTTTACAACGCCTTCTCCTGCCCCGGCGGCATTATTTTCGTCAGCGCCACTCTGGTGCGAAACATGGCGGATGAGGCCCAGCTGGCTTGCGTGCTGGCCCACGAGGTTGCTCATGTGGGCCACAAGCATGCCCTGAGCGCCATCAAGCGGGCCAAGTTTTTCGAAGGGGTCGGCAAAATTTCAGACGTGACCATGAAAGGCGAGCAGGGGGCCCAGTTCCGAAACATGATCGGGAGCCTTCAGACGGTGCTGTTCGACCAGGGCCTCGACAAAGAGATGGAATACGAAGCCGATCTCTCGGGCATGGAAACCGCCTACCGGACCGGGTATGATCCCGGCGCCTTTGTGAAGGTCCTGGAGATGCTTCGGGACCGGGAAGATACCGCCACTATCGGCGGGTCCTGGTTCTCCACCCATCCCCCCCTGTCCTCACGGCTGTCCCGGTGCAGGGAACAAATGAGAGGATATCCCGATGCCGCCGGCCTGGCCCGGGTGCCGACCCGTTTCGACAAGTACAAGGCCATGATCTGATCCGTGAAGGCCGCCGCCGGGCCGGTTCGCCGTTTTTCCGCTGAAGCGGGTCTTTCGGCGCCGGGCCGCCGGCGGTTTATCCGGTGATGGTCCTTATCAGCCAATCTGGGCACCTCCTTTCCATCCATGCCTCGAGACCAGAGCCACAGGAAGAAATTCCCCCGCCTCCGCAGCATCATGATCTTCGGCGTCGTTGCAGCCTTGCTGGTTTTGCTGATGCTGACCGCGCTGGTGGTGACGGCGCCCCGCATTCTCTCAAGCGCCTGGATGAAGTCTCGTATCACTGAAACCGCCGAACAGGCGCTGCGGCGGCCGGTTCGCCTGGCGGGTCTCGGGTTCACCTGGACGGACGGTTTGAGGGTCGCCGGGCTGCGGGTGGCGGAAGATCCGGCCTTCTCGGAAAGCGATTTCCTGGTGCTGGACCATGCCCATGTGGCCACGTCCATTCCCGATTTCTTCCCGCCCCGGGTGTCGGTTGCGGTCGATCTGGAGGGGCTCCACGGTCAATTCATTCGGGATGACGAGGGGCGGACCAACCTCGAGGCCCTGCTTGCACAGCTGAAAGGGAAGGATGGCGGCCCCGAGGCCCCGATCGAACCCGGCACACCCCCTCGAGTCCCGGTGGAACTGACGGCGAACATCCGCATTCATGACATCAATTTCACCGCCGAGGATCACCGGAGCGGCCGGAAAATCAGCCTTTCCGAAGGCCGGTTCGATCTGGTGATTCCGAACCTTCGCTCCGAATCGGTGACCCTGCTCCTGGCCTCGGAACTGACGGTGGACGGCCGGAGACTGCCGCCCCTCGGCTTTTCCCTGACCGCCGGGAATTTCATCTCCGCAGACGGAACCCCCAACCCCATGGGGGCCACGGCGGAGATGACGGCCGATCTGCCCGGCACGCACCTGGACGGCCGCATCAACTTGCAGACCTGGGAAAACACCCTCGACCTCACCTGCGATGTGGCGGCCCTGACGGATGCGGCAAAGCCGCTGCTTCCCGAGGCGGCGCCCGAAGCGGCCGAAGGCACTATCGAACTATCGCTCAACACGTCCGGCAATCCCACGGCCGAGGTCTCTTTCGAAACGACCCTCGCGGCAACCGATCTGAAGATATCCGGCGGCCCGCTGGGCGCCGAATCCGCCGGTCCCCTCCACTTTCGGGTGGTTCAGGGCGGCACCTATCTGCCGCGGGAAGAACAATTGATCATTCGCAAGGGCGAGTTGTCCCTGTTGGACGCCACCCGTCTATCGTGGAGCGGCGAAATTCAAGATTTGCTCAAGCCGGAGAAACGGGTGGATCTGGCCATGCAGGACATCCATCTGGATGTCGGCGAACTCGTCGGCGCAGCCCGGCCGTTTTTGCCCGACGGCATGTCCGTCGATTTCACCGACCCGGCGTCCCCGCCGTCGCTGACGGTCGATTCCGTGGCCCTGACCGGCGCCGTGCCCTCCGGCTCCCAGGAAGTGCGGGTGAACGGCCTGGTTCTGGACATGCGCGGGCTGAACGCGGCCGCCGGTGCGCTTCGCCTGAAGGACACCGGTTTCAATTTTGCCATGCCTCGGTTTTCGGCGTCGATGGACCGGTTGTTTCCGGTCGGCGTCGAGGTCGATACTGGCCTCCACTTGAAGCGGTTGATGGTGGAGGGTCCGGTTCGGGCCGAAATGTCCGGCGTTTCCGTTCCCTTCATGCGCCTGACCGCCGGCGGAATGAGCGGACCGAAGCCGATGCCCGAACAGGTGAAGTTGGAGGCGTCGCTCGGCATTGAAGACCTCCGTCTGCCCGACACCGGTCTGGCGGTGACGAAACTGGATGTTCCGGAATTTACACTCACCCTGGCCCATCTGCGGGAAGTGGTGATGTCGGCGAAGGCTGAACTGGCGCGCTTTCAGATGGGCGGCCCTGCGCCGGTTTCTCTGGAGAACCTGGCACTCTCCGATCTTTCCATCCGGCTGAACCACCCGGATCTGCCGACTCTGCTTCAGGCCCCGGAGGAAACGGACGGAGCCGAAATCGCGCCGGATTTAAAAGCGGATGGGACTGGTTCCTCCACGCCGTCCGGGACTTTTGCCATAAATGCGGCCCTCGCTTTCGATGCCCTGGAGCTGGGGGGCGGCACGCCCGTTGCTCTCAAACAGTTCGCCGCGGAGCGGTTTCAGGTGACCGGGGAACGGATTCCGCTGCCTGAACTGGTGCCCGAAAAGGTCGGTATGGTCGCGGAAATGTCCTTTGACCGGCTCGATGTCGGCGGGGCCCAACCGGCCGTTCTTCAGGGATTGCAATTGGACCAGGTCCGGATGCAGATGGATGAAGTGGCCCTTTCCCCCGAATCCCGTTTCGGCGTAAGCGGACGGATCACCCTGGACCAGTCCCTGCGACTGGCCCTGGCCCAAATTCCGGGGCGGATGGAATGCCGCGACTTAATCCAAGCCTTCAAAACCGAGTGCCGGTTGAAGGGGCAGGGCGCGGAATTGCGCCGCATGGCCTTTTCCGTATCGGAGGCGACCATCGAGGCGCCGCCATACGGGGTTTTTCCGATAACCATGGATGTCGGCGCGGACCGCATCGGGGTGGCGCTGGACACTGTTTCGGCGGATCTGGAAGGGGTCCGCCTGTCGGCCGATGTGGCGCCCTTTCTCACCGTGGAAGCGGGGATCGAC
>CAZNLT010000233.1:0-7486 GCA_964573705.1 uncultured Desulfobacterales bacterium
TGTCCACGACGTCATCATCACCAAGGAAGCCCCCAACTACCGGCTGGATTAATCCTCAAAGAATTCTTCTTCGCCACCATTATTTCGAGATTTTACTATGACACCACCATCGCCCAATTTTGTCCACCTCCATCTTCACACCCAGTACAGCCTTCTGGACGGGGCCATCCGCATCGATGCGCTTCTGAACCGGGCCAAGGAATTCGGCATGGATGCGGTAGCCATCACCGACCACGGCACCATGTTCGGGGCGGTGGAGTTTTATGAAAAGGCCATCAAGGCCGGGATCAAGCCGATCGTCGGGTGCGAGTGCTATCTGGCCCCCCGCCGGCTCACCGACAAAACCGCGGCCGACGCCAAAGGGCTGACCCACCTGCTGCTTCTGGCCGAAAACCAGGAGGGGTATCAGAATCTCTGCCGGCTGGCCTCCATCGCCCAGCTGGAAGGGTTTTATTACAAGCCCCGAATCGACAAGGAAGTGCTTCGGGCCCACAGCAAAGGGCTTATCGCCGCCTCGGCCTGTCTTCACGGCGAGGTGCCGCTGCTGCTTCAGGAAGGCCGCACCGAGGCCGCCGACGAAGCCGCCCGGTTCTATCTGGATGTTTTCGGCGAAGGCAATTTCTATCTGGAGGTCCAGAAAAACGACATTCCGGTCCAGGAGACGGTGAATCAGGGTCTTCTGGAGTTGAGCAAACGGCTGTCCATCCCCATCATCGCCACCAACGACTGCCATTACCTGGACAAGAACGACGTCCGCGCCCACGACGTGCTTCTCTGCATTCAGACCGGCAAAACGGTCCAGGACACAAACCGGTTTCAGTTCGCCACCGACCAGCTCTATTTCAAATCCCCGGCGGAGATGCAGGAGACCCTGGGCCATTTTCCTGGGGCCATCGAAAACACGGTGGAGATCGCCGACCGCTGCCATATCGAGTTCGATTTCAACACCTACCACTTCCCCATGTTCGACCCCGAAAGCGAACTTTCGGCCGACGAAATCTTCGAGCAGAAGACCCGGGATGGATTCGATCGCCGGCTGAAGACGATTCGGGCCAAGGGCGCCGAAATCGATGAACCGGTTTACCGGGACCGCCTCGATTATGAAATCAGTGTCATCAAAGACATGGGGTTTCCCGGGTATTTCCTGATCGTGGCCGATTTCATCCGGTATGCCAAGGAAAACGACGTGCCGGTCGGCCCGGGCCGCGGATCGGCGGCCGGTTCCATGGTGGCCTATTCCCTGGGCATTACCGATCTCGACCCCATCGAGCACGGGCTGATCTTCGAGCGTTTTCTCAACCCGGCCCGAATCAGCATGCCGGATATCGACGTCGACTTCTGTATCAACGGCCGGGAGCGGGTCTTCAAGTATGTGGTGGACAAATACGGAGGCGGGGATTATGTGGCTCAGATCATCACCTTCGGAAAACTCAAGACCCGGGCGGTGATTCGGGATGTGGGCCGGGCCCTGGACATTCCCCTGCGGGAGGTGGACGCCATCGCCAAGATGGTGCCGGATGTCCTCAACATCAAACTCGACGACGCCCTCAAACAGGAGCCCCGGCTGGCCGAAATGGCCGAACGGGACCCCCGGGTGGGGGAACTGATCCGGATCTGCCGGGTTCTGGAAGGGCTGCCCCGCCACGCCTCCACCCATGCCGCCGGGGTGGTGATCGGCGACAAACCGCTGGTCGATTACCTGCCCCTCTACCGCGGTAAAAAGGGCGAAGTGGTGACCCAGTTCGACATGAAGCTGGTGGAGAAGATCGGGCTGGTCAAGTTCGATTTTCTGGGGCTTCGCAACCTGACGGTCATCCAGAACACCCTCAAGCTCATTCAAGAAAGCGGCAAAACCCCGCCGAACATGGAAACCCTGAACCTGGAAGACGAAGAGACCTTCCGGCTCCTTTCCGCCGGCGACACCACCGGGGTGTTTCAGCTGGAAAGCTCGGGCATGAAAGACCTCCTGGTGCGGCTCAAGCCGGCCCGGTTCGACGATGTCACCGCCCTGGTGGCCCTGTACCGGCCCGGCCCCTTAGACAGCGGAATGGTCGACGATTTCGTGGAACGCAAGCACGGCCGCCAGAAGGTCGAATACCTGCTGCCGGAACTGGCGCCCATCTTAGAAGAAACCTACGGGGTCATCCTCTACCAGGAACAGGTCATGAAAATCGCCGGGGTCCTGGCCAGCTATTCCATGGCCGAAGCCGACGGCCTGCGAAAGGCCATGGGCAAAAAGATCGTCGAGGTCATGGCCGAGCACCGGGAACGGTTCATCAAGGGCGCCGTCGACAACGGACATCCCAAAGACAAGGCCACCCAGCTCTTCGATCTGATGGAAAAATTCGGGGGCTACGGGTTCAACAAGTCCCACAGCGCCGCCTATGCCCTGATCGCCTATCAGACCGGCTATCTCAAGACCCATTTTCCGGTGGAGTTCATGGCCTCCCTGCTGTCCAGCGAAATGCATTCCTCGGACGGGGTGGTCAAGTTCATCGCCGAATGTCGCAGCCACGGCATTTCGGTTCTCCCGCCGGACGTCAATGCCGGGGACAAGGGGTTCACCGTGGACGGAGACCGGATCCGGTTCGGCCTGGTGGCGGTCAAAAATGTGGGAGAAGGGGCCATCGATGCCATTGTGGCGGCCCGGGAGGAAGGCGGGCCGTTTCCATCGGTTTTCGACTTCTGCGAGCGGGTGGACCTCAAACGGGTCAACAAACGGGTCCTGGAAAGCCTGATCAAATGCGGGGCCTTCGATTCCACCGGGGCCAACCGGGCCCAGATGACGGCGGCGATGGAGGATGCCCTCGAATACGGCCAGCGAATTCAGAAAGAACGATCCAGCCCGCAGCTGGGCCTCTTCGATATGGGGGACGCCCCCCAGCAGACCATCAACCCCCCGGCCCTGCCCGCCATCGAAGAATGGGACGACAAGCATCGGCTGGCGTTGGAAAAGGAATCCCTCGGATTTTACATCACCGGCCACCCCCTGGGCGGATACAAGACGGTGCTGGACAAATTCACCGACGCCGACGCCATCACCATCAAGGAAAAAAGCGACGGCCAGCCGGTGCGCATCGGCGGCATCATCACCGCTGTCAAGACCATCCGCACCAAAAAGGGAGATCCGATGGCCTTCGTCACCACCGAGGACCTGGCCGGGTCCATCGAAACCACCGTTTTTTCATCGGTATATGAAACTGTGAGAGACCTTCTGGTGGAAGACGGCGCCGTTCTCATCGAGGGGCTGCTGCAGCGGGACGAAAACACCGCCAAAATCCTGGCGGACCGGATCGTACCCATGGAGGAGGCGGAAAAGACCTGGACCGCCAGCATCCATTTTCATATCGACCTGGCCCGGGTGGAGCGGGAAACCCTTCAGACCCTTCGGGAGGTGGTGTCCAAATTCCCCGGTTCGTGCCGGGGGTATCTCCACCTTCGGGACGGCGAATCGGCCGAGACGATCATTTCCATGCCGGAGGCCTTTCTTCTGGATGCCGGGGGGCGGTTGACCAAAGAAGTCAACCGGCTGCTGGGCTATGACGCGGTGGAAACCCGGTGCAAGGCAGCCGCCTCGACCATCGCCAACGGCCGCAGATCGAGGCGCCCCGGTTTCGCGGCGGCATAGCATACCCGAATGCCTCGGGATATGCGATCGATTCAGGCGGATTCGTCGTAAGCGTCGCGAATGATCTTTTTAGATTCGGAGTATCGGGTTCCCAGCTCATCGGTGTAAAAGGCATATTCTCCGCCCTTTCGTTTGGCCTCGAACATGGCAATATCGGCACACCAGATCAGGGTTTCGGTATCCTCGGCATCATGGGGAAAGGCGCTGATGCCGATGCTGGGGGTGATGAAATCGATGATGTGGTCCTTGATCTTATACGGCTGGGAGAGAACCTCGATAATCCGTTGGGCCGCTTCCTCGGGCTTGGAGTCGGTGAGATTGTTGAGGATGATGGTGAATTCATCGCCCCCGAGCCGGCAGATGTGATCCGTCTCCCGCAGGGTTGATTTCAGGCGGGCGGCCACTTCCACCAGAACCCCGTCTCCCACGTCATGCCCGTAGATGTCGTTGACCTGCTTGAACTTATCCAGATCCATGTAAAAAATGTTCTTTTCATTGTTGTCCCTCCGGGCATAAGCCAGGGTGTCTTTCAACCGCTCGAAAAATGCCTTTCGATTGCACAAGCCGGTGAGCGAATCATGGTAGACCAGATAGATCAGTTCACTGACGTCCCGGGCCACGCCGCGAAATCCGAAGACCTCCCCGGCCTCATCTCGAATCAGGGAAACGGAAATCTCCACATAACACCGGGTTCCGTCTTTTCGAATCAGCTGCCATTCAAACCCCTTGGCCGGTTTTTCGGTTTCATAGGCATGTTTGAAGGTGCGAAAGGCCTTTTCGGCGGTGTCCTTGTCCATGAACTCCCGAAAATTTTTGCCCACCAGCTCTTCCTTGGAATACCCGAGCATCTGATAGAGGGCGTCGTTGAAGAAGATCAGATTGCCCAGAAGGTCGACTTCATAAAAATATTCCTCGATATTTTCGAGCATGGCCCGATACCGCTCTTCGCTTTTTCGCAGGGAGGCTTCCCGCCGTTTGAAATCCTGAATCTCCTGTTCGATCCTTTCCAGGGCCTTGCCCGCTTCATAGGCCCGCTCCCGGGCCCGTTCTCTGGACCGGAACAGAGCCTCATGTTCCTGATCCCGGGCTTTGCGTTCCCGGTGGGCGTTTTCCACCGCATTCGCCATCTTGTAGAGGGCCGCCCCGAGGACCCCGAGTTCGCCTTTGTCTACCAGGTACCGGTTTTCAGCCACCTCCCCCTTCTGGACGAATTCGGTGGCGAGGGAGGACAGGTGCTGAACCGGGGTCAGGTAATGGTTCAGCATCAGACCGAACAGCAAAACCAGAACCACCGGGATCAGCGCCCCGATGAGGCCGATCCGCTCGGTCAGCCTCCGGGCGGCATTCGCCAGTTCATGCCGGTCCACCGAGGCCACCAGATACCAACCCGGTTCGGGCAGATGCCGAATCCAGAAAAGGGTGTCTCCCTGCCCCGCCCGGGAATGGTCGATGCCCTCCGGGGAAATTTCCGGGGTTGATCCGCTCTGAAAGGCCACCGCATCCGTTCCCGATCTCTCAGAATTCTGGACGAAAGGATGAAGGATATCGCCGAAGTCCCGGCTCGGCTCCGCCGCCCCGGACGCGGCGATCGCGGCCATTCGGGAATCGAGCACGTGAATGTCCGCGAGTCGCCCTTCCTGGGCTTTGCGAAGCCGGTCGCGCAGGTCCTGAATCATCGCTTCCCGTCGATTCGAAACCGCCTCTTCCAGCGTTTCCACAAAAAAACCGGTGCCGATCACCCATTTCCACCGAGAAAAGGCCCGTGCATATCCGATTTTTTCCAGGGGCGTCTGATCCCCGTTTTGAGGCCGCCGGTAGGCGCGGTAGACCTCTCCACGTTCCACCGCCTCGTGAATCAGGCTGGACAGGACCGGGTTGCCTTCGGCGTCGGGAACGTCCGGGAGATCCCGCCCCTCCGGATCAAGGTCGGGATGTAATATCAACCCACCGTCATAATCGGCCACCCAGAAGTATTGATCGTTGCCGTATCGCTGCCCGGCCAGCATGGAGAGGGCGCGTTGTTTGGCCGCCTCCTCGGTGGGAAACAGGCCGCGCTGAAAATCCTCGAACCGGGAATTCAGGAAATACTCCTGCACCAGGGTGACATTTTTGATCTCCTGCCGCTGTCCCTGAAGGAAGGTTTCCCGGAGAAGGTTGATATCTTTATGGAAATGGCGGATCAGGGCCTCGGCCCCGTCCAGACTGTGGCGGACCGAGTCCACCTCCGCTTCATAGGCGGTTTGTTGAATGAGGTCGGTGCACAGTGTATAGAAGATCAGGAATGATCCTAAAAAAAGGAGACCGATGGAGATAAAGAGTCTTCTGAAAAGAACGGATGAAAACATGCGCATCCCGGTGGATCCTGGTTATATAAGCACCCCGCTCACTCGGAGGGGATGCGGACGGGGCCGGAGAATTTATTAATTTTTATCCCATAAATACCGAGAGAAGGTCTTTCCTGGCATTGACATGCTGAACGGTAACCTGAATCACGTCTTCGGGTTTCAGGTTGACCCCCGCGGAGAGCGGAATGGGGCATTCGATCATGTAATCGGTCAGCAGGGCGATGTAACAGTTCCGGCGGCGGCTGAGGACGATGGCCTCCTCTTTTCGGCCCACCCGTCCCTCGAGGTATTTCAAGAGCCAGTAGCGTTTCCGGCGGTTTTGAAGCCTGGATACATAGCTCATCGGCTGGGTCAGAATCTGAATCGTCTCCTTGATCTCCCCTTTGGAATAAGGGGTGTCGAGGTCGAAAGCCGCCCGAATCTGCCGTTGGGTAATCAAATCGAAGTACTTGCGTATGGGGGAGGTGGCCGTCAGATAGGCATCCAGCCCGAGCCCGGAATGGGGTTCGGGTTCGGGACTGAGCACGAATCGACTCAGGTATTTCCGCTGCATCCAGTTCTGAAAGAGGGTTCCCCCGTTTTCTTTGTAGAGCCGTTCCCTGGGGCTCGGCTGGGACCGAAAAACGGCCGGAAGATCATTGGACTGAAGGAATCTTGCCATCAGCCAGTTGGCCATGATCATGATTTCGGAGACCAGAAGCCGGCCCGGGCTCTCCCGGTTGGTTTTGGTGACCTGAAGGTCTCCGTTTTCGTCGATCCAGACATTGATCTCCGGCAGCGTAATCTGAACCGCGCCCCCGGCAAGCCGTTTCTGGCGAAACCGCTGGGCGATCTGGTGAAGAATGAAGATCTCCCGGCTCTCATCCGCCACCATGTTGACATCATAATAGGTGAGCTGGTCGGTGACCCGAATGGTGCTGGGGAATACGTCATACCCCGCGATATCCCCGGCAAGATTCAGCTTGATCAGGGTGCTGATGGCCGGCCGCAATTCACCGGCCCGCAGACTGCACCGCCCTTCGGCCAGGGAAGGAGGCAGCATGGGAATTTTCCGGTCCGGCATATAAATGGAGCTTCCCCGATGGATCGCCTCCCGGTCCAGGAGGCTGTCTTTTTCAATGAACTGGCCGACATCCGCAATGTGAACTCCCAGCAGGTAATGATCTCCTCTCTCCTGAATGGACAAGGCGTCGTCGAAGTCGAGGGTGGCCTGACCGTCGATGGTGATCATCTGAAGATCGGTCAGATCGCGGCGCCCCTGATTCGGCGAAGGTGATCCCGATCGGGCCAGGGTGTCTGTGCAGGCCAGCACCTCCTTGGGGAAATCGGTAGGCACCTGATAGCGATACAGGTCGATGTTTTCATTGGGATCCCATACCTTCAGCTGGACCAGAAAACGGAACAGGGACTCGATATCGGCGGGTTCCGGTCCTCCCAAAATTTGCCCCCCCCCCTCCGGGTGGGGGGCGTTTTTTTTTAATTAGAAGAGTGGTTTTTTGAACACAATAAAATC
>CAZNLT010000234.1:0-1673 GCA_964573705.1 uncultured Desulfobacterales bacterium
CCTTCTGAACCCGGATTCATCTGATGATTCGGATCGGCTCTGATTCGATATGGCAGCCGCCGTCGGAATCGTCGCACCTCATCAGGAGCACCCGGTCAGACTGTTTCGCCTGTTTTTATGAATTTTAACAGAAAAATCCGCTCACAAAATAACGGTTATCGAGTATTTTGATCCCTTTTTATGGGTAAATTCAGATACCGAAAGATACATTCACTCCTGTATCCGAAAAAAACACGGTCAAAGGCGATGCTTGTACACCCTCTTTTCGAAAAAATACCGAGTTCCCCCTATTTTATCAAAGCCGAAAGGCAATGCAAAATAATAGGGTATCATTGAAAGCAACTCGGAAAGCAACTCGATTTTTCATTCTGGCAAGAGGGAATGGACGGATCTATGTCAAACCAAGAAGTTCGGCAGAACAAGGCGACCCGGCAATGGGTGGTCTTCTCCCCCGCGCGGAATCAGAAGCCCAAGGAATTTGAAGAACCCTCTGAAGCATCGGTGGAAGCCGCGCCGGCCCATGATGATTCCTCCCCATTCCCAGCTCATCCTCACCAGCGTCCTTCCCAACCATATCCGGTGGCGGGAACACGAGGCCGAGCGGTATTTCGACGAACAGGGGCGCTGCGTCTACTGCGATATTCTGGAATTCGAAAGCCTGGAGCGGCGGCGGGTGGTCTATGAAGACGGACATTTTCTGGGGTTTGTTCCCTATGCCGCGGAGGAATCCTTTCAGGTGCAGCTGATGCCCAAGATCCATCGGGCCGATTTCGGAGACATCACAGAAGCGGAAAAAACGCATCTGGCCGAGGCGCTCAAGAACATTCTGTCCCGCCTGTACCAAAAGCTGGACGACCCGGACTACAACTACATCATCAACACCGCAGCCCGATCCAATCCGAATGATCCCCGGCTCCACTGGTTCGTGGACATCCGGCCGCGGTTGATCTCCCCCGCCGGTTTTCAGATCGGATCGGGGATCTGCATCAACCCCTCATTTCCCGAAGCGGATGCGGATACCCTGAATGGATCGGGTGATGATTAGCTACTCTTCTACATTAAATTCGGATGGCCATTTTCGCGAGCTATGCAGCACTCGCAGTATTTGTATCTCATTAGAACAAATTCTGTACGGAAGGATAAAGGGCGTTCCGGCGACAATGAGTTCGCGTGTGCCGCTCACTCTTCCCAGCCGTCCAATTTCAGCGTGATCAGCCAAAATTCCTGCAGCAGCCCTAATCCGCTTCAGGATAACGATGGGCAGTTTTTGATTTTCTTTAGACAGGTACTGGTCAATTTCCTCAAGGTCGAAAAGGGCGGGCCGAGTCCACCTAATCCGCATCTATTCCTCTACTACTGAAAAATTGCCGGATTTCTTCATCAGTTGCGAAATCTCCCTTTTCGGCCGCTTCTAATCCTTTTTGGATCGCGGCCATTTGCCATTCCTGATTCTCCAAATATGCCTGAACCGCCTCCGCAACGATTAGTGATTTGGATTGCTTCGTCGCCCTGGAAAATCGCTCAAGTTTTTCCCCGACGGTATCGTTTAATCGGGCGCTTACTATGGATGGCATTCTCTCACCTCCTTCTGTTTGCCTTGAAGATTTTATATCCATCCCAAAGAATAAAGACAAGCCATTTAACAGTCAATCCGCCTTTTCCCAACTAAAGCA
>CAZNLT010000234.1:1773-7242 GCA_964573705.1 uncultured Desulfobacterales bacterium
CAAAGAATAAAGACAAGCCATTTAACAGTCAATCCGCCTTTTCCCAACTAAAGCATAATGAGCCCAGAAAACCTGAACACAACTGTTCCTACTTCCTTAAATCAATCACATGGGTCGAGCAGGAGATGCAGGGGTCGTAGGCCCGAACCAGCATCTCCAGCCGGTGGGTGATGATCTCTTTCGACTCCCCGGCGATGGCCGGCACGTAGGCCCGCATGTCGGCCTCCAGGTTGGCCAGGTTCTGGGCGGTGGGGATCACCATGTTGGCCGACAGGCATTTGCCTTCCTCATCGTATTCATATTCGTGAAAGAGAATCCCCCGGGGCGCTTCCACCGCGCCGACTCCCGATCCGGCCTGATCCTTCACCTTTTCATGTTCGCGGTCGGGGCGAATCCCCGCATTTAACAGGGTGTCGATAAGATCCCGGGCATCCTCCAGGCAGTGGACGCATTCCACCACCTGGGCGATGGTGTTCATAAAGGGCCGGTGGCAGGGATGCGTCAGCCCCAGGTCCTCGGCGGCGGTTTTGGCGCCGTCGGTGAGCTGTTCGAAGTTGTTATTGAACCGGGCCAGGGCCCCGGTCAGGTATTCCGGCCGGTTCCACCGGGCATACTTGGCGGTGGAATAGTCCACCCCATATTCCTCGATCAGCTCCCGGTACCGGTCGGGAGACACCGGTTCATCCCGGTCGCTGGAGAGAACCTCTCCGTCATAGAAGGCGTACCGGTCCGGATGGGTCAGGGAGACGTATTCGGTATCCCGCTCCAGATCCGGAAGGTCGATTCCCTGAAGGGTTCGCACGGTCTCTTGGAGATCATTCAGTCCTTCGGCGATTTGGTCCTTCATGGGTTCCAGATTTTCGGACTGGTGAACAAACGTAAACCCGCCGGTCACCATGGCGACGGGATGGGTGTGGCGCCCCGCCACCACCTTGCTCAAATCATACCCCAGCTTCTTGAGCCGCATGGCCCGCCGCACCATTTCCCGGTCCTGTTCCACCAGGGGAAAGACGCTGGGGACATCGAAAAAATCGGGGCCGGCCAAAAAATAGATATGCAGGATATGGCTGCTCAGCACCTCTCCGTGGTAGGCCAGCCGACGCAACAGACGGGTCTGATCGCTGATGTCCACCCCCAGGGCCGACTCGGTGGCCTTGAGGGCGGCACATTTATGGCTGACCGCGCAGATGCCGCAGATCCGCGAAGCCATATGGGTCACCTCATTGTGGTGATGTCCCCGAAGAAAGGCCTCGAAAAACCGGGGAGCTTCCACCACTGAAAATCGAACCTGTTCCAGGGTCCCGTCCTTTATTTCCGCGGTGATGTCTCCGTGCCCTTCGATTCGGGTGACGTGGTGGACTGCGATCGAGTTATGCATTGTCATCGGATGACTCTCCCTTTTCGTCGGATTCGGAGGTGTCGTTGTATACGGTGAATTTGGCCAGGATTTCCTTCCGGGTCAGCGGATTTTTCCGGGCGACCTCCGCCATGATCGGGTGGAGGTCCTCCCGAAAGAGCACCCGGGCCGGCGCTTCGGTATTGGCATCATCGATCAGCCCCCGGCATCCCTGGCAGGCATCGCCGTAGGCGGTACAGATGGCCTTGCATCCGCACCGGGTCACCGGTCCTAAACAGACCCTTCCCTTTTCATAGACGCAGAGGGTGTCGTTCAGTTTGCACTCCACACAGACCGGCTGATTGGGCGGGTCATAGGATTGGCCGGTCAGGATATGCTTGAAGACCGTTTCAAATTCCGGCAGGCTCACCGGGCAGCCCCGGACCTGATAATCGACCTCGACCACATCCGAAACCGGCCGGGCGGGAATGGTGTCGATATGGCCGCCCGAGTCGCCGTAGACCAGTTCCACGACTTCCTTCATGGGCCACCGGTTTTTGAGCGCGTTGTGGCAGCTGATGCTGGCGCAGGCGCCCAGCGAGACCAGGATGTCGGCCCGCTCCCGAATCGATTCGATCCGCTCCACGTCCCGTTCCCGGGTGATCGACCCTTCGCAAAAGGCGATGTCGTATTCGTCGCTTTTCTCCGACATCACCTCCCGCCATTCGACCACCTCCACATGGGAGAGCAGGTCTAAGAGTTTTTCCTCCATCGCAAGCACCGACAGCTGGCATCCTTCACAGCAGGCGAAATCGAAAAAGGCGACCCGCGGCTTTTTTTTAAAATATTTCATGCATCTCCTTTTCGTCTCATTCTAAACCGAATCCTGATCCTCTTCCGGCACCCAGACCTCGCCTGCTTCGGTCCGCTTCAGAAGATCGGCATACCGAAACACCGGCCCGTCCTGACAGACATAGAGATCATTGAGCTGGCAATGGCCGCATTTGCCGATGCCGCATTTGAAACGCCGCTCCAGTGAAAAATAGATCCGCTCCTCCGGCAATTTCTTTTTCAGCAGTTCCATGGCGATGAATCGAAACATCACCGGCGGTCCGCAGGCGGCTGCGATGGTATTTTCGGGATCGAGGTCGATCCCCTTGAGCGGTTCGGTCACGACCCCGGTGCGGCCTTCCCATTCATCGTCGGGCTCATCCACCGTCAGGTAAAAATCGAGGTCCGGATTCTCGGTCCATTGTTCGGTCTCTTCCCGAAAAAGGATATCCGACGGCGTTTTGGCCCCGTAGATCACCATGAACCGTCCGTAATCGTCGCGGTTGTCGCAGATGAACTGGATCAGGCCGCGCAGGGGCGCCATCCCGATGCCCCCGGCGATCAGAAGGACATCCTTTTTCTTCATCCGGTCGACCGGAAAACAGCCCCGTCCGTAAGGCCCGCGAATTCCCACCCAGTCACCGGGGGAGAGGCCGCTGATCGCCCCGCTGACATTGCCCATGGGCTGAACGCAGAGATCGAAGCTCTCCAGCCGGGTGGGCGATGAGCAGACCGAAATCGGGGCCTCGCCGTATCCGAAGACCGAGACCTGAACGAACTGGCCGGGGTGGTGGTTGAGCGACCGTCCGTCTTCAAACCCCAGTTCGACAAAGGTGGCGGAAGGCTCCCGGCGGGTGGTTATCACCTTCGCCCGTTCCGGAACATAGAAAATATGGGTTCGCTCAAGGGTCTGGTTTTTAGCCGGTTCGGCCATTTATGCCTCCTTTTGCGCCGCAGCGATTAACCGATTGGTGATATCCACGATGTTGATGTCGGCGGTACAGGCGCGGCTGCAACGGCCGCAGCCGGTGCAGTAGGGACGGTCGAACTGCCGGTAGAGGTAGAGGAATTTTCGCTGCCACCGGTGCCGGACCCGCTGCCACCGTTCGCCGCGAAAATTATGGCCGCTTGCCACCACCGCGAAATCGGGAAGCTGACAGGAATCCCAGGTGCGGTACCGGGCCCCGCCGCGCATATCGGGATCGATGTCATCCACCATATCAAAGCAGAAACAGGTCGGGCAGGTGGTGTTGCAGGAGCCGCAGCTGTAGCACCGATCGGCGGTCTCCTTCCAGACCGGGGTCAGTCCGCCGGCTTCCAGAATATCGGCGATCTTCTCCACCGGGGCGTCGAATTCCGGAATGATTTCCTCGGTCTTTTTTCGGCGCCACTGCTCGGCCGCGGTCTCCTCTTCTTCACCGGCCTTCCGGGTGTCAGCCTTTTCCAGAAGCTGGACTCCGGCATCGGAATGGACCTCCACTAGATATCCGTCTTCCAGCGGCGTGAGAAAAAGATCGCAGGGATTCCGGTTCGATTCGGTACCCACCTGGGTGCAGAAACAATACGAATCAGGACGGCAATCGAGCCCGATGATGACGGCCCGCTGTCGATTGGCGGTCCAGCGGACTTCAGCCGGCGGTTGGGAATAGGCTTTGTCCAAAGCGTCGATGCCGGAAAGATCGCAGGGATGGACCCCGAGCAGGACAAACGGGGAGGAATCGAAATGGAGATCGAGTTCAGGCGGCGAATCCAGGGTGAAGGTAAAGAGCTTTTCCCGAAGCGCGGCAAAGATTTTTTTGGGAGGGACGGTGGTGGTTCCGTAGTCGAAGGCGAAATCTTCGGCCCGGGCCAGCCGGTCGAACCGGTAAAATCCCGGCTGGTCAGGCCGTTCCCGGGGGCCGATCACCGGCTGTTCCGTGATGATCGCCTCCAGAAATCGGGTGAAATTCGATCTGGAAATAACGCGGTTTTCTCTGGCCGTCATTTTTCCGACATCTCCTTTCGAAGCGATTCCAGCCGCTTTTTATGTCTCTCCTCTTGGAATATCACGCCATCGATGGCCTCCCGTTCCGATTTCGGCACCACCCCTTTTATGTTCTGATAAAAATCGATGGACCGGTTTTCGATTTTCAGCCCGTATTCGATCGCTTCGAAGGCATCCGTGATCCCCGTGGCCTTTTCGGCCGCTTCGTTCGGGGATTTAAACACCTCATCTTTGACGAAACTTTGCATATAGCTTTCGGTTTCACCCGCATAACTCTCGGGGAGGTCATGATCGGAGAGGTCCTGCCGCATCTCCTGGAAGGTTTGAATATGCTGGTATTCCTGGTCCAGAAGGAACTGAAACACCTGCTTGATTTTTTCGGGCAATTCCGTCTTCAGGCAGGTCTCGTAAAACGTTACTCCCAGGCGTTCGATTTGGACCGCCATCTCCAGCACCTCGCCGGCCCGAAAGGTCGATTGGGTCATGATGGACTCCTTTTTTTCTACCGTGCCGTATACCCGCCGTCGATCACCAGTTCACTGCCGGTGACGAATTTGGCTTCATCCGATGCCAGGTAGAGAATGCCGTAGGCGATGTCCTCGGGTTGGCCCACATGGCCGACCGGGTGCTTCTGGGCGAGCTTTTCACGAAAGGCATCGACCCCCTCCTCGGACCGAGAGGCGAGTTCCTCCACCAGCGGGGTCCAGATGTATCCGGGATGGACCGAATTGACCCGAATCCCCTCTTTGGCATACAAAAGCGCATCGGTCTTGGACATCAACCGCACCGCCCCTTTGGAGGCATGATAGGCGGGCAGGTCCGGCGCGCTGATGATTCCGTAAATCGACGACAGATTGATGATCGAGCCGCCGCCGGATTGCTCCTTCATGTACGGGACGGCGTGTTTGGTGCAGAGAAAAACGCCTTTCACATTGATATCGATCACCTTTTGCCAGTCGGCTTCGGAAATCTCGTGGGTGGGTGCATTGGTCCCTGAAATTCCGGCATTGTTGACCAGGATATCAATGGCGCCGAACCGACCCTTCACCTGCCCGAAAACGGTCGACACCGTCTCTTCATCCGAGGTGTCGAGATGCCAGAATTCGGCTTCTCCGCCGTTTTTCCGTATCTCCTCGACGACCTGCCCGCCTTCATCATCGATGATATCCGTTACCGCAGTTTTGGCGCCCTGCTCCGCCAGCAGGATACAGGTCGCCTTGCCGATTCCCCGGGCCCCGCCGGTGATAATGGCTGTTTACCGTAAAAATATAGGACAAATTCAGAGCATAGCTCCAGTGTTCCCGTCGAAACTGCTTCG
>CAZNLT010000235.1:0-7227 GCA_964573705.1 uncultured Desulfobacterales bacterium
CAACCATCACCAGCCCATTTCCCCACGAGCAGCAAGCTCTCCAGCAAATCTATTCCAATTTAGAAAAGTATGTTGAGCTGATTCCGAATTATGAGCTATACGATCAGTCTACAAATCAATACCTTGAATGCGATTTAATCATCATCTCCACTGCCTGTTTCGCGGTCGTCGAGCTCAAGCATTGGAGTGGAAGCATCGACATTGAGCCCCACAACTGGCGGGTCAACGGGCGGACCCGGAAGGACCCCCACCGGTTTAACGTACACAAGTGCAAGGTCCTCAAATCCTGGGCGGAAAAGCAGTTTCCATTTTATAATATCCCGTGGGTGGAATCCATTGTGGTGCTGACCAACCCGGACGCCGATATCAGCGGCGCCGCCAACCCGTCCACGGAAAAGCGCAATCCCACTTTTGACGGGGTCCATGCCCTGTCCCACTTTTTTATCCCCAAGCTCAGCGCCCCGAATCCGAAAATCACCAAGGCGGAGGCCAAAAAAATCGCGGATGCCTTACGGCACCAGAGCACAACCGAACGTCCCAAGGGAATAACGCTGCCCGACTATGAGATTCTTGAAAACCTGACCGAATCGCCCCGGCGGATTGAGCTACTCGCTCGGCCGACGGGCCTGGGGCTTGAACGACAGCGGGTTCACCGGCTACGGCTTTTCACGGTTGATGCCAGTCTTCCGGCCGAGGCTCGTGACTTGCAGCGCAATGCCTTTTCCAACAGCTTGAAGGCCCTGATCAGCCTTGACGACCACCCAAACATTCTCCGGGTCTGGAGGCTGTCTAACGATGAGGGGGTGATCATTGAGGCGTCGGAGTGGTCGGATGACGGCACGCTTGCCGATGTTGTTCGCAAGTGGGGCAAGTTGCCGTTTGCGAGGGCGTTACCGATTCTCCGGGGTATTCTCGAAGGCTTGCGGGCGGTCCATGATCGGGGGATCGTCCACCGCAACCTGACGCCGGAAAACATTTTAATGATCAGCGGCGTCCCCAAGCTGATGAACTTCGACCTTTCCTACATTCCCGAGGATAACCGGCAGACGGTGCTGGATGATGACGCCCAACTGGATTCCAGCCCCTACATCGCCCCAGAGCTGTATGCTCATCAGGATTTCACGGAGGCGACGGACCTGTTCAGCGTCGGGGTCATCGCTTTCCGGCTGTTGCGCGGGGAGGTTCCTTTTGAATCTGGGGAAGCGCTCCTGACGCCGGGGTGGGAGCTTCCCGGGGAGACGCGGGCCGAGTTGCGGGCGGCGGTGCCGTCCGATGAGATCGCCGAGCTTATCGAGTGCTTGCTCCAGCCCGATCGGCTGTCCCGGTATCAGGAAGCCGCCGATGTCCTGGCCGACCTTGACCGCCTGATGGGGTCCGGGCCCGGCGAGGCAACGCCTACCATTCAGGAGGAGCCGAACCGGGAGCTCCAGCCGGGAGAATCGGAACGGATGTATTACATCGAGCGGTTGTTGGGCCGGGGTCGGGAAGCCCAGGTCTATCTGGCCCGGAAGGGGAAGGACCGGAAGGTTGCCCTCAAGCTATTCAATCACGACATCGCCTATGATCGGGTCATTGCCGAGCGCCGGGTCCTGGACGAGGGAAAAAGCCCTTACGTGGTCCGATGCGAAACCGAGGACCAGTGGGCGGATGGACGTTTTTTTCTGGTGCTCGATTTTATTGACGGCTTATCCCTCCGGCATTTCATCAAGGAGCGGTCGCGGCCGGACCTGGCGACCTTTAAGCGGGTGAGCCGTGCGCTAATGGAGGCCATTGCCGCGCTTCATCAGAAACCGGCCCGCGAGCCCTTGCTGCATAACGACCTCAAGCCGGACAACATCCTCTTGGCCGATGCGCACCGGCCCGTCATCATTGATTTCGGCGCAGCGGGTCCGCCTCGGCTGGGGCCGTTTGTGGGGACGCCTGGTTATTTTGCCCCGGACCTCTTCCAGGGGGCGGATTACGATTTCTGCGAGAGTGGAGACCTGTTTTCCCTCACGGTTACCCTGTTCGAGTGGCTCTGCGGTGCGCGGCCATATCCGGCGGAGCCTTCCCTGACGGACCGCCCCCGCGATCCACTCACGCTCCGTGACGATCTCCCGGAGGCGTTATCCGACTGGCTTCTGCGCGGGGTTTCCCCGGGCCGGGATGACCGGTTTCCGGACATCCGGCGGATGCGGCGGGCATTCGAGGAGATCTTTCACGAGGGGGGCTACGGTGAGGAGACGGACGAGGACGAAGCGGAAGTCAGCGTCCGGGAGGAGGAGGCGGAGCCGGATGCGGCGGAAAGCGAGGCGGAGCCGGCGGTGCTCGCCGGTCCGGATGCGCCGCACCGGAATCCGTTCGTCGATTATCTGAACACGTTGCACAACACCCAGGCGTCCAATGAAGGCGCCCTGGCCGAGACCCAGGCGTGCAGCGCCTTTTTCGGCTCCATTCATGTGATTCTTCCCCTCACGGAGATCCTGTTGCATCACCTGATTGACCCGACGGGCGGACATGTGGTCCTGACCGGTCACGCGGGGGACGGCAAATCGACCATCGGCCTGGAGATTTTCAAACGGCTCAAGAATCTGATCATGATCGAGCCGTTGTCCGAGGCATTGAAGTCCGAGGAAGCCGTCGATTATCAGGGGCTCCGGGTCTTCATCCTCAAGGACATGAGCGAGCTGACCGAGAAACGGCGGCGGGATGCCTTCCGGCGGATGCTCAACGCGGAGCCGTCCGAGCGGTTCCTGCTGATCTCCAACACGGGGAAGCTCCTGGAGACCCTCCGCGATTTTGCCGGGGATATCGGCCAGGTGCCGGACGCGGTTGAGGATCATCTGTTGCATTTGTTGCAACAGCCGGAGCCGTGCCCCCTGGAGATGTTCAACGACCGCATCCAGCTTGTTAATTTGACCCAGGTGGACAACATCGGGCCGGCGGCCGCGATGTTCAAGCGGATGATCGGAGCGCCCCGCTGGGCCGGCTGCGAGGCCTGCGACATGGGGGCGGACTGTCCGATTTTCCAAAACCGCCGGATTCTAAATGAAAACCGGGATCTGGTAGCCGAGCGGATCGCCTGGATCTATCGCCGGCTCTACGAGTATGGGCACCGGCTGACCATGCGTCAGATTTCAGCGCACCTGGCTTACGGCATCACCAGCGGGATGAGCTGCGGCGAGATCCGGCATCGGATGTCGGGGCCGGTAGCGCCCCCGCTGACCCGATTTCTGTTTCACAACCGGTTTTTCGGGTTCAAGGGGGACACGCCGGAGCCGACGGCTGAGCGGATCGTGGCGATCCGGCATCTCATGCCGTTGGAGATGGGCGCCAACCCGTATCCGGACCTCGACCGGCGACTCTGGACCAGCGAAGCCGGCTTGCCCCCGGCGTTTTCCGGCTTCGCTCACCGGGTGTTCAACGATCTGGCCTCGGCCGAGGGGCTCCGGGGCGCGGCCGCGGCCCGGCGCCGGCAGGAGATCCGCCGGCTCTATTATCTCTTCTGTCAGGATGCGCCGGAGGCGTTTTTCCGGCAATTCATCCAATCGGCCATGCTGGTGGAGGTGGAACGCTGGCAAGATGACCCGGCCCGGCTGAATCAGGTCATGAAGAACAATCTCCGAAGGCGGATTCTCCATGTCCTTCAAGAGCAGTTCACCGGCTTTCACGTCCCGGACGGGACCGGCAACAACACCTTGTTCATTACCTTGAGCCGGCGGAACGAGGACCTCCGGCAGAGCGTTCAGCTTCTTCTGGCCAAGGTTCCGTTCGACCATTTTCGGATGGATTTCGATTCGATTTACACGAATCCGTCTTTGCGCCGGTTCCGTCTGCGGCTTAGGGACAAGTATCATCCGGAGATCGTGCTGAATTTAGGAATTCCTTTTCTAGATTTCGTGATGTCCCGGAGCGCCGGGCGGGTCGGCGGACGGCTCAACCGGGCCTATCTGGACCGGCTGGAGCGTTTCAAGGAGCTCTTGCGCCGGGAATATGGGACTTCGGACATGGCCTTGCTGGAGCTCACCACGGACGGCCGGTTCAAGATCCGAAGAATTCAGGTCAGCCGGGGATTGTTGGCGGTTTATTAACCTCTATTCTGGGAGCGCCAACATCTCCAAACCCGCGGGAAAAGGGCCGGGGGTTTAGCCGATCGGCGCGATTTTCAAACATCATTTGAAGGGAGGGAGCCCATGCCCGGAAAGAAGACATCGGATTCGAAGGCGCCCCAGGGGAATGTCCCCCAATTTCCCCGAATTGGCGCCCGGGCGGAGGATGCGAACCCGGCGATCCGGCTTTTCGGCCGACGATTCTTAAAAGAGCAAACCGACATCGAGTACCTTATCGAATTTCTGTTGTTGATCACTTCGGATAAAACCATCGGGGAGATGGCCCTGGCTGGCGCGGAACATGACGACTGGCGAGGCTTTCCGACGACTGACCAGCTTGTGGACTGGCCGGAACGGACCCCGCTGGGATATTCGCCCAGGCCGCGGTTGATGCTCAAGCTCTTCGCCTTTCTCGCCAATTCCAACCTGGAGACCCGGCATGAATGTCATCGGGAGAAGCACCGGGAGCTGATCGAGCGTCTCCGCGGTCAGGTGGACCGGGCGTCCCGGCTCTCCCCGGATGATACGCTGTCCATTGTGGAAAAGGTCCTGGTGGGGTTTATCGGCCTTGGCGGGGATCGGACATGGTGTACCCATTCCTTTATCCCCCTTGCCCCCCGGCTGATCGCCGGGGAGACCATCTGGAAACGGACGGCGGGCCTGCGAAATCCCGGTCTGACCTGGGAGGACGCCTGGGACAAAAAGCTCTTCACCTTTACCGGGCACGACTTTCTCTGCCGGGGCGGCGAGGTCCTTTATCTCCAGCTCTGCAACGTCTTTCACAAGGTCGCCACCGACCCGGCGGCGGTCCTGACGTTCGAGGCGGCCATGGGCCATCCGGCGGGAACGGCCGAGGGGCTTAGGGACCGGTTGGAAGCTGCGCTGAAGGCGGTCTTGGGGTGCAACCCGGCGCCGATCCTCGACCAGATCGCCGGCTGGGTGGAGGCGGGCGGGGCGGCGGTTCTTCCCGAGGAGCGGGACGCGGCGCCCCGGGCCCAATGTGGCTGGTGTCCGTCGGAGAGCTGGCCGGAGGGCTACCTTTTTGCCCACGAGCTGGCCAACGTGGCCGAAGCCATGCTCGACCCCATTGAAAAGATCGAGATGCTCAAGCTCTGCTGCATCTTCCAGGTCTTGCGGACCTTGTCGGCCCAGGCGGCGCGGTACTGGCCGGCGGCGCCCGACGGGAAAACGGGGATGGCGGGCTATGCCTGGATCGTTACCGCCCCGGACACCCGAAATAAGGCATTAAAGGAGATCGGCCATTGGAACCTGATCCGGGTTCAGGAGATGATCCACGACGCCATCCGGACCCGCCCCATTCAGGCCCTCAAAAAGGAAAAAACTTACAAAAAGGGGGATGAACAGAGCACGGGCCTTTTCCAGATGCTGGCCAAGAAGATCGGCTTCGTGGTTCCGTACAAGGGGCCGGGAGCCCGGTTCGTGCTCAACGAGCATCTCGCCCGGTATTTTGTCCTGGCTCTCCTCCGTCCGGGCCAGCGGATGACCCTCAAGACCTTTCAGTCGCTGTTGTTCCGCCATTATCGGATGGCCATCGACGGCGACCCGCTGGCCGAGGCCATTCGGTGGACCAACCCCAACAGCGGGACCGGCGCGCTGTCGGCATCCCGGCAATGGATGGAGGAGCTGCTCCGGGCCACCGGCTTTCTCATTCCGCTGTCGGATGCCGTCTCCCTGATCCAAAACCCTTTAAGCGACATTGAAAGCCCACAAGGGAAGGCATCATGAAACTTTTTTCGCGGACGCTAACCGAGTTTTTAACCGGACGCCTGAAACGGGTAGCCAAGACATCGGAGACCCGGGAATACCGGGTTTTCCTGGCATCCTTTCCCCCGGCCGTCCTCTACGACATTGGCCGGGCGGTGGAGGAGTATCTCCTGGGCATTGACCGGGAGGTGGAATTCGTCTTTCGGATCGGCCACCATCTCTGGATGAAATGGCAGAGCGCGCCGGACGGCGCGACCGAGCCGGTTTTGCGGGAGCTGTCGAGCCTTGGCTGGGTGGATACGGAAAACCGACTCACCTATTTCCGGAACATGAAGTGGTCGCCGTCGAGCGGCAAGGATGCCCTGGTGGTGATGCTGGCCGGGGTGGACCGGGCGACCGACAGCGCGAGCCTGGCCGATTTCTACCAGATCGATTCCCAGACGATCTGGACCGAGGCGCTCGGGTCGCGGTTCCATTGCTGGTTGAAATGGAAGCTGAAGGCGGCTGGAATCGAGGCCTCGACCGACGATCTCAAAAAAATGGATGAGCTCCTACAGATTCTCCACCGCCATTTCGCCGGTGACCTCTTGCGGATCTCCGAATTTCTGGATCAGGTGAGCTTTTCGGACGCGATGACCGGCGATGACGCCCTTCGGACGCTTTACGGCAACCTGGACTTCTGGGGCCTGCCGCCCCTGAAATCGATGAGGACCGCCAAATGGGGCGACTATGTTCGCGACACCATCGATTTTTTCCGGTACAAACCCTTTCTGAAAGAGAGCGACCGCAAAAAGGCCCTGAAAAAGATCGGGACGTTTTTGGAAAATAACTCCCCCGCCGACCAGAAAAAGCTCCTCTCCCCGTCGGCCGAGTTCGACGATGCCGATGATTTTTCCGCCTGCCTGACCGACTATATCCAGACCAACTCGGCGGCCGCCCGTGACCGGCTTTTGAAAACCGATTTCGGGCCGGTTCAAGACGCCATTTTCAAGGCGAAAAAGCCAAATGGGGGTGGAAAGAAAACCAAAAAAGTGACAACGATCAGCGGCCCGCCGGTGGAGGCCGTCCTCACGGCGTTATGGGATACGGTGGCGGAATTCAAGCGGGATTGCACCAAAAACGACATCCGGCCCGCCTCGGTTCTCCGGGCCATCGAAGTCAAGGGGTGCAAGCTCGTCGAGCGGCCGCTGGAGGGCGCGTCCGAGGAGTCGGACGGCCCGGAGGTGATTGAAAAGAGCCTCGGCGGGATCGACGCCTTTTTGATGAAGCGGTTTGCGGGAGATGGTCTCGGGACGGGGCGTGGGGAAACCGGGCCCGCCGTGACCTTCGATCTCCTCGACGAGAATATGCCCCGGAAGACCAACCGGACCGCCACCCCGCATCTCGAGATGGAGGTGGCCATCGAGGCCGACGG
>CAZNLT010000236.1:0-7179 GCA_964573705.1 uncultured Desulfobacterales bacterium
GGGCCGGGTCTTGGGGCGGTGCTGCGGCCGGGGAATAAACCCCCGGCGGGGTAATTTTTCCTCCCCGCGGGCCGCCCCCCCCCGCCTTGCCCAGCACCGCCGTATCCGCCGTGTAGTCGAGAAGATCGTCGGCCATCTGAAAGGCCAGCCCCAGGTGGTGTCCGTAGTCGGTCAGGGCCGCGACCGCAGAGGGATCGGCGTCGGCGATCAGGGCCCCCACCCGGCAGGACCCCTGAAGCAGCACCGCCGTCTTCCGCCGAATGATCTCCAGATATTCAGGTTCGGTCAGGTTCAGGTTCCGCTTCTGGGTGAGCTGATGGATTTCGCCCTGGGACATGTTTTCGGTGATGGAGGCGATCACCCGAATCACCTCGGGATCTTCGGTCTGGGAGGCGATGGTCAGCGACCGGGCCAGCAGGAAATCCCCGGTCAGCACGGCGACGGGACCGGGCCAGACCGAATGGGCCGCCGGCCGCCCCCGCCGGAGTTCGGCGCCGTCCACCAGATCGTCGTGGAGCAGGGTGGCCACATGGAGGTATTCGAAAACGGTGGAAAAAAAGGTCTCCCGGCCCCCGGTGTATCCGCAGAGCCGGGATGCCAGCACCATCAGCAGGGGCCGAAGCCGCTTGCCCCCGCTGAAAAGAATGTGCCCGGCCACCTCCGAGACGATCTCCAGATGGGCCCCGAGGTTCTCCCGCAGGGCCGATTCGATATCGGCCAGATCATCCGCCACCCGCCCGAGAATGCGCCGTTTCAGGTCCTCGCTCATGGAACGATGTCCCCCACCAGGTCGTACTCGAGGGTGTCGGTGATTCGGACCTGAACAAACTCCCCGATTCTGGCCTCGCCGTGGAGGTAGACGATGCCGTCGACCTCCGGGGCCTGAAAGGCGGTGCGGCCGGTAAAGATTTTCGGTTCCGGGGATTCCTCCACCAGCACCGGAAGGAGCCGGTCGAGATACTGCTGGTTGATCGATTCGGCGATCTCCCGCTGGCGTTCCATGAGCGTGTTCCGCCGTTTGTCGGCGGTTTTGGCGGATACCGGGTCCGGAAGGCGATGAGAAGGCAGGTCCTCGGCATCGGAATAGGTAAAGACCCCGAGGTGGTCGAAGCGGATGTGCTCGATAAACCGCATCAGCTCCTGAAAATCCTTTTCGGTCTCCCCCGGAAACCCCACGATGACCGTGGTCCGGAGCACCGCCGCCGGGTCCATGAAGCGAATCGCCTGAAACAGCTTTCGAAGATGGGCCTGGGGATGGCGCCGGCCCATCCGCTGCAGGACCGGGTCGCTGGCGTGCTGGACCGGCAGGTCGTAGTAGGAGCAGAGGTTGGGCCGCTCCGAAATCGTGAGAATGGTCGCCTCGTTCAGGGATTCGGGATGGCCGTAGAGCAGCCGAATCCAGACATCCGGGGAGAGATCCGCCAGATCGGCGAGGAGATCGGCCAGGCCGATGTCCGGAGAAAGATCCCGGCCGTAGTCGGTGGTGTCCTGGGCCACCAGGACCAGCTCCCGGACCCCTTCCTCGATCAGGGCGCGGGCTTCGGCGAGGATATCTTCCGGGGGGCGGCTTTTCCGCTTGCCCCGAAGCTTGGGAATGATGCAGTAGGTGCAATGGCGGCTGCATCCTTCGGCCACCTTGAGATAGGCGGTGTGGGCGGTAGACCGGACCCGGGTCACGTTCTGGGCGGAAGCCGGCAGACCGTCCGGGTCGGGCAGGATGCACCGGGAATCTTTGAGCAGCCCCGCGGCCGCGTCCACGATCCGGTCATAGGCCCCGGTGCCCAGGAACCGGTCCACCTCGGGCAGCTCCTCGGCAATGGCTTCGCCGTAGCGTTCGGGCAGGCATCCGGCCACGATCAGAGAGCGGCAGGTTCCGGCTTTTTTGTACTCGGACAGTTCGAGAATGGTGTCGATGGACTCGTCCGCGGCCGGTTCAATGAAGCTGCAGGTGTTGACCACGATCAGCTCGGCCGCGTCCGGCTCGTCGACGACCTGCCATCCGGCCGATTCGAGCCGGGCCAGCATTCCCTCGCTGTCCACCAGATTTCTCGCGCACCCGAGGCTGACCAGATGTACCTTCAATCGGGCTATCCTTTCAGCTGCTTCACTTCCCGGGTGATCGCCGGCACCACCTCGAAGATGTCGCCCACGATCCCGAAGTCGGATTTGGCGAAGATCGGCGCTTCGGGGTCTTTGTTGATGGCCACCACCACCTTGGAGGAGGACATCCCGGCCAGGTGCTGAATGGCGCCGGAGATGCCGCAAGCGATATAGAGGCTGGGGGAGACGGTCTTTCCGGTCTGTCCCACCTGGTCGGAATGGGGCCGCCATCCCTCGTCCACCGCCGACCGGGAGGCGCCCACCGCGCCGTTCAGGGCACCGGCCAGCTCCTCCAGAATGGTGTAGTCGGACCCGCCCATGCCCCGGCCGCCGGAGACGATCACATCGGCTTCGGTGAGGTCGATCTTGCCGGTCTCCATCTGCTTTTCCACGAATTGGATCTTGGGGTCGCCCGGGTCGGCGGCGAAGGCCTCGATCTGGCCCGGGCCCGCGGATTCCTTGAGTCCGAAGGCATTGGGCCGGATGGCCGCGATTCGGGGGGCGCCGGTCAGGGTCACCTCGGCCAGCACCTTGCCGCCGTAGACCGGCCGGGTGGCGGTCAGGGTGTCGCCGTCGAGCCGAATCTCGATGCAGTCCATGGCCAGGGGGGCGTCGAGCCGAGCCGCCAGGCGCGCGGCCAGGTCCTTGCCGGTCATGGTGGCGCCCAGAAGGACGACCGAGGGGTCGACTTTTGCGACGATATCGGCCACGACCTTGGTGTAGGCGTCCACCGCAAATTCCTTCAGGGCCGGGTCCTGGGCCGTCAGGATCTTGTCGGCCCCGTACAGGGCCAGTTCCCCGGCGATGGTATCGACCCCTTCGCCCAGCACGGCGGCGGTGAGTTCACCGCCGAGTTGGCCCGCCAGGCGCTTTCCCTCGCTCACCGCCTCAAAGGCGACCTTGCGAAAAGCGCCGTCGATCTGTTCCGCTATTACCAGTACTCCGTTTGACATAATCTATCTCCCGATCCTCGAATGCTTTGCGCGTTTAGATCACCTTGGCTTCTTCGTGAAGCACCTTGACCAGCTCGGCCGCCTTGGCCTGGGCCGAATCCCCTTCGATGATGCGTCCGCCGGTCCGCTCGGGCGGGGTCTTGAGCGCGGTGACCTTGACTTTGGGGGCCACGGCGCCGGCATCCAGGCCGATGTCGGCCAGGGACCGGGTGTCGATGGGCTTTTTCTTGGCCTTCATGATGCCTGGCAGGGAGGCGTACCGGGGTTCGTTCAGCCCCCGCTGGGTGGTCAGGAGCGCCGGCAGGGGCACGTCCTGGACCAGGGTGCCGCCGTCGATGGTGCGGGTGCACCGGACGGCGCCGTCGGTGACCTCTTCCTTGATCACCATGGCGATGTGGGGTATGCCGAGCCTCTCGGCCACCGCCGGGCCGACGAGGTAGGCGTCGTCATCCACGGCCCGCTGGCCGGCCAGGATCAGGTCGCAGTCGAGGGTCTTGATCACGGCGGAGAGGATTCGGGCGATGCCGAGGCCGTCGGCCTCCTCCGCGGCCGGGTCCTTGACCAGGATCGCCTTGTCGGCGCCCATGGCCAGACCGGTGCGAAGGGCCTCCACCGTCTTGTCGGCGCCCACCGAGAGCAGGGTCACCGAACCGCCGCCCTGTTTCTGTTTGATCTGAAGGGCCTCCTCCACGGCGAATTCGTCGTAGGGGTTCATGACCCATTTAAGGTTTTCGGTCTGTATGTGCTGTCCGTCGCCGGCGATGGAGATCACGGACTCCGTGGCCGGTACCTGTTTGAGTAAAACGATGATGTCCACTGTCGATCGCCCCCTTATAATCCGGTGATTGCGCTGCCGCTTTTAAAAACCCGCAATGAATTTCATAATATTGCAAATAACTTGGAAAAATAGAGGAATCGGGGGGGGTTGTCAATGAATTCTTCGGGTGAGGGAAAATGTGGTTTCTTTCAAAAAATAGATGGGGAATTAATAAAATTTTTCTTGTATTTGCTTTCGGGATATTGTAAGGGGGTTTTTAGGCTTGGAATTCTCTGGGGGGATAGAAGATGGAGATCGTCATCCACGCCGACAGCCTTTCAAAAAGTTCAGATTAATATGTCCTCATTTCGAAGAAAGCTTTCAATCTATTTTGCTTGCGATAGGTGTATCACCTCTCGGTTGTATAGGGCATATAGATACAGATGCTTTTAGGTATATGATGAATACCATACCTTTGCTTTCAGGCGTATCGAAATGCTGAATTTTATCGGATAACATTAAGGTGGAGACCTCTTCAATGTTCCAAAATGATTCGAAATTATGGCGTTAACACAGATGCAAATCATACAGTCTCTTGGCGAGGCAATGACCTGGTTTGAAAGGGAGCTTGGATGGGGAGTACCGCCCACTGAATTAAGGCATCTTTGCGGGCGTATTGGGGAGTTGTACGCCGCTCTTATAACAAATGGCCAAATGGCGACAGAAGTAAATCAAAAGGGGTATGATGTTGTCGGAGTAGACGGAGAAAAAATATCTGTAAAAACAACAGCAATGATGGGAACAGGAGGGCATGTAATTTTTAACTCCAATACCCTTGACCAGGTGGACCGCATAATTGTTCTTCGTGTCAACACGGAGGAAATGCAGGTGGAAACATTATTAAATTCAACCACCTCTGAAGCCGTTGGATTTATGGGGCCTGAAAAGAAGGGTAAACGGTCATTAGCATTAAGCAAATTAACCAAAGCTCCGAAAGACAAAGCAGATATCAAGTCAATAAAAGAGGTCGAGTTTCAAGGCTATGTAATAAGAGAGCTTGAAACAGGAACAATTGAAGTTGAGCAAAATGGTGTAATCATAAGCCCCGCTAAACCTGCGCTAAGGAGTTTGGCAAGAATACTCAATGTCAGCTTATTAAACAGCAATGGAAACCCATTAAATACGAGACAACTTGGTAGTCAAATTATTAAAATTATAGAAGAAAATAGCATATAAAGGTTAAACGTAGAGAGGATAACTGCTTCTTTCAACAGCTGTGGCGCTGGATAATTCCGGAGACATCCCCGGAGACGATTATCCCGGCTGGTACGGAAGTACTGGACGGTTGGTAATCCGTGGCGGTTTTCAGCCGTCGGAAAGAAAAAGACGGTTCGGTTCGAAAATATCAACTCATCCGCGCACACAGCATCGGCATTGTTCGCCATGTGAAAATCCGGGATGATGTAAACCCTTTTGACTTGAAATATCAAGATTAATTCCGTAAAATGAAGCAAAAAAGGAAGAAGAAAAGCTCCAAAATGGTGCGCGGTACGAAAACATGGAAAGTGCATCCAGATCCTGCCGCAAGGACGTGCCTTTGAAGTGCTTGAGCCGTATGCGTTGAAAGCCGCACGTACGGTTCCAAGGGGCCTAAGGGTCAGTGATTGATGATCCTGGCTAACGGAAATTCTTTATAAACAAATATTTATATAATGTGAAAAACAATGAAAAAAAATAAATTCAAATCTGAAAACATAATTCTATTTATTTTGTTAAGTTTTTTATTATCCTCATTGTTTTATATTTTTATATATCTTTTAATTCCAAATGCTTTTATTCAATCAGATAAAAATAAAATAGAAAAGGAAAAAGTTTCAGCAATGATAGGTTTAATTACTGTGTGTGGAGGTTTGGGTGGTGTTGTTTTTTCAATATATGAGAATGGAAGAACTTTTAAATTGCCTTCTTATAATGATGAAGGTTCTATCTTATTAGGTAGTCTTAGTGATATTTTAATTGGCTCTACTGCATCATTAGGTGTATTTTTTCTATTGGCTGGAACAATAAAAACTGCTGGTGAAGATGGATTGCTTAGAGTAATAGGACTTGGCGTCGTTTCGGGTCTAGGAGGAACTGCCCTCCTCCCTAATTTAAGAAATACAATTCTTAATCATATTAACGAATTTGAGAAAGATTTAAATAATGTAAAAAACGCAACCGCTGAATCTGAAGTAAAAAGTCTCCTCAGTATAGGGATGAGCTATTTGACAGGAGATGAGAAACAATTAACAACTGCTGAAGAAATTTTTAAATCTATTCTTGAAAAAAATAATGATTACTTGCCTGCATATGCCTATTTATCAGATGTTTATAAACAAAAGGCTCTTATAGAGGATAAAAATAATAAAAAACTTGATTTTTTCTCAAAAGCTTTAGATTTATTATCTAAGCCCATAGCCAATGAAAAACAAAATACTAAAAAATCAGGTTATTATTTAAGTCGAGCCAGTGTTTATTATGCGATGAATTCTCAAGATGAAAAAGTAAAAAAGGACCTGGAAGAAGCTAAAAAACTTAATGCCAATATTACAAGACATATATTGGAAATGGATGGGCATGGATTTAAAAAATTTAGAAATGAAGAATGGTTTAAAAAAATAATAAATAATGAAAATGAGGAGTGAGGCAAATGGATAAAAACAAAATTATAATAAATAATATAGCCCCTTGTAGTCCTGTTATAGGCGGTTTATTAAAAAACGATATAAATTATTTAACTAAAGATTTTAATAAGCCCATTGATAAAAACAAAATTCTATGGTTAGAAATTACAACTAAATGTAATTTAGAATGCATTCATTGTTATTCGAATTCAACTAATGATAATCCATTAGATGGGCAAATGAATCTCCAAAAGTGGAAACAAGTTTTATTCGGTTCAAAACAAAATGGATATAATTCTGTTCAATTTACTGGTGGAGAACCAACCTTGCACCCTAATTTGCCAGATTTAGTTAAGTTTGCTAATAAATTAAAATATAAATTTATTGAAGTTTCTACAAATGGGCTTAAGATAAATAATAGACTAAAAGATGTTTTTTTGAGTAATAAAGTAGCACTATCTTTTACCCTTTATTCCTCAAATAATATTGCCCATGATGAAATAACAAAGTTAAAAGGTTCCTTTTATAAAACCATAAATTCTATAAAATGGGCAATTAATAGTAAATTACCGGTAAGAGTTTCAATTATAGTAATAAATCAAGATATTAACGATTTGATTGAATTAAATTTATACCTAAAAAAAATAGGAGTCAATTTAATTACGTTTCATTCCTTGAAAAAAGTAGGTCGTGCTAATTTTTTAAC
>CAZNLT010000237.1:0-3724 GCA_964573705.1 uncultured Desulfobacterales bacterium
CATGACGAAATATTTATTCACTGAAGATCCATATCTTCCACGAATCCTCGTCATTCAATGTCATTAACTTAACGATTTTTTCGGTACTCCCAGCCTGGGAACGCGGGCGTCTTGCCCGCAAATTGCGGGCGGGACGCCCGCGTTCCCAGGCCGACATAATCTTAAGTTAAGCCGGGAAGGGCGCATTCCCATTTTCCAGCTCAATGAGAAACCGGAATACTTTGCAAATCTTCTCGCAACGCATTCCTTGTCTTGAATCGTGATTTGTATGATTTATGTGATGGACTGTGAAAAAAAAATCACAGTCCATCATCCATCACATAGATCACTTTAATCACAGCCCCAACGGGGCTAATCCCAGGGGCGTTGAGCGGGAAAATGGGAATGCGCCCGTCGGGAATCCATCCGTAAGCCGGGGGCTTTATCCCCCGGCTAAAGCGGTTTTTCGCTTAAGTTAATGACATTGGGGTGCAGGGAAAACAGGCCGATTATGTGGCAAAATATCTGTTTGAAATCATGGCCGAGAAAAGCGGGGTCGGGTTTGATGACTTCCTGCGCCGCTCGTCTGTATATCGCATCCCCTCGGAAATCGGGGCATTCGCCCTGTTCGGATCGATGCGCCTTTGGGTGATTTCAAGGAGTATATGGAATGAACATTCTGCGCGATACAAATATCCTGTTATGGTTTCTTTCCGATGATTCTCAATTGAACCGGGCTTGAGCAAACCCGTGAGCGGGCGACAAAAATCATGGTCAATCCGGTTATCCTGAGACTCCGGGTTCAGACAATGCGGCGGGATTGTGGCGCTTGTTTGAACCGGCAGTTTCGTGATATGATCGGGGATGAAAAAAATGATGACGGCCGGGAACCGACATGGCGGAATCTCAAAGGCAAATACAGAGGCAGGCTGAATACCGTGGATCAGTTTATCCGGCTCAAACATCAACCAAAACGCAAACGGAGTTTACCATGCACACATTGATAATCCGGCACATCAGTTCCAACCCCGACAAATTCGAACTCGTCCGCCAAAAAGACGGCAAACGCACCCGGGCCGTGGAAATCCCTGCGCCGTCGGCCTTTCCGGTGGCGGGCCGTCCCAACAGCAGCCTCGCCCGGGAACTCCGCTGGTATCTGGAGGCGTTTCTGGATTATCCCTTCCATCCGGAAACCGATCATGCGTTAAACGTGCTGGAAAGTCTCCGGCAGTGGGGGGAAACGGCGTTCAATGCGCTGTTCAATAATCTGGAAGGCGGAGCGATGCTGAGTCAGGCCATTGCCGGCGGTTATCAGCATCTTCATCTGCAAATCTCAGCAGACGATCCCCGGATTCTCGCCTGGCAGTGGGAAGCCCTGAAAGATCCCAGGGCCGAGCCTTTTGCGCATCTCTGCCGGATCGAGCGGAAACTGAACCGGGGCCTGGATCCGGTTCCGCTTTCGGAAAAGCTTCCCAAAGACCGGGTGAACATTCTCCTTGTCACGGCACGGCCCTTGAAAAATGATGTCCAATACCGCTCCATTTCCCGCCTTCTGGTGGAGCTGGTGGAAAAATATCGGCTTCCGGCCCATATCCGGATTCTCCGGCCCCCGACCTTTGATGCGCTCCGGGAAGAACTGCGCCGGAACCCGAATTTTTATCACATCCTGCATTTTGACGGACATGGGGGATACGGAAATTTTTCACGGGAGGAAGCCAATGGATTCACCTTCAAAGGCCCGGAAGGGTGTCTGGTCTTTGAGACCGAAAACGGCGAAGAAGATATGGTTTTCACCGAAAAGCTCAGCGCCCTTTTGCGGGAACACGCGGTTCCCGCCGTTGTGCTGAATGCCTGTCAATCCGGCATGTACGACGACGAGGCCAAAGACCCGTTCGCCTCGGTGGCCGCAAACCTGCTGAAATCCGGGGTGCGCTCGGTCACGGCAATGGCCTATTCCCTCTATGTCACCGGAGCGCAGGTGTTTTTGCCCGCCTTTTACCGGCGGCTCTTTGAAGACGGAAACATGGAAAAGGCGGTCCGGGCCGGCAGGCAACAGATGCTGGCCGACATGAAACGGGTTTGTGTCCGGGGGAAATTCTCGCTCCGGGACTGGCTCGTCCCCGTGCTGTATCAGCAGGAGCCGCTGGATTTTTCCTTTGCCGCAACCGCTGCGCCCGAAAGTGAAAAGGTTTCCCTGCCGCCGGAAATCGCCGGGGAAGACAATCCTTACGGCTTTATCGGCCGGGATCGTCCCATCCTGGAACTGGAGCGGGCCTTGCGGTCAAAGAGTCCGGCCGTGCTTATTTGCGGCATGGGCGGGATCGGCAAGACCACGCTTGCCAAAGGATTCGTTCAATGGCTGGCCCAGACGCAAGGGTTGGGCAAAGGATGTTTCTGGTTCGCCTTCAACGAGATCCACAATGCGGAATCGGTGATCAACCGCATGGGCGAGGCCCTGTTCGGCGGGAATTTTTCCCTTGCGCCCCTGAATGACCGGGTGAACGACCTTGCCGCCAAATTGCGGGAACACCGCTTTCTCATCGTGTGGGACAATTTCGAGTCCGTGTGCGGCATCGAGGGAACCGAGGTCCGGCCCTTGATGGACGGCGAACAGCGTTCGCTGCTTTCGGCCTTTCTGAAAGCGCTCAGGAACGGGAAAACCAGGGTGATCATCACCAGCCGCGGCGCTGAGGAATGGATCCGGACCGAGCGCCGGAAACTCGACATCACGGGTCTGGACGGCGAAGAACGGGCGCTGCTCTTGAACGAAATCATAGCCGCCCTCGGGCTTCGCATCCGCCGGGATGATCCGCATCTGAAAAAATTGATGGACCTTCTGAACGGCCATCCCCTCGACATGCGGGTGATTCTGCCGCTTCTGGAAAAAGAATCGGCCGCATCGCTGATCACGGCCCTGCGATCCGACATTGCCTGTTTGAAAGCCAGCCTGAAACCCGATGCCGATGAAATCGCCGCAAAGCTTTACGCCACCCTGGGCCTGGCCCGAAACGCCCTGCCCGTGGAACTCCGCCCCCTTCTAACGCCGCTGGGGCTGCACGAGCGGTTTGTGGATATGGATTATCTGGAAAACATGGCGCGGCAGGTGGATAAAACCTGGACAGGAGACAAAATCCGCCGGTTCGGGGAAACCCTTTCCGTGATGGGCCTGCTCCACGACCGGGGGCAAAATGTTTACGAACTGCATCCGGCCCTGACCGGGTATCTGCGAACATATATGGTGAACGCCGAAGCCGAAGCCTCCCGAACTGCCTGGACCCGTGCCTTTGTGGATGTGATGGGAAGCCTGGCCAATGCGCTGACTCCGAAGGAACTGCACGAAAAGCGGGAGCAGTTTCATCTCTTTGGGGCAAGTTTTCATTTTGCCATGAGCGAAGCGGAGCGGATCGGGATGGATTTGCCTTTCCGGGCGATTCTGCAATCGTTGGCCGAGTATGCCCGGAATATGCGGAATTACAAAGATGCCGAGGATTTGTTTTTGCGGTTGGCGGAAGCGGAAAAAATAGCCGGGAATCCCGCAGATGAAGCCGCCGCCTATCACCAGTTGGGGAGGATCGCCGAAGAGCGCAGGGATTTTGACGCCGCCGAAAAATGGTATCGAAAATCTCTGGAAATTAACGAAAAGCACGGAAACGAACACGGGGCGGCGGGCACATATCACCAGTTGGGGATGATCGCCGAAGAGCGCAGGGATTTTGACGCCGCCGAAAAATGGTATCGAAAATCT
>CAZNLT010000237.1:3824-7105 GCA_964573705.1 uncultured Desulfobacterales bacterium
CTGGAAATTAACGAAAAGCACGGAAACGAACACGGGGCGGCGCTCACATACGGACAGATTGGTATTCTTGCCGGATTTCAGGAGCATTTTGAGGCGTCCGGAAAATGGCTGATCAAGTGTATTCTTGGTTTTACAAAATGCAATGATCCGGCGGGAGTTCAGCGGAATGCAAATAATTTCAAAATAACTTACGAACAAGCCGGCCCCGAAACCCGGGAAAAGCTGAAGGCCTTATGGGAAGCGGCCGGGCTGGGGGAGGTTGTCTGAACCGGGATTCACGGGATTAAAGGAAGAACCGGGATGTGCCTGACCGGTGACCGGGCTCTTTAAAATCCGGGTGAATCTGTTTATTTGAAATACGGAATTATGAAAACATTAAATGCGTTAAAGGAGAACCCGAACATGATCAAAGACCGGATTGCATCTTTGGATGATCAGACGGCGATCGGCATATTGACAACCATTGCCCGAAGTTTGATGCGAAGCGAAAATTATGAGACCGCCGGGACGCCGGAAATGGCCGATGCCCTGAAATCGGTGTTTTCGGTTTCCGATCCTTCGGAAAACGCTTCGGAAGGGGATACGGCCCGCGCCGCGCTGCAACTGCTCGCAACAGATCCGCAATACGCTCAACGGATTTCCGTAATGGCGAACGGCCCTGACTCAAAGCAGTTTGCCATTGATGCGGGAAGCGTGGCCGTTGCCGCGGCCGCCATTGTTTTGCTGCAAACCCATGTCCGGTTCGAGCGGGACAAAAAAGGCAAGGTCTCGGTGCTGATCGAAAAGAAATCCGCATCAGACAGTCTGTTGAAAGCCCTTGTGGAAAAACTGCTGGGTATATGGAAACTGAAAAAATGACAGGTCGAAAAGAGATGATAAACAAAACCCCTGGGGTTTCATAGGGAGATAAATCAACCATGCGCACATGCACCATCAAAATCATTCCGGAAAATCCGGACGGCTCCGGGAATTTCAAGGTGTCATACAATGAAATCCCCTCCCATACGCTTGAGCGGGATTCATTAAACGGCCTGATCAAGACGGCCGGATCGGATTTCTGGCTGTATAACGACCAGCGCTGCAAGGAACTGGGAAAGGAACTGTTTACGGTCATGGACGGCACGGCCGGGCGTCTGAACGCCGAGATTTCAAAGGCATCGGACGAAAGCCGGATGCTGGCGCTCCGACTGGATCTGCCCCCGGTTTTAGATGATCTGCCCTTTGAGATCATGTTTCACAACGGGTTTTTGACCCTGGACCGGGAGATCACGATTCTGCGCCTGGTCAGCCCCAAAGGCGCCGGGAAAAAGCCCGATCCCGCCGGCCATCCTTTAAAGGTCTTGTTCATGGCCTGTGCGCCGGATTCAGCCGGTTCCCTGAATTTTGAACAGGAAGAGGAGATGATCCTGCGGGAGACCGAAAAACTCCATCTGCATTTGGATGTGGAGGATTCCGGGTCATGTGAAGGCTTGACGGACATGGTGCGGTGGATAGGCGGCGTGGATGTGGCGCATCTGACCGGCCATGCCGGTTTGGATGAAACAGACGGCCCTGTATTTTGCATGGAAGACGAGATCGGGCAATTAGACAAGGTCAGCCCCCAACGGCTGGCGGGGGCCTTCCGGGGACTTCCTCCCCGCATCCTGTTTTTATCCGGATGTTCCACCGGCATGAGGGATGCGGGTTTAAACCATGACCGTCCAGCGTTCACCGTCCAGATGGTGGCATCCGGCATCCCCTTTGTCATGGGCTGGGCCAGACCGGTGACGGACATCGGCGCCACGGTGTTGGCGGCATCCCTGTTTAAATATCTGGCTATAGGAAACGGGATTGCCCGGGCCGTGCTGATGGCGCGGCAGGATGTCCGCGGGGTGCATGACACCTGGAAGCTCTTCCGGGTTTATGCGTGTGCGGAACCGCCCGGCCCCATCATTCAATCCGGCATGGGCATCCGTCCCCCGTCCCGGCGCAACATCCTTTACCGCACCCTGCAAGGCAGTCATGTGGAGGTGCTGGAGCAGGGATTTGTGGGCCGGCGGAAGCAGATTCAGCAGGGCATCCGTGTGCTGCGGGGATTCTGCGATCAAAAGGGCCTGTTAATCACCGGTGCGGCCGGTGTGGGCAAGTCCTGTCTGTCCGGGAAACTCATGGAGCGGTTTCAAAACAAAAAACCGGTGGTGGTGCGGGGCCGTCTGGATCCTCCGGCTTTTTTAAATCAACTGATTTCCTTTTTTGAACAGGAAGGCCATGAAACAGCCTTAAAAATTCTGCATGGCGAGAAGCGTCCCGAAGAGCGGATCGAAGCCCTGTTCCGTCAGGCGTTTAAAGATGTGCCTTGCATCATTTATCTGGATGATTTTGAAAAAAATCTGCCGGACGCCGGGGAACTTTCTTCTGAAAAACAAAATTTTACCGTCATCCCGGAATCCCTGCCTCTGGTGCGTTCCCTGCTGAACGCCCTGCCCTGGGCTGACGGAAAAACCAGCCTCATCATCAGTTCCCGCTATCCCTTCCGGCTGGAGCATCGGGGCGAGAACCTGCCGGAAACCCGTCTGGTTTCCATTCCGCTCATGTCCATGCAGGCGGTTGATCTGAAAAAAATGGGGGACAATCTGCCCCATATTTTCGGGACTCCGCACAAGGAATTGTATCTTGCGGCCGGAAAAGGCAATCCCCGTCTGCTGCAGTGGCTGGAAAAGATCGCCGCGGAAGAAGACCAATACGATCTCACGGCATTAAAGACCAGAGTACAGGGAAAACAGGCCGATTATGTGGCCGAATATCTGTTTGAAATCATGGCCGAGAAAAGCGGGCCCGGATTTGATGACTTCCTGCGCCGTGCGTCTGTATATCGCATCCCCGCGGAAATCGGGGCATTTGCCCTGTTCGGATCGCCGGAGCAGATCCAGCGGGCGGCCTGGCTGACCCTGCTGGAAAAGGAATCCCGGCCGTCCGGGGATCTGTATCAGGTGCATCCCATGATCCGGGAAACCGAATGGGAAAAACTGCCCCAGCCAGAACGGCAAAAAGCCCATGAAGCGGCCGCAAACTGGTATGATCAGCAGATTCAAAACAATCCGCGGCCGTCTTTTGCCCGGCTTTCCCAGTCCGTGCATCACGCCCTGTCCGCTGGCCGGGTGCGCCTGGCGTGCGGCCATGCGGTTCGTTTGGGGAATATGATGAAAAACATGCAGTTGTATCACTCGATCATCAAGTTTTTTCTGAAGCGGCCCCTACGCCGCCAGCGCCTGTTTGTGCTCTAAAGAAGGAGATGTTTCCAA
>CAZNLT010000238.1:0-1751 GCA_964573705.1 uncultured Desulfobacterales bacterium
CACGTACGGTTCTTAGGGGGGCTTGGGGATGGTGACATCCCCCGGCTACCCGACTTCAGTCCACCGGCGAGGTGGTCCTTCGGGAGGGGACGATCGTCGACCGGGCCGGCCGGGAAGCGGCTGCGGAGATCCTCTTTCTGGGGCCCTTCACCGCCGCCTACCGGCTCGGCCAGGAGGAAGGGTATCTCAGCCACACCCAGAGCGGCGCCCGGCTGTTCGCCCTGTCGCGCCTGCCCCCGAACCGGGTTCAGGACCGGATCGCCCGCTATATGGCTGGAGAGTCGGCAGCGGTGGACATGGACATCACGCAAGGGGCGGCCCTGCGCCAACTGGTCCATCAGATGAGCCTGGCCGAGCAGATCCCGCACGGCGGTCCCATCGTCTGGCCCATCCTGGCGATCCTGGCGGCGGGGATCGTCATCATCCTGGAGCGCTGCCTGTTTCTGGTCCGCAAGCGGCTCAACGCCGATCGGCTGGTCCGGCGGATCGATGACCTGTCCCGGGAGAACGACTGGGAGGGGTGCGCCGAGGCCTGCGACCGGCACCGGAAAAAACCGGTGGCCCGAGTGCTGCGGGCCGGTCTGATGAGCCGCCGAATGCGACGCGAAGAGATGGAGAACGCGCTTCAGGAGGCCATCCTCAAGGAGATCCCGCCCATGGAGCGGTTTCTGTCCACTTTGGGTATGCTGGCCGCCATCGCACCGCTTCTGGGTCTGCTGGGCACGGTCACCGGCATGATCGACACCTTTCACGTCATCACCCTTCACGGCGCCGGAGACCCGCGGCTGATGTCCGGCGGCATTTCCGAGGCCCTGGTGACCACCATGCTCGGATTGTCGGTGGCCATTCCGCTCATGCTGTGCCATACCCTGCTCAACCGGGCGGTGGACCGGCACATCGGAGAGATGGAGGAAAAGGCGGTGTCTCTGGTCAACCTCATCCATAAACACCGGGGGGCGGCGTGACCGATCTGTTCGGGCCTTCGTTCCTGGTCCTGGCGGATTATTTCCGCACCGGCGGCCCCGTCATGGTACCCCTGGCCGCAGTGAGCCTGCTCATGTGGCTGTTGATTGTGGACCGGACCCTTTTCTTCAGAAGGATGCGCCGAAAGAACATGAGCGCCCGAACGGCGTGGGATCACATTCACGAGGATCGAATGCCCGATCCCGGCGCTTACCGGGGGGCCGTGTCGCTGCTGGTGGCCCGGTTTCTGGTTCGTCGAAGCCGGGACCCGCGGCTCGATCGATTTATTCTCGACGAAACGGTCCTGAGCCTCAACCGGTCCTTGAACGATCACCTGGCCGTCATCGGTGTGCTGGTTTCGGTGGCGCCCCTGCTCGGTCTTCTGGGCACCGTCCTCGGCATGATCGGGGCCTTCGAGGTCCTGTCGGTCTTCGGCGCCGGCAATGCCAAGGGGATGGCCGAATCAATCTCCGAAGCCCTGATCACGACCCAGACCGGACTCCTGGTGGCCATTCCCGGGCTGTACATGAAAGGATTTCTGGACCGGCGGGCCCACAACCTGAAACAGCAGGTCTCCCGAATCGGCTATTATCTGAGGCGACGGATCTGACCGCTGAAAACAAGGGATTATAAGAAAAGAAGATGCTGAACATCACCGCGTCCCGGCGCGGAAGACGGGAACCCCCGGGGCTGAATATCGCCCCGCTGATCGATATGGTTTTCATCCTGCTGATCTTTTTCCTGGTCAATACCAGCTTCACCAAAGAGACCGGCATCGATGTGGACCG
>CAZNLT010000238.1:1851-7064 GCA_964573705.1 uncultured Desulfobacterales bacterium
TGGACCGCCGGGAGATCGACCTCCGAGCGGTGCGCGCCAATGTGGAGCGGGCCCTGGCCGAAAACCCGGAAGGCGACGTGGTGGTGGTGGCCGACAAGGCCAGCAGCACCGGAGTTGCCATTCAGGTGATGGACGGCTGCCGCATGGCCGGGGCCGAGCAGGTCTCCTTGGCGGCATCTCTGCCGGAGGCGCGGTGAGCGGCGAAATGGAAACACCGACCATGCCGCACCGGCCGCCGACGGATTCCGCCTATTTCGAGTGCACCGCCCGACGGAACTGGATCACCTGGGGGATCTCCGGAATGGCCGCCGTCGGGCTGAACCTGGCGCTATTTCTCCTGATGCCCCGACTGCTGGACCCGACCCCGCCCCGGCGGACGTTCGACACGGTGGTGGACCGGGTCCATATCGTTCGGGTCCGAAAACCGGACACCCCGGCGGTCTCCAAACCGATCCGGCCGCCGGAACCCCGGCCTGCTGAAACCCAGGCCCGGCCCGCAGCCCCCTCGCCGAATCGACCGGTGGATATAGAGCGGAAACTGACCCTGCCCTTCGAGATCAATCCGCGGCTGCCCAGCGGGCCGACCCCCCTCGATTTGCCGCCCCTCGAGAGTGCGCCTCCGGTCGATGTCGGGGGCCTTCCGGATGCCTTTTCCGTGGGAGACCTCGACGGCCCGATGACCGTTTTGAACCGGATTGCGCCGGTCTACCCATTGCGCGCCAAGCGCCGGGGAATCGAGGGATGGGTCCGGGTCAAATTCCTGGTGAATGAGGCCGGCGCCGTCAGCAGCCTTACCATTCTTGAAGCCGAACCGTCCGGCCTCTTCGAACAGAGCGTTGAACGTTCCGTGAGCCGGTGGCGGTTCAATCCCGGTACCGTGGGCGGCATTCCGGTCAGGACCTGGGTTGAAACCACGGTCCGGTTCGAGCTGGAGGGATAACATGAGGGCAGGTCCATTCGGCATTCCCCGGCTCGGCTTGATACTGCTCCTGTGTCTCCTGCCCGGAGCGGTCCGGGGAGAAGGTCCGGTCGGCCGCACGAGACTTCCCCTGCCTGCGCGCCTGGTCCTTGCCAAGGTCGACCCGATGGTCCGAAACAGCCGGTGCGACGAGGCCATTCAGACCCTTCAGGCCTTTCAGCATCAGGGCGGTCCGGCCCCGGCGCCAAACGACCCGGACCCCAAAGGATATCACCACCCCGAGATCTATGTCGCTTTGGGCCGCTGCCATCTGCTGCAGGAATCGCCTGCGCCGGCGGCGGAGGCCTTTCGCCGGGCCCTGGCCCGCGATCCGTCCCACATTCGGGCCTGGCTCAGCCTCGCCAAGGCCGCCTTTGAAATGAACGCCTATGGGGAGGCGGCTCAGGCCTTCGCCCGAGGATATGCTTTCTCCGGAAAGAAAGCCCCCGAACACCTCTATTATGCGGCCGCGGCCTACCTGAGGGCCGATGACCCGGTCCGGGCGGTCGAGGCGTTCGAGCAGCTGATGGCGGACCATTCGAAGGCGGTGCTGCCGGAATGGAAGGAGCACTATGTCCATGCGCTCCTGGCGGCGGACCGGCCCCGGCAGGCGTTGCCGGTGATTCAGGAACTGGCCCGGCGCTATACCGGCGACCGGAAGACCCGCTGGCAGGAGACCCTGCTCTATTTCTATCTGGAGTTCGGCATGACCGCCGAAGGCATGAACCTGGCCCGTGTGCTCACCCGGGAAAACCCCGCCGAACCGAAGTGGTGGAAGGCCCGGGCCCATCTCCAGCTGAATGCCGACCGGATCGAGGCGGCCCTGGTGTCGTTCACCATCTACAGCTACCTGACCCCATTGACCCGGGAGGAGCGGCGCCTCATGGCCGATTTGAGCCTTCAGGTCGGCATTCCTGCCCAGGCCGTGCCGTTGTACGAGACCGATTTCCGGGAAAAACCGAATCGGGACCTCCTTCGGCATCTGGTCCACGGCTACCGGCAGCTGGGGGAGCCCGAAAAGGCCCTGGCCCGCCTCGAGGGCTTTGACGGGACCGCCGGGGACCCGGCGCTTCTGATGCTGAAGGGGGAACTTCTCTACTCCCTCAACCGGTATGATGCCGCCGCCGAGGTCTTTCGCCGGGCGGCGGCGATGGACCACTCCCGGAAAGGCCGGGCCTGGCTTATGGCCGGGTATTCGGCCTGGCAGCAGAACGATCTGCCCGCCGGCCGGGAGGCCTTTCTTCAGGCGGCCCGGCATGCTCCGGAAAAAAAGGCGGCGGCCGAGGCGCTTCGACAGCTGGAACAAATGGCCGGCGGCTGATTCGGCAACACCCTCCGGGGCCGAATCGGGCTGCTGATCTGTTCCGAACCCTATTTGTGCCGAGCGACGGCCGGTATCATCGAACGAAATCTCCAAAAAAGTTTACATTTTATTGGATACTTTTATCCGCTGACGGCAACAACAAGTTGCTCACCATCCCGCTCCACATCGTAGCGTTTAACCGGCTGCGGGGCCGGCCCGTGAATGCAAGTGCCGGTGGTATCAAAGGTGGATTTGTTGACGCTGCAGCATTGAACCGTGCCGGTCCCGGGTACCGGATCCAGGCGGCGATGGCCCAAATGGGTACAGCGGTTGTGATAAGCACGGAACTCCCCGTCCTCGCCGTGGACCACCAGGACGCGTTTGGGGAGATTTTGACCTTCACAGCGAAGCGCGCCGCCGGAGGTTTTTAGCTCTGCGGCTTTGTTCAAATCGATGGTCAATTGACCTTCATTATAACGCCAGCAACTCTCGTCAACCGGTTTGGCGGTGGCCGGAATTCCCAGCAGACGCTGAAAGAAATTGCGTTTTAGGAACTTGATCTCCATGGATGAATCCCCTTTTTGGAAGCATGTAGATGGAATGGCTGGAGCAGGTCACGCCAATGTTTATATTGGCGTCGCCCCCCGAAATGAGAGTCTATACGAACAGGCTTTACCCCATTGCGACCAACGGCCGTAGTTCCGTCACTTCAAAAGCCACCGCGGCAACAATCATTTTGGCCGCATCCTCGCCGGCATGTTCGGCAATGGCAGCTTTGATGACTTCCAGCAGTTGGCCTTCCCTTTGAATCCCTGTACTTTTGAGATACAGGCGACAGCCGGGGGTCGTAAACGTAACCGGACCTTCGGTGACACAAAAAAGAACGGCCAGTGGATTTTCCTCAAGGTTTTTCAGGCTGCGATTGTTGCTCAAGCCCAACACCACCGAACCGTCATCGGCCAGGCGTATACTGCCGAAATATGCGGCGTTGGGCTGGCCTTGGGCGTCGACGGTACTCAAGACGCCAATCCGACCCGCTTTGTTCACGATTTCAAATACCTCTTTGCTGATCTCAGTCATGTTTCCCTCCTTAGGTAGTGGTATTGTTCAAACCCCTGGATGCACTTCCTGGCGCGGAAAAGGCGTTGACGAAAAGCCATCCGGGGTGATCTCCCGAATATAGGCGCCCTCTTTGCTGGTGACGCCGAAAACATCCCCCAAAATAAAAACGATCCGCATGGACCCATCGAGGCATGCCGGCACAGTCTGCATACACTCCAGCCGGGTCTCCTCCAGCAGCAGGTCCCGTTCCGGCCCTGAAACAGACAGCGTGTAGGGCTTGTCGCTCTCTGACGCGAACATCTCTTCTAAAAATTCGAAGCTCACGGCTTGCCGCGCACTGGCCTGTTTGCGTGTTGTCAGCAAATGGTTGCAGGCGATACGATACACCCACGACCCGAAAGCACTTTCTTCCCGGTAATCACTTAAGTGGGTGATGATTTTAATCAAAATCTCCTGCGATTGGTCTTCGGCATCTTCGGGATTGCCCAGCATGCGCAGGGCCAGACCGTAAATCCGGTCCCGGATGTGATCGACAACCGCCTCGAGCGCCTGCTTGTGGCCCTCTTTGGCCAGCCTAACCTGGTGCTCTAAATTTAAAGTCATTCTCTCCATCTTCCAAAAAAATCTAACCCCCCACCCCGTGTCAAGTGTTTTTTTATTTTCGTGGTATTTCCAGATTTGCGACCTGTTGACATTCACGAATGCGGTTTTCTTTGATCTGGAGTCTCCCCGGGACCGGTTGCGGCTGCAGAATCCCCAGATGGCATTGGAAATACTGGAGGGCCTTGTCATTATCGATGAGATTCAGGTGATGCCGGAATTGTTTGAAATTATCAACCCTCTGCCGGGGGCCTCCCGGGAGGAATTTGCCATGGAACAGCTTATCCCTGCCAGGTATTTATATCGAAAATTCGATGCATTGATTCGAATATTCAAAAAAAACATGGAGATGATTGATCGACCGGGATATTTGAAGCAGATTCGGTTTCAGTTTAAAGTCCATCCTGTGGTCGCAGTGCTGGGCCCACGCCGGTGCGGCAAAAAACGGCCCGGAAAAAACCGGCCGACGCACACCCCGGCGTGCTTCAGGCGGCCCCCTTCTTTTCCTTGACATTGCCATCGGTATCCTGTAGAGAGCAAACCATGTTCAGGTGCTCTTAACAGAGCACAAGAGGGAACCCCGTGAAAATCAGGGACGGGCCCGCCGCTGTGATCGGGGACGAAGGCTGCAGAATGCCACTGGCCGAATGGCTGGGAAGGCGCAGCCGGCAGGATGATCCGAGAGTCAGAAGACCTGCCTGAACATACCGGGCAATGATTGCGTGGACGGCGGTCTGCCCGTTGGTGTATCTGTGGAGAGAAAAGGGATATCCCGGATCGAATATTTCGGTCCGGGATTTTTTTTTGCCTTTTGCAAGACCGACCTTTTTAATTTTATTTTGTTGGATTTCAGCAGGTTGAATGATAGTAGAGCCCCGGGTTAAACAATTGCGGATTCTTTTTGCTGTGTGCTGTCTCGTTTGGAGATGCGGATGCTGATTCACGCCCACCTGCTTTTCAAAACCGCGACGCTTTTCTACGGGTGTTCCCTGGCGGCCGATGCCGCCTTTCGGCGGCGGCGGGCGGTGGCCTTTTTTCTGCTCCTGGCGCTTTCGGCAAACGGCGCGGCGGCGGGAATCCGCTGCTGGATGGCCTGGCCCATGATGCCGATGTATCTCGGTCCGGTGGCGCTGCCGTTCTGCTTAGGACTGCTGGCGCTCCTCCCTTGCCGGGACGGAGACGATCCGAAGTTTCGCCGTCTGATCCTGGGTATGACCGCGCTCCTGGCGTCCCTGGCCGTCCTGTTTCCCAAGGATTTCTATCTGCCCTTCGTCAAATCGAACACCCTTC
>CAZNLT010000239.1:0-6974 GCA_964573705.1 uncultured Desulfobacterales bacterium
GACGTCGTCCAGATCGAGCCCGCAACCTTTTACTTCGGAGTTACCGCGAAGCTCTGACGGCGTTCTTACGGAGATGGTTCATGGCCCGGAAAATGGCCAAATCTTTTGTCTTGTGCGAAACGGCGCACACAGCCAAAAACCCTTGGAAGAGAAAACCGGAACAGGAATAAACGTTGTTGAATAAAAAAAAAGACGAATCGATTCAGGTTCAGCACGCCCTGCCGGGCCGGATCCGCTATCGCCTGCCTTTGCTGCAGCACCGGGCCGACATTCAGGAGCCCCTGGTCCGAATGCTGTCCGCCACAGATGGCGTGGCGTGGGCACGGGCGAATCCGAAATGCGCCAGTCTGGTGGTCCGCTTCAACCCGAATTCACTGAACCGGGAGGAACTGAGCCGGTCATTGACCGAATTTTTGCAGCGCCATTCCGGGCCGGACCGATCCCCGACTGATTCGATGCCCGTTCGGCAGACCGAGAACCGTCACCTCAACATGCATTCGGCCAAAAGGCGGTTCGCGGGGCTTTCGGTGCTGGCGGCGGGGGTTTTCACGCGGACTGCGGTGCTCAGACTCCCCCTGGCCCAGACCCTGTTCAGCCCCCTGGGCGCAGTCACCGTCTTGGCGGCCCTGCCCCTGATCCGGGCAGGCCTGTCGGACCTGCGCAATCGCCGGGTCTCCCTGGAGAGTTTTCTGGGAGGCGGTATCCTCGCCGCGGCAGCCGCCGGGGAGGCGGTGGCGGCACTGGAGATCCTCTGGATCACCAGCGCCGGCAAGCTGCTGCAGGCATGGATCACCGAGCGTTCCCGCCGAGCCATTCGGGATATTTTAGAGATTACTGAAAAGGAGACTTATATCATATCTGATGGCGTGGAGATCAGCATTCCGGTCGACCAGGTACGGCCCGGGGACACCGTTGTACTGCATACCGGTGAAAAGATCGCGGTGGACGGGGAAATCATCAGGGGGGAGGCTCTGATCGACGATTCCCCCATCACCGGCCGGGCCGAACCGGCGGTACGGAGCCGGGCCGATCAGGTGCTGGCCGGCACCTTCGTGCGCCAGGGCGTGATCTTCGTTAAGGCACAGCAGGTAGGGGACCGAACCTATCTGTCCCGGATACTGCAGATGGTCGAATCCTCCCTGGAGAACAAGGCTCCCATCGAGGGGACGGCTGACCGCCTGGCCCGGAATCTGATCAGAACCGGCTTTGCGGTCACCGCAGCCACCCTGGTACTGACCCGAAATCCCTGGCGCGCCTTTTCGGTCATGCTGGTCATGGCCTGCCCCTGCGCCACCATCCTGGCGGCCTCCACGGCAATCAGCGCCGGCATCAGCGCCGCGGCCCGACGCCATATCCTGATCAAGGGAGGCCGGTACCTGGAAGAGGCGGGCCGCACTGAGGTGATCTGTTTCGACAAAACCGGAACCCTGACCACCAGCAAGCCCGATCTCAAACAGCTGACCGGCTTTAACGGGGTGTCCGACGATGAACTCCTTGAGCTGGCCTATTCCGCCGAGATTCACAACAGCCACCCGGTGGCCCTGGCCATTCGACACGAGGCCCGAAAAAGGGGCATTCAACCCGTCAGCCATGATGTGTGCGAGTATTTCCTGGGAAAAGGGGTCCGTTCGGTAATCCGCGGAGATGAGATCCTGGTGGGCGGTCACAAGCTTATGGCGCAGTTCGAGGTCAATCCCGAGATGGTGAAGGCCTATCACGAAAAGGTGAAGCGGCAGGGCCTGACCCTGATCTTCATCGCCAAAAACCGAACACTGGCGGGGGTGGCCGGATTCGCCAGCCGGGAACGGGCCAACGGGCGTGAGGTTATCCGATATCTTCAGAAGGACGGCTGCAGGAAAACCGTACTGATCACGGGGGATTCCAAGCATTCGGCCCTGGCCCTGGCCGACCGGATGGATTTCGACCAGTGCTGCTTTTCGGTGCTGCCCGAGGAAAAAGGCCGGATCATCGCCGATCTAAAATCCAACGGAGACCGAGTGCTCATGGTTGGCGACGGCATCAACGACGCCCTGGCCCTGGCTGAAGCCGATATCGGTGTGGCCATGGGCGCCGGCGGATCGGAGGTGGCCATCGAGGCGGCGGATATCGCCCTGGTCAAGGACAACCTGGCGGGGGTGGTGTATGTACGCTGCCTGAGCCGGGAAACCATCCGGGTGGTGCATCAGAATTTCTGGATCGCCACGGGTTCGAACATCGCCGGCGTGGTCCTGGGGGGCCTGGGCATGCTTTCGCCGGTGATGGCCGGAATGGTTCACATCACCCATACTCTGGGAATTTTGGCCAATTCGGGCCGGCTGCTCTTCTATGATCCGGCCCCGATCGGTTTTTCCGGGTCCGACACTGTTTCCGATTCAGAGTGAATCGGAACCGGACCTTGGAAAGATTCCGAAAGCGAATGCAGGTATCTTAAAACCACAACGTAAACACGGAGGAATGAAGCATGCAGAAATCAACCCATGCGGCAGAAACCCTGCGCACAGCTGGAGACGGATGCAGCTGTTCGGAGCACAATGGAACATACGGAAATACCGGAGCTCCGGAAAATCAGGACAGCCCCCGAACCGCCGGTGCCGGATATACGGTTCCCGGGGCGGGCCCACAGGGGCCGAACCCGGCGGCTCATCCCGGTTATCCGGCCGAGGGGCTCAACGGTCCGCCTCATCCCGGTCACTATGCGGGAGGCGGCACTCATGGATATATCTATCCTGCTGGACCCGTGCCCGGCGGCCCCTATGGCCAGCCCTTCGGTTATGCCGGACCCTCAGGGAATGCGCCAGGCATGGGCGGCCCCTGGCATATTCCCGCGGCCGGCTTCGCTTACGGGCCATACGGTCCCCAGGCCGCCAATCCGGGCCCGGCCTGCACCGGATTCAGCCACGGGCCGGGAGCCGCTCCCCACGCCATGGATCCCGGCTCGCCCCATGGACCGGGACATGCCAAGCACGAGGGGCATCAGTACGGCCAAATGATGAGTCTGGTCAATGACCTGGTCAACGGAAATGCCGATGCCTCCCGCGTGATGAATTTTATCGACGGTGTGGACAACCATTTCTGGAAAGGGGCTCTGGTTGGCATGAGCGTCTCCCTGCTGCTGACCAATGATACCGTTAAAAACGCCATCGTGGACACCCTGTCCGGCATATGGGGAGCTTTCGACAGTGGAAATCAGAAAGCCCACACCGAATCGACATCAGGAGGCAAAGAAAATGGCTAATTACCACTATCCGGCAGCCCGTGCCGTCAGCACCAATATTACTCGAGCGGTCCCCCGGACCGCCCTCGCCATGGGTGGAATCGGACTATTGATCGGCTCCACTTCTGCCGCGGCGAAAAACATCCGGCGGGTCAAAAATGCCGAGATCGATCGGAAGGCCGCCGTCAGAAACACCCTGAATGAAACAGCCGGGGCCGGCCTCGCATCGGCGGCGGCCGCTGCTCTGGTCGGAACGGTGGGAGCCACCGGACTGGCCTCTTTGGTGGGAATTCTGGCAGTGGCCACGGGCACCAAGTATTTATGGGATTCAACCATGCCCCCCGAACCGGGGCTGGCGAACCATCCTGAGGATGCGAAGCCTTCATCCCCCAAAGCACAGAAAAAAACCAAATGAAACCGTTTGTTTATCCAGAGGAAACTGATATGCGACAGACTTTTCCATTCTACCCTCAATCAGTACCGGCGATGGCCCCCCATGCCCATCCGTTTTCTTTTCATTCGGCAGGCGGCCCGGTCCGGGCTGTAGATCCCCAAACGCCGTTCCATGTGCCGGTCAGCGGGGAGAGCCTCCAGCAGGACCGGCCTTTCAGTCCGGCCCCATACGCCGGGACGGCGGGACCCCAGACGAGCGCCGGATGGTTCGATTTTTCCCATGCCGGGTATCTGAGAGGCATTCTCATCGGCACCGGCGCAGCCCTGGTTCTGACCAACCCCGCTGTCCAGAAGGCTCTGGTTTTCGGCACGGTCAAAATCTGGTCGCTTTTTCAGAGCGGCATGGAAGAGGTCAAGGAACAGTTCCGAGACGTCAATGCGGAAATGAGTCAGGAGAAGTAGTGGACCGGAAATCAGAGGTGATGAAAGAGACCCCGTCCGGCGGCGTCCGTCCAAGCGCCGCCGGACGACAGGCCATCGACAGCCGGAAATCCGCGGCCAAAATCGGCATGTCCCTTTCCATGGGGGCACTTGCCGCCACCGGACTGATGCGCGGCCGGGGCGCTAAAACCCTTCACATCTGGTCGGGCATGGCTCTTGTCGGATTTGCTTTCTGGCATTATCACCTGTATCAGCCTGGAGCCCGGAGGCATAGGCAATAACCATGCATCTCTTTGCTGAAAACAGGCACAAGCTGCACATCGTCCACGAAATTCCGCGCCGGATACGGGTACGGACCGCCGGACTCCGGGACCCTGCCTTTGATCCAGTGTATCTGGAGGCGGTGCTCACTTCTATTCCGGGCGTCGCCAATGTCCGTTTTAATCTGAAAACGGCCAGCATTGTGGTCGGATATGACGGAAATCCCGACGGCCGGAAACAGATCCTGGAATCGATATCCGCCCTCCCGGAGGAATCCTGCCACGCACTCACCGAGCGGGAAACCGCACCGGACCCGGTAGGAACCCTCGTCAGAGGCTTTGCGGCTCTTCTGACCCCGGTCTTCCCGGGGCCTTTTCGAGCCCTCCTGAGCTGGGGAATGTCTTTTCCCGTTCTGACGGAGGGGGTGATAACCCTGCTGACCCGCGGGATCAAGGTTGAGGTCCTGGATGCGGCGGCGGTCAGTCTTTCCCTGTTCCGAAGAGATTACTTCGCGGCCAATTCCATAGCGGCCCTTCTTGGACTGGGGGAATACCTGGAGCAGCTTTCGGAAGACAAAACCAACGGCCTGCTGAAGAACCTGTTGCGGCCCCGGGTGGAAACGGTCCGTGTGGCCCGTGAAGGCCGGGAGATTCGGGTGAATCTCAACGAGGTCCGGATCGGCGACCATGTGGTCTGCGGCTCGGGAGAAATGATCCCGATTGACGGCGTGGTCATAGAGAGCGAAGCCCTGGTCAACCAGAGCGCCATCACCGGGGAATCGGTGCCGGTGCATCTGAGCCCCGGCAAGGCTGCCCTGTCCGGCTCGGTTATCCAGGAGGGGCGGATCACGATTCAGGCCGACCGGGTGGGAAGAGAAACCGGGATGGCCCGGGTGGACCGGTTTCTCCGGAACTCTCTCCGAAGCCAGTCGGAATCCCAGATAGAAAGCCGTCGGATGGCCGACCGGCTGGTGCCCGTCACCCTGGGAATCGGGATGGTCCTTTTCCTGCTGACCCGGGATGTGCGGCGGGCCGCAGCGGTTCTCACCGTAGACTATTCCTGCGCTCTGAAGCTGGCCAATCCGGTGGCCGCCAAAACCGCTATGTATACCGCTGCCCACAACGGGGTGCTCCTGAAAGGGGCTCAGGCACTAGAGGCCCTGGCCGATGTGGATACCGTGGTATTCGACAAAACCGGCACCCTGACCCGGGGTGTCCTGGAAGTGACCGACGTGATCCCCGTCGGTGGCATGAATCCCGAAGCCCTGCTGGCCCTGGCTGCCGGCGCCGAAGCCCATTACGGCCATCCCGCGGCCCGGGCCGTTGTGAAGGAAGCCAGGGACCAGAAGCTTGACCTGCCCCCGGCCGGAGAGGTGGATTTTGTCGTCGCCCACGGGGTTTCCGCTTATGTAAATGAAAGCCGGGTGCTGGTGGGCAGTCATCATTTTGTCGACGAAGACGAAGGCATCGACTGCGCCGGCGCCCGGGATCTGGCCCTAAACCTCCGCAAGGCCGGTAAAAGCCTCCTCTATGTCGCCCGTGAAGGCCGCCTCGAAGGGGTGATTGCACTCAGAGATGCTTTGAGATCCGAGGCCTGCCAGGTGCTCAAAGACCTGAAGGCGCTCGGGGTTAAAAAGACGGTGATGTTGACCGGGGACCACCCTGAAACGGCTCGGACAGTGGCCGGTCAGCTGACCGCCCTGGACGAGGTCCACTGGGATCTTAAACCTCAGGAAAAGGCCGCCATCATCCAGGACCTCCGGGACCGGGGACACCGGATCGCCTTTGCCGGAGACGGTGTCAACGACGCCCCGGCCATGGTCAGTGCCGATGTGGGCATCTGTATGCCGGGCGGAGCCGACCTGGCCCGAGAAGCAGCCCAGGTGGTCCTGCTTCAGGACCATCTCACCGCCCTGGTAACCGCACGGAGAATCGCGGACCGTACCCGGCAGACCATGAAACACTGCTTCGGAGCGGCTGTGGGGCTCAACACCCTCTTCCTTCTGATGGCGGGCAGCGGCCGCCTGGCACCCGTGACGGCCGCGGTTCTGCACAATGCCAACACGGTAGGGATTCTCGGATATGCCGGTCTTTCCGGCATGCGAACCCCCGTTGCCTCTGCCGTTCAACCGAGGCCCGCCCCCTTCTCTGCAGCATGCCGAAGGGATGAAACGGGTCGAAGAATGGAAAATACATCATGTACACGCCCTTGATCGATGCTCCCTTCTGCAGGCCCCTGATGATCCGTAAAATGATCGACCGGGAACTGGCGATGCGGCTGGGCCGGATCGGGCTCTTCGAAGGTAGCGAAATTCTGCGTCTGGATGAAGAGGTGCTGGTCCGCCCGGTCCGGGTGCGCGGCCCCGAAGGAGACGCGGTTCTCGGAGGCGGAATGGCAATGAAGATCGTGGTGCACCGGCTGGACGGCCAAAAACTGCCCCTGATCGAGATGCAGCCGAATGAATCCGGTCATATCGAAGGGCTGACAGGGGGGACAGCCCTGGAGAAAACCCTGGAGACCCTCCGGCTGAAGCGTAATGACCCCATTCTCTTCCTGCGCCGGTTGCCGCCTATGGAGTATGTCGCGGTTGCCGCCGGGGGCGGACGGGTGGTGGTAGTCTGGGGCGCGCGGGTGTGGGTCGGGTGGCACATAAGCACGAGCAGGC
>CAZNLT010000240.1:0-1501 GCA_964573705.1 uncultured Desulfobacterales bacterium
CGTAGCTCAGTGGGAGAGCACTACCCTGACACGGTAGGGGTCGTTGGTTCAAATCCAATCGTGCCTACCATCAAAAATAAAAGGCCAGCCTGAACAGGCTGGCCTTTTATTGGTCTTGGGCATATTTTGCTATCGTAAAGGGAAAGGCGCTTCGTTTTTTTCAGAGGCCGCGGCCTCGCTGATGTATCTGAGGAATATTCAGAAAGACTTAGTGACCCGCGGGGAGAAGGGGCGAAAATCCCTCATCGTCAGGCAAAGATTTTAATTCAGAGTTCTCCCCTAAAACGATGGTTTCAAATTGTCAATTTCAATGGACTAACCCGTAACTTACCCCGCCGAAATGAGCATAGGTGAAGGCCAGAAAAAAGACTGAACAAATTATTGAAAACGCCAAACAAACCACAAGTCTTATTCCACCCCCAACGCCTTATAAGCCCCATCCACCGGATCCGCGTAAAAGCTGGTCTGAAATTTGGCAAACAGTTCCCCCGGTATAGTCGGAATATCGCCGACGCTGCTGGTGAGGATGAAAATTCGTTTTGCGCCGGAATCGAAAGCGACCTGAAGGGTTTCTGCGATAAAAAATCGGGCAATGTCGGGCTGCCTGCGTTGGCATAGCCGAAGTTCCGGGCGATAAATTCCCAGAAAGGCGGGGCCAGATCCAGCTTTTCAATGTCCGACCAGTACCTGGACGGAACGGATTCATCAAAAGAATGCCTGTCGCAGCAGGATTCGAACAGCTTCATCAGAATGGAAAAGAGATCCGGCTGGTCGGCGCGGGTGAGAACCGCCAGCATCTTCAGGTCGAGATCCGCCTCCCGGTCTTCCGGCTGGACCCATTTTTGAGCCGGTTCATTCGGTCCCTGCTGTTGAAAAAGGCCAGACGCCGCTTTAAATGCGGTCGGATGCTCTGGTGAGTCAGGCCGAGATCGTTCAGGACGATGGACGCCTTGCTCGCGTGGAAGGTGCGGCTGTACAGGCGGATGTCGTAGAGCCAGTCTTCTTCCGGCGGGGGTTCATGAAAGGGGCCGTACAAAAGGTATCGGGTGTCGGGGTCGCCGCGTTGCGATGCTGATTTTCAGTTCCAGCGGGCTGACCTGGTCGAGCCGGAGAATGCGGACCGGGTCCAATTGAATATCCGGCAGGAGGTCTTCGAATTCTTTTTCGCCGTCGTACCAGAAGATAATGCGTTTCTGTTTTTCGGTGAAAAGGTTCTCCAGGGTTTTTTGTACCTTGTTCAGGTTCATCGGTTTATTCGGTTTTGCGTCATCGGGATGGCTTACCAGATGATATCAATGGGATAATGGTTAAAATTCTCATCTTTGGTGAGGACCGTCATCTTTCCAGTCATCGCCTGAGCAATGATCAGTCTGTCGAAGGGGTCTCTGTGATGAAGCGGCAGATCGGTCAGTAGTACTGTGTGATCGAACGTGATCGGCAGCAGTTCGATAAAATTTTCTTCCATCCGGTCTTTGATCTCGGTGTAGGGCCGGGATAAAGA
>CAZNLT010000240.1:1601-6971 GCA_964573705.1 uncultured Desulfobacterales bacterium
CCTTTGCGGCCGGGCGTGCGGGTTTTCTTTTCGTATTTTTCGGTGAGAAATTCTATAAAATCCACGGCCTCGCGCCTTAAGTCATCGGGCAGTCTGTTCAATTTCGATAAAATGACTTCGTTTTCCATTCTTGCATCCTCCAGAATTGACTCTCTCATTGCCCCGTGACGGCCTTGGATTCCGCCAAAAGACCGCCGAATTTGCCGTAGTTGACTTTGACCCCATCGTCCAGATCCGGGCCGATCCGCATGTCGGCGTAATGGCGGAGTTCTTCGTCGAAACGCCGCAGTTCCGTCTGTTTCTTCCGAATCAGCTCGATCTCTTTTTGAATTTTCCGCTGGGCCGAGGCGGTGCTCGCTCCATCTTTTCCGGTCTGCAGAAATTCAATCCGGGCGCTGAAATGGCCCTGAAGCGGAGTCACATAGGCGCTTCTCATTCGGGCGAGGGTGGATTCGTTGTACCGGTGCAGATAGACCAGGCATTATATTGTTTAGCCAATTCTCAACTGTTCTGACGGATTTACCGATCACTTCGGCAGCCTTGTCCACACCATCGTTTTTAGCCAGCATAAGAAGGGCGACGAATCTGAGGGCCAAACGCTTATCTTTTTATCCCGGTATTTTTTGAGTTCAGCTACATCTTCATCGGTGAACTGGTGTCGGCATTTATCCATCCATTCCTCCTCTTGTTCAAGGGTTTGGAAATGAATGGATGTTATATTAAGGGTGGCCTTCCAATCTGCCTGTCAAGGAGAAGAGTGGTCGACGACTTTACTGAGGGTGCTCGCCCGAGAGAAATTGGCTTTGAAATAGTCGAATGCGATCTTAGATCTTCATACAGGTTTCCTGTTTCTTCGCACAGACCGTGATCGCCTCATATTCGGTTCAGCCGTATGAAAAGCCTCCCCATCGTCCCAGGAGGCGATGTACCCGTTTTCATCTTTTTTCAACAGAATCATTATCGGTTTTAAAAAAATATATTTCTCGCTTTCCAAGCCATTCATGGGTAGCGGGTGCAACAATCACCGGTTCCAAAAGGACATCCTCGCCGGCTGTCTTCTGGGTCACGGCATGGCTGCGAAGGAGCCTCAACCGGGGTTTCTGGTCAGCCTGAATATCCTCTGTGATATACATTTTTACAGTGTGGGATTTCAGCTGCCCTTCCGGCATAAAAATCTGGGCAGGGCTATCCATGGCGGCCATTGCCGCCACAGGCGTAATAATCAGAAAAAATATCAGCAGGCCACCGGCCCGATTCAACATGGTCACAGTGTATCTTTCATTTGGAGGTGGTGACGATCTGCTCAGACAATAAATAAAATTGCGTTTTGTCAAGAAAAAAAATATATGTTGAAAAAATGAACGACGTTTTACATAAAAAGGATGAAAGCTTTCGCCTGAAGGAAATGGCAAACCGTAATTTCACAAAAGGGAGGGGAAAAATGAAAAAAATTGGATTGCTTCTTTTCGGTTTAATGTTTGTCATCGGGGTCGTTTCCGCAGCGGCGCAGACGGAGCCGAAACCGTTTGAGATCGGCGGAACGACATTCAAACGGGTCCACCATGATGAAAATCTCCTGCCGGATCGGGGGCATTCCGGGTTCGGATCGCTTCTCTTCGATACGAACGGGAAGCTGGTCATGGAAGCTGATGACACCACCTGGCTTTATACCACCGGGCTTTTCGAAGCGCCCACCGGCGGGCAGCGGGACTGGTATGGCAAATGGGTCAGCCATGTCCGAAAATTCAATCCCAAAACCTGGGTGTCCGGAGAAAAGCAATGGGCACTGGGCCTTGCGGCGGGGGATCAATGGGCGGTCATTCACCATGCGATCCAGGTCGACGAGGATCTCTATCTTGTTTTTTACTCGGCCAACGCGGGGGTCCGCACCGCGATCGCCGATAAACCCGATGGACAATTTACCGCGATTCCGGATTTTCAACTGACGGTGACGGAACCCCGGGAAGAGGAAGGCGGTAAAAGATCGGGAGCGGCTTTCGCAAGGGTAAATAAATGAATCGCTTCAGGATTGGCGTTACAGGTAGCCTTTTTCTCGAAGTATTCCCAAGTATTCCTTTCGGGAAAGAGGACATTGGATGAGATTTTTAAAATCTTTTTCAGAAAGCTTCAGCTGACCTCGGATTCTATGAACCACTTTTCCGGGGATGTCGCCTTTGCCATGAGAGTAGTGAACCCGCAGGATTTTGCTATCATCGACCATCAGCCACCCGTATTGGTGCTTTGTGGCTCGTGTGGACAATTCCAATTTGGAGAAAATCTTCTCCATATCTCTCATTTTCATCGCGCCTGAATATGATCTTGTAAAAGGAGAAGCCATTTTCGGGGAAGCGGGCCCAGTGCGGCATTTGGTTCACATAGATCTTCATATAGATTGACGATTTCTTCGCACAGACCATTAATCGCCTCGTATTCGGTTTCAGCCGTATGAAAAGCCTCCACATCGTCCCAGGAGGCGATGTACCCATCATCATCTTTCTCAACCAGAATCATGATCGGTTTTGAAAGAACATACCTCTCGCTTTTTAAGCCATTTAAGGGAACGATTCTGAAATCCGAACGTATCTCATTTACAATCTTCCTGGACCATTTGCGAAGATCTTCTTTGGGGGGATTTACCCGGGATTCCATGCTTGCTTATCTCCTTGAGGTTTGTTCAGGTAGTCAGGATAGGGATGTGCAGGTCCTGGTGCCATTTTCACTATACCCTCAGCGTCTGGCGAATTCAAACAAAATTTCTGCCCTGACCCCAGGCGGGGCCTCACCCCCACTCCAGAATCTCCCCCGCCAGCTCCAAGAGCTCCGGCTCCGACGGGGTCCGTATGATATACCGGTAATCGCTCATCGCCCCGCGAAAGACGGGCGGGTTTTCGCCGTGCTCCACCAGGCGGTCGCCGCACCGGGCGAGGATCTCTTCGTGGCTGTAACGGTAGGCCCGGTCCCGGCGGCCCACATAGGCGCAGTGGTATTTTTTTTCTGCTGGCATGGGGGCATCGCCGGTGACGATCATGTGGGCGTAGGCGGCGTAGAGGTCGACGTCGGCGCTGTAGTTCATCATGTCGAGGATGGGGCCGCCGGGCGGGCGGCAGTTGATTTCGATGGGCCGGTATTCGCCATTGACTCTGAAGAACTCGAAATGGAAAAATTTGCGGCGGATGTCGAAGGCCCGCACCAGGCGGCGGCCGATCTCGGCCAGTTCGGTGGGAATGTGCCGGGTGACGTAAAAGAAGGTGTCCTTTCCCTGGACGTACTCCAGGACCCCGTCGCCGTAGATGAGGGAGTTTTCAAAGAGAATTCCGCCCTCCCGGTCGGTGAGGCCGTCGTAGCTGACAATGCGGCCGTGGATGAACTCCTCCAGGAGGTAGTCCTCCGTCAGATTCAGCAGGTGCTCCCGCAGCTGGGCCTCATTCTCGACCTTGTGGATGCCGCCGGCCCCCACCCCTTCGTCCGGTTTCAGGATCAGCGGATAGTTCAGCTCCGCGGCCAGGGCCAGGCCGTGGTACGGGTTCTCGATTCGGGCCCCCCGGGCCACCGGCAGGCCCTGGTCTTGAAAGACCTGCTTCATGACCGATTTTCGCTTCAGCCGGTCGAGATCCGCCGGGCGAATCCCCTCCAGACCGTACCGGTCGTTGATGAAGGCCTCCACCCGAAGCCAGAGTTCGTTGTGGGATTCGACCACCTCGAACCCCTCGGGCAGTCCGAGCGAGGCCTGGGCTGCGGTCAGCTCCGCCAGCCCCTGTTCCACCGCCGGAAGGGAGGTGAGGTCGGCCCGGACATAATAGGCCAGGGCGGACCGGAGGTCTTCCGGCATGAAATGGAAGTCGGCCTCGCCCAGGGCCCAGACCCGGGCGCCGAGCCGGTTGAGGTTGAGGATAAAGTGGCTGAAGTTGGGGGGAAACTCGGGGGAGAGATACAAAAATTCCATAGGTTCACCTTCCAGGTCGTTCCCGCCAGGCGATGGCGAGGTTGCAGGCGATGACCACCCCGGCGCCGATGAGCACCGAGAGGGTCGGAAGGTCCTTCCAGAGGAGCCATCCGGTCAGGGTGGCCCAGAGGATGGACGAATAGGTGCAGGGGGCCAGCAGGGAGGCCGGGGCGAACCGGTAGGCGGTGGTCTTGGCCATCTGCTGAATGGCGGTGAAAATCCCGATCCCGATGATCCAGGGGACCGTGGCCGAGGCCGGGGCGGCGCCGAAGATCAGGGTGTAGGGGGCGGAGATCACCACCCCGAAGAGCAGAAAATAGAAGACGGTGGTCAGCGGGTCGTCGGTCCGGCCCAGGTTCCGCAGGGCCATGTCGACCAGGGCGATGCAAAAGGCGGCGGCCAGGCCGATCAGGGAGGCCGGTCGGACCAGCATCTCCGGCGAAGGCCGGGCGATCAGCAGAACCCCCCCGAACCCGATGATCACCGCGGCCCACTGGTAGCCGTGGATGGTCTCCTTGAGAAGCAGGGGCGAGAGGGCGGTGACGAACAGCGGCGCGGCAAACAGCAGGGCGGTGGCGTCGGCCATGGGGAGCAGGGTTTAGGCCCAAAAGACGCATCCGACCCCGAGGTTGCCGATGATCCCCCGGTAGAGGTGGGCCCGAATCCGCCGGGTCTTGAAGACCGCGACCGAATGGGTGAGCAGCATGTAGGGGGTGAGCAGGCCCAGGGCGAGCAGGCCGCGGTAGAAGAGCATCTCCAGCGGGGTCAGGGCGGCGCTGCTCATCTTGGCGCAGGCGTTCATGAGCACGATGCCGAGGGTGGCCAGAAGAATCAGGGCGATGCCCTTGTAGGTGTCGGGAAGGATCGGCATCCGCTTTTGTCCGTTTGTCGAGTTGGGCCGGCCTTTTTTCGAAACAGCGACCTGCGGCCGGGATTACCGAAGGGGCCGGGGTGGTTTCATCGGTGTTTTTTGAACCCGGCATAGACCCAGAAGGCGAGGCCGGCCAGAATCACCGGGCCTAGACCGGCGTAGACAAAGGGCAGCAGGTCGCCCTGCCAGGGCTGAAACCAGGCGGCGGCCAGGGCCAGGTAGACCACCGATACCGCCACCGCCGCCCGGATCTTGCCGGTCAGCCGGGGCTTGGCATCGGCCCCGGATTGTTCCGGCCGGTTCGAAATCCGGCGGGGCAGAAACAGTATCCCCAGAATGATCAAGAGAATGACCAGTATTTCCTGGAATCCGGACATCCCCCGCCTACGGCTGAATGGTGGCTGGTGTCATGGGGCTATTTCCGCATCCAGTCGGGCATCCCGTTGTCCGGGGCCGGTTTGGATTCGGGCTCGGCCGGCTTGGGTTCGGGCTCGGCCGGCTTGGGTTCGGGTTCAGCCAGCTTGGGTTCGGGCTCGGCCGGCTTGGGTTCGGGTTC
>CAZNLT010000241.1:0-6809 GCA_964573705.1 uncultured Desulfobacterales bacterium
GGCTGAGGGCTGAGGGCAGAGGGCTGAGGGCTGAGGGCAGAGGGCTGAGGGCAGAGGGCAGAGGTACAGTAGGTGATGGGTGATGGGCTATGGGGAAAGCGAGCCTTAGGCCAGATTTTTCTTGTACCTGGGCACTGGGCTCTGGGCACTTGAACCTCTGCCCTCTGCCCTCCGCCCTGCAAAAACTTTTTTCTTGAACTCTGATTCGTCTGATGATTATGATGAACTATGATACGGTGCCGCTCATCGCACTCGCCTCCCGACCCTGGGCACTTGAACCTGGGCACTGGGCACTGAGATCTTGAACTTGGGCACTGCATTTGCCCATAACCTATTGCCTATCGCCCATAGCCTATAGCCTATCCCCACCCATGTTCCTATTCAAAAAAACCATCGCCCCCCTCCTCTTCCCCCTGCCCTTTTGCCTCCTGCTGCTGATCGCCGGCCTGATTCTGCTCTGGTTTACCCGACGGCAGCGGACCGGCCGGTGGGTGATGACCCTGGGGGTGGTGCTGCTGGCCCTGTTCAGCCATCCCTTTACGGCCGACCCGGTTCTGCGGTCCCTGGAATCGGTCTATCCGCCCCTGCTGGTCGGCGGCCTTCACAGCCGTTCGGTGCCGCATGCCGTCGATCCGGTCGAGTGGATCGTGGTCCTGGCCGGGGGCCACGCCACCGACCCGCGCCTGCCGATCACCAGCCAGATATCCCCCGAATCGCTGGTCCGGCTGACGGAAGGAATCCGCCTCTTCCGGCAGTTCCCGGGGAGCCGGCTTCTCCTCTCCGGCGGGGGCGGACCGGATGATCCGCTGACGGATGCGGAGGCCATGGCGCAGACCGCCGAAATCATGGGTATCGCCCGGTCCGAGATGGTGCTGGAAACCGAATCCCGAGATACCAAAGACCAGGCCCGCCTCATTCGGCCCCTGATCGGCACCGACCGGGTCATCCTGGTCACCGCCGCCTCTCACATGCCTCGCTCCGTCGCGCTCTTCAGGAAACAGGGGCTCGATCCAATTCCTGCGTCGGCCGGTCACTGGATAAAAGAACGCCGGTCCATCGGCCCCGGCTGGTTTTACCCCAGCGCCGAAAGCCTTCGGAAAACCCGCCGGGCGTTTTATGAATATCTGGGGATGGGGTGGGCGTGGTTGCGGGGGCAGGTTTGAGAAGGGCTGAGGTTCAAGGTTCAAGTGCCCAGAGACAAGTTCCCAGTGCCCAGATTCAAGGGCCCAGAGACAAGGAAAAGCAAGGGCTGAGGGCTGAGGTTCAAGGGGGATAGGTGATGGGCTAAGGATGATGGGCTAGGAGCGGTGGGCTAGGGGTGATGGGCTGGGCGGGGCTCCGGAATTTTGAATCAAGATGGTCAGGATTGGAACGGATGGCCGGGATGGATTGGTATTATCCTGGATATTCTTCACACATCCTGGTCATCCTGATTCAAATCAAGGCGGGAAAAACAGTGTCGATGGGGCCGTTGACGTTGGGAGGGGTCGATGGTAATGGATGGGGAACGGTTGGGGATATTTTTTAACGTGATATTACTTTTTTTATGGGTGGCTTTTGATGGGTGGAGATGCGCGGCGTGTTTTGGTGACGGGGGGGTGCGGGTTTATCGGGTCCAATTTTGTTCGGCTGACGCTGCGGGATTTTCCGGCGGTGCGGGTGGTCAATCTGGATAAGCTGACCTATGCGGGGAATCCGGAGAGTCTGGGGGATGTCGAAGGCGACCCCCGGTACCGGTTCGTGAAGGGGGATATCTGCGATGCGGCCCTGGTGGGGCGGCTGTTTGCGGAAGAGCCCATCGACACGGTAGTGCATTTTGCGGCCGAATCCCATGTGGATCGGTCCATCACCGGGCCGGCGGAATTCATCCGGACCAACGTGAACGGCACATTCACCCTGCTGGAGGCCACCCGGCAGGCCTGGGCCGGCTCGGACGGGGAATTCGGGAACCGGCGGTTCGTGCATGTGAGCACGGATGAGGTTTACGGCTCTCTGGGCGAAACCGGTTATTTCACTGAATCGACGCCCTACAGCCCCCGCTCGCCCTACTCCGCCAGCAAGGCCGCTTCGGACCATTTGGCCGCGGCCTATTTTCATACCTACGGCCTGCCGGTGCTGATCACCAACTGTTCCAATAATTACGGCGGATATCAGTTTCCGGAAAAGCTGATCCCCCTGATCATCAACAATGCGCTGGAAGGCAAAAGCCTGCCGGTCTACGGAGACGGCAAAAACATCCGCGACTGGCTGTTCGTGGACGACCACTGCCGCGCCATCTGGCAGGTCCTGGAAAAGGGCGCCCTCGGCGAAACCTATAACATCGGGGGCGACAGCGAAAAAGAGAACCTCGAGGTGGTGGAGACCATCTGCGACCTCCTCGACGAAAAGGTGGGGGCGCTGCCCGACGGCAAGCCGCGGCGGTCTCTGATCCGGTTCGTCACAGACCGGGCCGGCCATGACCGGCGCTACGCCATCGACGCCGCCAAAATCCGCACTCGACTCGGCTGGACCCCCGCCGTGACCTTCGAAGAAGGCATCCGCCGCACCATCGACTGGTACCTCACCCACCGTCCCTGGTGCCGAAAAATCCTCGACGGCTCCTACCGGGAATACTACCAGACCATGTACGGCGCCTCCCTGGAATCAGAGTCATAGGTGAGAGGCGATAGGCGATGGGCCATAGGCAATTCAAAAAACCCGCCGACTCGAATCCTGTTGCCGAGATGGCGCACGAAGAATTGGAAGGGGCATTGGTTCTGCATCGCGCGGGGATCAACAAAGAAGCGGACTCCAGTAGACTGAATTGGTAATGGCGGTAAAGAAATCCTGGAATCGATCCTGCCGGAGGTAAGCGGCTTGTTTTACACCCAAAACCCAATTCTTAATATTGACAAAAGACCGGGCAACATTTATACCATGTTTAAACATCCACAATATCCATGGAGGTCCTGATGACGGAAACTGTTCTGAATATCAAAAAATGGGGCAACAGTCTGGGGGTCAGACTGCCGGCCGCAATTGCCCGGGCGGCCCGGCTGCACATCGATCAACGTGTGCATCTGTCGGTGGAAGATGGCGCCGTCGTCATCCGTCCCGAACAGGGCGCTGACGTAACGCTGGATGACCGACTGTCCCGCTTTGATCCAGCCCGGCATGGCGGCGAAACAATGCAGACCCGGGCAGTCGGGGCTGAAAAGTGGTAACAGCCGATTCAAAAAAAGAAAAGAAACCCTGGGCACCCGGCAGGCAGGATATCATCTGGATCGACTGCAACCCCCAGGCCGGAAAAGAAATGCGGGATATTCATCCCTTTCTGGTCCTTTCGCCCCGTAATTTCAACGATAAAACATCTCTGGTCATCGGCCTGCCCATGACCACGGCGGAATACAATGCGGACAATCCCTTTGCCGTTGCAACCGGGAAAGCCAAAACAAAGGGTCGCGCCGGGCAAAGGTTCATCCTCAAAAAAAATTGCCGGATCCATTTTTTGCCGAGGTATGCAAACGCCTGAACCAGATCATCCAGATCGATCAACCCCTACCCGACACCTATTGAATGTCCGGCGAAAAAAGCCAGACGCATGAACATCCGTACCATCATCGGGGCCCGGCCCCAAAACAAACAGATTGCTTCGATATTCAAAGAGGCTGGAATTATTGAAAAGTATGGTTCCGGGATTAAACGGGTGATGCAGTCGATGGCGGATGCAGGATCACCCGAACCTGTTTTTGAAATAATTGCAGACACTTTCAAAGTAACATTGTTTCCGATTGGTGAAATGCCAGGTGGCGGTGTAAATGGCGGTGTAAGTGGCGGTGTAAACAATCTTTTAGATCATATTAAAGCCAACCCCGGCAAACAATCCAAAGAGATTAAATCAGCCCTGAATCTGCCGCAAAGAACATTGGAACGTTGGTTAAAAGAACTGCGTGAACGAAAGAAAATTAAATTTCAAGGCGCACCCAAAACAGGAGGGTATTATTATTTTGATGAAAATGACCCCACGCCCTCCAAACGACGAAAATAAAGCAGGAATCCATGAGAATTCTCACCACCATCGGGGCCCGGCCCCAGTTCATCAAGGCCGCCATGGTCAGCCGCACCATTGCCGAATGATAAACCTCAACTCAATTTTGAGACAAAGGGCTGAGGGTTGACTCCTGCGATACGTGACCCGTATGGCCGAAGCGAATCCCGAGGCATTGGTCATCCCGACCGTTCTGTTCACCGATCGAAAGCGCTGGCGGAAAACGGTGCCGAAAGTAATCGATCATGAATTCGGAAACCGACGCTTTCTGCATTTCGAATATCTCTTCGTCAAGCTGTTTGACTTCAAAGCAAAAGACCACTACAATTCAGGAAATCCCTCGTTCGGATACTGCTGCCCAAGATGGATTACACCGAGGCAGAGCGGGGAGAGGTATTCCGACAAACGCTAACAGGTCTTTTTCAGCTGACCACAGCGCTCATGTTCGAAAAAACAATAAAGGCTTATAAAAAGAGGCGATGGGCGATGGGCGATAGGAAAAATAATCCTCTGCTCTGCCCTGCCTTCCCTTGCCCCTGGGCACTTGAACCTGGGCACTGAGAACTTGCCCCTGGGCACTTGAACCTGGGCACTGAGAACTTGCCCCTGGGCACTTGAACCTTGAATCAGTCATGTCATCGGTATGGAGGCGGCTTGATAAAAATCCTGCTTGATCAATGACTTCCGAGGACAGCTGCGAAGATTCTATGTAAATAGCATGCGCCACCCCGATGACATACGCAAAATACAACAATTTTGCTCAGAATACACCGAAATAGCGGCAGCCTACCTTTTCGGGTCTTCGGCAACCGGAAAAGACCGCCGTAAAAGCGATATTGATCTCGCTATTATGGTTAACCCAAAAATTGAGGCTATGGAGCGGGTCGAAATGGAAACGGCCCTTTCATCGCGACTGCATCGGGATGTCGATCTCGTGATTTTCAATCAGGGGTCCCCTCTTCTTCAGCATCAGGTATTGAAATACGGAAGACTGGTCTATGAGGCCGCCCCGAAAGAGCGCGTTCGGCAGGAAGTTTACGCCCGAAAGGCGTATTTCGATAGCGCATTTTTGTACCGCAAAATCAAACCGGAGTCCGCGCATGGTGGACGTTGAACTTATCTCCAGAAAACTCTCCCGTCTTCAGGGCTATGTGGATGAATTGAAAGCAGCCACGGACATTACCATTTTTCATCGAGGTGCGGTATGATAAAGGAATATGTAAGAGCAGCTTTGGAAAAAGCAGCCTATAAAAAACTGGAAGATGATACATGGTTTGCAGAGATCCAGGGTTTTGAGGGCGTGTGGGCCAATGCCGAAACAGTGGAATCGTGTCGTAATGAACTAACCGAAGTCCTTGAAGAGTGGATTATTTTAAAAATAAGCGAGCACGATCCGCTTCCTGTTGTGAACGGTTTAGATCTGAAAATTCCTGAAAAAGCCGTGGCCTAAAAAATGAGGAAAACGATTTCCAGGAAAGAACTCATTGCCAAATTTAGGAAATTCGGTTTTGAAGGGCCATTTACTGGGACCAGACATCAGTTTATGAAAAAAAGTCAGAAGAAAATACGCATACCTAATCCTCATGGCGGCAAAGATATTCACATTGGTCTTCTCAAAGAAATATTAAAGCAAGCAGATATTTCTTTCGAAGATTGGGAGGACATTTGAATGAAGGTATGAATCTCCAGTTGTCAATTCAAAAAGGGCGATCGTTATTCCTGAATATTCCGAGAATGACATAGAGATATCAAGAACAATATGCGGGCGGTGGGAATGAACCGAGATGGGATTCCTTCGATCAAGTACCCTGTTCCCCGGGCTACATTGATTTGAATCAGGATGGCCGGGATGTATGAAGGATATTCAGGATAATACCGACCCATCCCGGACATTCGCTCCAATCCTGACCATCTTGATTCCAAACATCTGGAATTCTCTTGAAAACTAAAATGACCGAATTCTCTAATGAAATTCCTTCGATCAGATCAAACCCTGGATTCAACCAAAAAGAGAGAAGTTGCGAGTAGCGAGACAGGGAAACAGCAAGAAGAGCGACAGAGTTTTCCTCGGCCCTCAGCCCTCGGACCTCAGCCCTGTTTTTCCCTTGCACCCGGGCACTTGAACCTTGAATCTGAGAACTTGAACCTGGGCACTGGGCACTTGCCCCCGGGCTCAGCAGGATCCGGAATCGGGTGATTGCCAGAGTATTCTAACAGACGACCAGATGACGTATTGAAAAATATAATGAAAAGAGGTGATTTTAGAATGAGATATCAGGTGAATATCAAAAAAACTGAAGAAGGATACTCTGTTTGGGTTCCTGGTCTGCCTGGGTGCTGGTCCCAGGGGTTGACGGAAGAGGAGGCCCTTGAAAATATCAGTGAGGCTATTCAGGATTATCTTTATACTGTGAAGTTACTGACTGTTGAAAATGATGAAGTCAGGTACGTAGAAGTTACGAATGCCTAAACTGCCTGGAATCAATCATAAAAGAGCAGTAAAAGCTTTTGAGAAGAGAGGTTTCTGGGTTGCCAGAAAAAGAAAACATATAACCATGACAAACGGCGTAAGGATTATTACAATACCACGTTCCAATCCTGTTGATGCATACACAATGGCCGGGATCATCAAAGATGCCGGCATGACTGTGAAGGAATTCAAGGAAGTTTTGTAGCAATGATTGACCCTTGAACTCTACCCCGGTACCCCATCCACCCAATACCCAACCCCCCAATAACGACAATAACGCAGGCCTGACCCCGAAATGAAACTTACAGACAA
>CAZNLT010000242.1:0-6739 GCA_964573705.1 uncultured Desulfobacterales bacterium
CCCGTCTTCCAGTTTTTGACCGTCCGTATCTTCGTCGTGAGGGCAGAACCGACCCGGAAAAAGTGAATTGCCTTCAAATATTTCCCTTGACAAAAAAAACGGGTGATACTATCATGTTCAAATAAATCTTAACAGCGTTACTAATATCGTAACAAAGATTAGATCTATGCCCGCTTCGTCCGATCAATATTTTTCGACCACCCTGGAAAAAGGCCTGTCCATCCTGCGTTTGTTCGATCGCGACCACACGCGCTTGACCCTTTCCCAGATTACCGGCCTGTGCGGGCTCAATAAAACCTCCACCTATCGCTTAGTCAATACGCTGGTTTCCCTGGGCTATCTCAACAAACATCCCCAGAGCAAGGTTCTGCGTCTGGGGATCAACGCGCTGGTGCTGGGTCATAATTTTTTGCAGGGCCTGGAATGGCTGCAAACCGTCAAGCCACTCATAGACGAGACCTTCAGCAAGTGGCAGATGACCATCGATACCACGGTTCTGTCCGATTTAAGCCTCGTGGCCCTTTATCGTCGCGAGGCGCCCGGCACCATTTTTTTCCGCCACCCGCTCGTGAGCCACGATCTCCATGCGCGGGCCATGGGCAAGGCCATTCTGGCTAACCTGCCTGACAGCCGGCGTGAGGAGGTGCTTAAAAAAATCGTCCTTACGGGTCACACGCCGAACACGATCACCGAACGGGAGGCGCTGTTGGCCGAATTGGAGGCCACCCGAGCGAGGGGCTACGCGGTGAACAACGAAGAATTTTTTATGGGGCTCGTGTCCATCGGGGCTCCGTTAATGAACTTTCAAAGCGGGGAGGTGATAGGAGCGGTAAGCTTCGATTTCGCGCTGAGCGAGCAAACCCTGGACGGCCTCGTGCGCAGCCATTCGGCCGTCCTCGTGAAGATAGCCAACGATTTGTCCAACATCATGACCATCACCGAGAATTGACGCCCGGTTCCGAAGATCCTGTAGTGCGACTGCAGGAGGGCACGCTGCCAGAAACCGGCGGCATGCCCCTAAAGGACATGCCCGGCGTCGATCCGGAACCACAACCAACGGGAAAAGGAGGAAAGCCATGAGAAGATCCATTTTTATATTGACCGCCTTGATGCTGGCCCTGTGCCTTGCAGGCACTGGGTATGCCGGGGCTTTGGAGGACATCGAAGAGAAAGGCGAATTCGTGGCCGGCGTTCGTGACGGGGCCATCCCCTTCGGCTTTTTCGACACCAACAACCAGCAAGTCGGCTTCAGTGTCGACATGGCCAAGGACTTTCAGAAGGCCCTGGAAGAAAAACTCGGCAAATCGATCAAATTGACGTTGAAGACCATAAATCCCAAAACCCGGATACCCCTTGTAGCCAACCGCACTCTGCACATGGTCGCCGGTTCCTCCACCCACACGGTGGCGCGGGAGGAAACTGTGGATTTCTCTATCACGGTGTTTCTGACCGGGACCCAGCTACTGGCCAAGAAGACCGAAGGATACACGAGCTACAAGGACATGGCCGGCAAGCGGGTCGGCGCGGCCCAGGGCTCGACCAACGAGAAGGCCATCCGGGATCTTAATGCCAAAGGCGAGATCGAACCCCCGGCCGAGATCGTGGTCTACCAGGAGCACAGCCAGGGAATGCTGGCCCTGCAGAAGGGCATCATCGACGCCTACTGCACGGACGGCATCCTGCTGGCCGGCCTGAAGGCCAAGGCCCCCAACCCGGAAGAATACGAACTCGTGGGGGACCTTATCACCTATGACCCCTACGCCTACATCGTGCCGGAAAACGACTCCGACTTCCGTGACTTTATCAACATCGCGCTGATCACCATGATCAAGGACGGCCGCTACGAACAGTACTACCAGAAATGGTTCGGACCGGACGGGACGGTGCCTTACCCCATGACGAAGGAAGCCGCCACCCTGATGAAGCTTCAGGCCTGGCCGTGATGTAATCCAACGGTTGCGCGGGGCGCCTCTTCGAAGGCCCCGTGCGGCCATCTTCTCTTAGATTAGGTGCCGATCATCGGCCGATAGTGCGGCCCGGCCGGCAGAGATGCCTGCCGCCCGCACGATCGGGGCCCGACAGCCGGGGAGGGTAACCGTGCTATCCTATAACTTCAACTGGTCAGTCATCTGGACCGAGCCATACGGGCAGTGGATGCTCCAGGGTATCTGGACCACTATCCGACTCGGGGTGATCTGCTGGTTTATCGCCCTGCTCCTGGGCATCATCATCGGCACCTTCAGGGTGACCCCTTTCCGCCCGCTGCGGATTTTCGGGGCGGTTTACACTGAAATTTTCCGTGACATCCCGCTGCTGGTGCAGCTCTTCTTCTGGTATTTCGCTGCTCCCTCGATTCTTCCCAAACCGATCGAGATGTGGCTCTACCGCGGGCTGCCCAACTCGGAGTTCTGGATCGTCGTGGTGGGGCTCTCATTTTACACCTCCTCGCGGATCGCCGAACACATCCGCGCCGGCATGCAGGCCATCCCGGAAGACCAGTACAACGCCGCCCTCAGCACGGGATTCACCCATTTTCAGACCTACCGCTATATCATCATCCCGTTTGCCGTGCGCCTCGTGATCCCGCCCCTGACAGCCGAATGCCTGACCGTGTTCAAGAATACGGCCCTCGCGATGACGGTTGGGGTGCTGGAGACCACTTTCATGAGCCAGCAAATCGAGGCCTACACTTTTCAGGGGATCGAAGCGACGACCGCGGCCTCCCTGGTCTACATGGTCATCACGCTGACCGTGGTGTTCCTCATGGGACTGGTCGAAAAACGCCTGGCCGTGCCGGGCCTAATTACACGGAGAGGGGGGCAATGACGCCATGTTAGGATTCGATTGGCAGGTCATCACGGCGAACTTGTCCTTCCTGATGCAGGGCCTGGCGACCACTTTCAAGCTGGCACTGGTCTCCATCACCGGCGGCCTGCTGCTGGGCATCCTGGTGGGCATGGCACGCTTGAGCTCCATCAAGGCCATTTATTATCCGGCCACGGCGTTTGTCAACCTCATGCGCAGCCTGCCCCTGATCCTGGTTATCTTTTGGTTCTATTTCCTGGTTCCGGTGATCTTCGGCCGGCCCATGGGAGATTTTTTCTCGGCCTGCGTGGCCTTCGTGGTCTTCGAGGCCGCCTATTTCGCTGAAATTGTGCGCGCCGGGATCCAGTCCATATCGAGCGGGCAGGTGCAGGCCGCCTATTCTACGGGCTTCAATTATCGGGATACGATGCGCTACATCGTCATCCCCCAGGCGCTGCGCAACATGGTACCGTCCCTCTTGACGCAGTCGGTGGTCGTTTTCCAGGACACCTCGCTGGCCTTCGTGATCGGCCTCAAGGAGTTTCTGCGCTCCGCTTCCATCGTGGATGCCCGCGAGATGCGCAGCCTCGAATTGTACGCTTTCGTGGGCGCGGTCTATTTCGTGATTTGTTTCATCATGAGCCAGATGAGCAAACGTCTAGAAATCCAAAGAAAGCTTGCCTGATGATCGAGATTAACAATGTCAGCAAATGGTTCGGTACCTTTCAGGTTCTCGACCAGATCAACGAAACCATCGAAAAGGGTCAGGTGGTGGTCATCTGCGGGCCGTCGGGATCGGGCAAGAGCACGATCCTCAAATGCCTGAACGGCCTGGAAAAATTCCAGGACGGCGACATCATCGTGGACGGTCAGTCCCTGAAGGCCCCCGCCACCGACCTGTTCAAGCTGCGCCAGAAGATGGGCATGGTGTTTCAGCGTTTTGAACTCTACCCGCACCTGAAGGTGGCCGAGAATATTACCATCGCCCCAGTAAAGGTGAAAAAGGTGCCGCCCAAGGATGCTGCCCGGCGGGCCAAGGAACTTCTCGAGCGCGTGGGGATTCCGGAGCAGGCCGACAAATACCCCGGCAACCTTTCCGGGGGACAGCAGCAGCGGGTGGCCATCGCCCGGGCGTTGGCCATGGATCCCGAAATCATGCTGTTCGACGAGCCTACCTCGGCCCTCGACCCGGAGATGATCAAGGAGGTGCTCGAGGTGATGATCGATCTCGCCAAATCGGGGATGACCATGGTGGTGGTGACCCACGAGATGGGGTTCGCCCGCGAGGTGGCCGACGAAATCATCTTCATGGACGAGGGTCGGATCATCGAGCGCGGGACCGACCAGACCTTTTTCAAGAACCCCCAAACCGAACGGGCCAAAGATTTTTTGAACAAGATTCTTTTTTAAACCATCAGCCTCACAACCTGTTAAGAGGATTTCATGAACCTATCCCAATTTCCCCGCCGGCGCTACACCGCCGGCCAGACCCCGATCGAGTTTCTCCCCCGTTTTACCGAAGCGTTGGGGGGGCCTAATGTCTACATCAAACGGGACGATCTTCTCGGCCTGACGGCCGGGGGCAACAAGACCCGCAAGCTGGAATTTCTTGTGGCCGATGCGCTGGCCCAAGGTGCCGATACCCTGATCACATGCGGTGCGGTGCAGTCCAACCACTGCCGGCTTACGCTGGCCGCCGCGGTCAAGGAAGGGCTCAAGTGTCGACTGGTCCTGGAGGAGCGGGTTCCCGGCAGCTACAACGATGAGGCGTCGGGCAATAATTTCCTTTTCCAGCTTCTCGGCGTCGAACAGATCGAGGTCGTTCCCGGCGGCACCGACATGATGGCCGCCATGCAGAAAGTGTCCGAGGCCCTGGACAAAGAAGGCCGCAAGGGGTACGTCATCCCAGGCGGGGGCTCCAATCCAATCGGCGCTACCGGCTACGTGGCCTGCGCTCAGGAGCTCCAGGATCAACTCTTCCAAACGGGGCTGGCTATTGAGCGCCTGTGCGTAGCCTCCGGCAGCGCCGGCACCCATGCCGGGCTGGTTACCGGGTTTATCGGCTGCAACATGAACATCCCCATCGTGGGCGTGGGGGTCAGCCGCGATGCCGGCGACCAGGAACCCATCGTCTACGAGCTGGCCTGCCAGACGGCGGAGCGCCTGGGTGTGAGGCAGGACATCCCGCGCGAGGCCGTGGAATCGGTCGGCGGCTTCTGGCAGCCGAAATACTCGGTTCCCAACCAGAAGATGGTCGAGGCGGTCAACCTGATGGCCCAGACCGAGGGTATTCTGCTCGATCCGGTCTACACCGGCAAAGCCATGGCGGGGCTCATCGGCCTCAGCCGCGATGGCTACTTCAAAAAGGGCGAGAACGTAATGTTCGTGCATACGGGCGGCTCTCCAGGCCTTTATGCCTACATCCGGCCCCTGCTCGGGCGTGAGGATGTGGCGGACTGATAAACGCGCCGGATTAGCGACCATGGGGTGAACGACCGCTCATAGTTAGCGGCATTCTTCAGCCGGACAGGAGGCCATGGAGGAAAAAGTCATCGGCATCATCGGAGGGATGGGTCCCGAGGCCACCGTCGATCTCATGCAGCGGGTCATTAAGGCCACGCCGGCGCGGGACGACGCTGACCACCTGCGCATGCTGGTGGACAACAACCCCAAGGTTCCCTCCCGCATCAAGGCGATCATTGAGGGGACCGGTGAAAGCCCGGTTCCCTGCCTCCAGGACATGGCCCGTCGACTGGCCGCCTGGGGTGCCGACTTCCTGGCTATGCCCTGCAACACGGCGCACTACTACCACCCCGATATCCAGACGGCCGTGACCATTCCCGTTCTGGACATGATCGCAATCACCGTCCGAGCGGTGGTCGAACAAACCCCCGACCTCGCCCGGGTGGGACTGCTGGCCTCGACGGCCGTGATCGACCTCGGCCTTTACGAAAGCCGCTTTGCCAGACGGAACCTGGCGCTGGTGACGCCCGCCGAAGAAGTTCAAGCCGGAGTCATGGAGGCCATCAAAACCATCAAAACGAGCCGTTACGGCCGAGAAGTGGTGGATGCCGTACAGGCGGGCGCCGAGGATCTTCTGGCCCGCGAAGCCCAAGTTCTGCTGGTGGCCTGCACGGAAATTTCCCTCATCCAGGGGGAGATCCAGTCAAACGCGGCCATCTTTGATTCGGCCCAGATCCTGGCCGAAGCCATCGTCCGGGAAGCCTCGCGAGGCAGACCCCTCAAAGCCTGATCGATTCGGCATGTGAAAGCGCTCCGAACGGACACGATAAAAATGCCGAATTATCGAGAGAGAGAGCTACACCTTGGCTGGTGGGGACTGGCAGAATCAGAACACGGTGGCGACAACGACAAAACCGTAGCGAAAGCCAAACCCTTCGCGAGGTGGGGACGGAAAGCCGGGGGGCTTGCGGAGACAGTTGGGTTGCTGCTGGATACTGAGAAACCGGAACCCTGTTTAACCGTGGGCGCCGGCCTTTTGTTTTCTAGGGGAGTAAAATGCCCCGGCGAGAGGAGGATATAGGACAATGAGAAGGAACCACAAATTTCTTACTGCCTGCCGCCAGCTTCAACAAGACTTTTTAAAATAGCGCTTGAGAATTGGGGCAAAGTCGAGGCTCTGGATGACAACATTGTCAAAAACACCGGACGCGATTTTAAGGTAATGCCATTTGCGGAGCCCTCCATAGGTTGCTGAAGATACCCCGCTGCCATAAGAAGAATTCTGTTTTTTTCAGTCAATTAGTTACTTATAGGTTTGGTCCGGCCGCAGCCAGGGGGGGAACGCTTGCTAATCAGCAACTATTTATGACATTTATCCTGCCATTGAGGTCCTCAAAGGAGAACAATATGGATATCTTCGATCCACAATCCAGTTTAAACCCGAGTGATTGGTTGAAAGAAAAGGCTTTGG
>CAZNLT010000243.1:0-6712 GCA_964573705.1 uncultured Desulfobacterales bacterium
TTTTCGGTCTTCAACGCCAACCGGTGGGGGGCCGTCGACACCGCCCGCATGGCCAAGTCCCTGGACCCGTCGGTCACCGTCGTTTTCGGCGGGGTCGGCGCCACCCATCTCTGGCATCATTTCCTGACCCATTTTCCGGAGGTCGACTTCACCGTCATGGGCGAAGGAGAGATGACCTTTCTGAACCTGATCCGGCATCTCGAACTGAACCCTCTCGGAGACCCCGGCGCCGTCCCCGGCATCGGGTACCGCCAAAACGGACAAGTGGTGCGAACCGACCCGGCCGAGCCGATCCCCGACCTGGATGTTCTGCCCAACCCGGCCCGATACTACCCGTACCGCCATCTCTCCCTGACCCGGGGCTGCCCGGGCCGGTGCACCTTCTGCGGCTCCCCCGATTTCTGGGGCCGACGGGTGCGGTTTCACTCCCCCGGCTATTTTGTGGACCAGATGGAGATGCTGGCCCGCAAAGGCGAACGCTTCTTTTATGTTTCCGACGACACCTTCACCCTCAACAAGCCGAAGGTGATCGATACCTGCAAGGAGATCCTTCGGCGGAATCTCGCGGTCTCCTGGGCCGCCATCTCCCGGGTCGACTGCGTGGATGAGGAGATCCTCTTGTGGATGCGCCGGGCCGGGTGCGCCCAGATCAGCTACGGGGTGGAAAGCGGTTCCGCCGAAATCCGCACCCTGCTGGGCAAACCCTTTTCCGCCGGGACGATCCATGGGGCCTTTACCCTTACCACCCGCTACGGCATTCTGCCCCGGGCCTATTTCATCTACGGCTGCCCCGGCGAAACCGAGGCGACGATTCAGGAGACCCTCGCCCTGATTCGCCGCATCCGGCCCCTGAGCGCCGTCTTCTACATTCTGGATGTCTTCCCCGGCACCGGGCTGTACGAACAATTCAAACACCGCTTCGGCATCACCGACGATATCTGGCTGGAACCGATCGAAGACATCCTCTATTTCGAATACGACCCCGATCTCTCCCGGGAGGATGTCCTGGCCTTCGGAAAGGCCCTGCGCACCGGGTTTTACCGGTCCCTGCCCGGGTTCATCGACCGGATCGAGGTGGCGAACCGGGCGGATCTCCATCCCCTCCACGCCGATTTCTTTTCCAAACTGGGGATGACCTTCAGCCACGGGGATTATGCCGATATCGCGGCCATTCCGGACCGGGACGGCATCGCCGAACGGCTCTTTCGGCGATCGCTTCAGTTCGCGCCGGATCACCGGGCCTTTGCTGGGCTGGCCATGGTCCTTCAGAAACAGGGGAGTGAAAAGGCGGCATCCGCCGTCATCGAAAATGGGCTGGCGCATTTTCCCGACAGCGAAGACCTTCACCTCTGCGCCGGCATCGCCCACATGCACCGGGGCGAATTCGCCCAAGCCCTGGACCATCTTTTCAGATACACCGATTCAGCCAGGGCTCTTCAGGCCATCGCCCAATGCTACCAGGCCCTGCACCAGCCGCATCTGGCGGCCCTGTATCGACAAAAAGCGGCCGCCCGGCACGGACGATAAGCGGCGGATTCCACTCCCGGATCAGTGGATCGCGGGAGCGCCCCTTGGACCCGCCGTCGGCGACCGGCTGCAAAGGAGGGGCCGACCTATTCCCCGGCCGATTTCTCCGTTTCTCCCGGCAAGTATTTGGCCAGGGTCTGGCGGGTAATGCCGAGCATCTGTGCGGCCATGGTCTTGTTCTCCTCGGTGCGCCGCAGGGCCTCCAGGATCAGCATCAGGGTGGCCTCTTTGATCGTGGGCAGGGTCCGCCAGTAGGTCAGCGGGTTTTTCCCGTTAACCGCACGCCTCACGAACCCGTCCCCCGAGGACGGATGCTCCCGAATCTTTTTCCGAAACACATCCAGGCTCAACATCTTGGAATGGTGGCTCGCCACCGCGTCGAAGACCATCGACTTGAGCTCCCGCACATTGCCCGGAAACGGATGGTTTCGAAGCATAGTGACCAGTTCGTCCGGCGGGGTGGGCTTGTTTTTCCCGTATTCCTCGGCCGCCTGCTCCAGAAAATAATCGAGCAGCAGGGGCAGATCGTCCATTCGGTCCCGCAGGGGGGGCAGTTCCACCTGATGGATTTTGAGCCGGTAATAGAGATCGTTGCGAAACATGCCCCGGGCAATCAAATCCGGAAGATTCCAATTGGTAGCGGCCAACAGGCGGGCGCTGGACCGCCGCGGCTTTTCCGACCCCACCGGATAAAAGACCCCTTCCTGAACCAGCCTGAGAAGCCTCTCCTGTGATTGCCGGCCGAGATCCCCGATTCCGTCCAGGAACAGGATACCGCCCGCCGCCTCCTGAATCGCGCCCGGCCGGTCTTGGTCGGCTCCGGGAAAGGCGGACCGCACATGCCCGAAGAGGGTATCCGCAAAAGCAATATCGTCCATGCCGGAGACCGCCACCGGCACAAAGCGCCCGGCGCATCGGCTGCAGGCATGCACCGCCTCGGCCAGCAGGCTCTTGCCGGTGCCGGTCTCACCGGTGATGAGCAGGGGCATGCTCGATTGGGAGACCGCCTCCACATATTGGAAATAGGCGAACATGTCCCCGTTTCGGGTCAGGATTTTGGAAAAAGCTTCGGGACAGGCCAGGTCGTCGGCAAAGACCGAGCGCCGCAGGCCGTCGATCTCGGCGCGCATCTCCTTGACCACCAGAACCCGCCAGACGGCGTTCATCAGCTGGCTCTCTTCCACCGGCTTGACCAGGTAGTCATCGGCTTTGGCGCGCATGCACCGGACCGCGGTCTGAATGTCGTCCATGGCGGTCACCACCACCACCGGAACCTCGGGATAGGCTTCGGTGATCTGGTCGAGCAGTTCGGTACCGCGAATGTGGGGCATGATGAGGTCGAGCAGCACCACGCTGATCGATTGTTCGGCCAGGATTCCCATCACCTCCCGGGAGTCGGCACAGAGGATCAGGTGGTTGTAGCCGTTGGACCTCAGGTTGAACTCCAGGGTTTCCAGGGCGAGCGGTTCGTCGTCGACGATCAGAATCGGGTGCTTGGGTTGCAGGGGTCGCTTCATGGAATGCCTCGCTGTCAGGGGTTAATCGGTATCGGGGTTTCCAGGATTATGGAATCGGTCGGCGGAGACCGCCTCCGGTTCGGCTGTGGGCAGGATCACCCGGGCGGTGGTGCCCTCGCCGGGTGCCGACTCGAACACCAGCCGGCCCCCATGCCGGGCGGTCAGGGTTTCACAGATGGCGAGTCCCAGACCGATCCCGCCCGCCTGCCGCCGGGTGGTGAAAAAGGGATCGAAGATCTGCTTCTGGTCCTCGGGGGAGATCCCCTCCCCCTCATCGGAGACTTCGATCAGCACCTCTTTTTGGTCGGGCAGATTCCGGGTGCGGATCCGCAGTCCGCAGTCTCTGTCCGGCAGAGACAGGCAGGCGTTCTGAATCAGATTGACCACCACCTGTTCGATCTGCTGGTACTGGCCCAGAACCGGGTCCGGACGGCCGTAGTCGGCCCGGAACCGGTCGGTGGCCTTTCGAATTGCGTGGTCCATCAACCGAACGGCGGAGGCCACCGGCATATTGGGATCCAGCAACACGAGAGAATCGTCGGCCTCTTTTCGGGCATACTGTTTCAGCTCCGTCACCACCCCTCTGATTCGGCGGGCGCCCTCGGCGATATCGGCGCAGGTTTTTATGAATTTGTCTCCGATTTCCGGAAACCCGTACCCCAGCACCTCGAAGTCTCCGTGGCGGCGGTGATAGTCCTTCAGGACCGGTAAAATCTCCTCCCAGACCTTGGACAGGGTGGTGGCGTTGAGCATGATGAAATTGTTGGGGTTGTTGATCTCATGGGCCATCCCGGCCACCAGGGTGCCGAGGGCCGCCAGCTTGTCGGCCTGAATCAGCTGCTCCTGCTGCTTCCGCTCCCGCTCCCGGGCCTCGATCCATTCGGTCATGTCCCGGGCCACCCCCATGATCCCCCGCAGCTTCCCCCGGCCGTCACGGACCAGGGAGAGGTTGAGATTGGTGATCAGGGCGGCGCCGTCTTTTCGACGCATCGAGTATTCGAGGTTTCGGACGATCCCGTGGCGCAGGACCGTCCGGATGTAGCCGCGGATCGCCTCCTGCTGGGCCGAGTCGCAGTGGTGGAGAACGGAGTCTTTGTCGTCCATCATCTCCTGAACAGTCTCGTACCCCCGAAACCGGGCCGATTGGGTATTGGCCATGATATAGGTGCCGTTCAGATCGGTCAAGGCGATCGCGTCGGGCGAGGTCTCCACCAGGGTCCGGTAGAGGGCCTCGCTCTCCCGCAGCTTTCTTTCGGATTCGAGCTGGTTGGTGATATCCTGAAAAATGCCCAGATACCGGTCGATGTCGCCGCCGTCGTCCCGCAGCGACGCGGTCCAGAGGGCGATGTCGATCATCCGCCCCTCTTTTCGCGAACACCGGATCTTCTCTCCGGCCGCCGGCGCCGATTCATCGGCTACCCGCCGGGCCAGGCCGCAGTTTTGTCCGTCCCCGGCCAGGGCTTCCAACGGACAGGGCCGGCCCCGCACCTCCTCGGCCCGCCACCCGAACATGACCTCGGCGGCCCGGTTCCAGGTATCCACCTTTCCCTCCCGGTCGACCGTCACAATGGCCAGGGGCGAGGCCTCGATCACCGTCTCCAGGGTCTTTCGGGCCGCTTCCAGGCGGGCCTCCCGGCGCATCAGGGTGGCGGCCATCCGGTTGAAGGCGTTGCCGAGCCGGCCGATCTCGTCGCCGGTCTGAATCTTCAGGGGAACAAAGGGGTCGCCCGATTCCAGGGCCATCACCCCCTGGTACAGGTTTCGAAGCGGAGAACTGAGAGTCCGGGAAATAAAAAAGACGACCCCGGTCCCCACCGCCCAGAAGGCGACCCCGATCACCAGGGCATACAGGGCGAGGGTATTGATCCGGCGCTCGGCCCCGGATCGATCCAGGGTGACCCGGACGAATCCGATGGTCCGGGCCTCGTCCGCACCCGGACGGTTGCCGAAAAAGAGCGCTTCCTCGGAGTCATAGGCCGCTTCGGCGGTCACCGGCCGCCAGAATTCCCATACCGGCGCGGGATCGGATCGGGCGATACGGCCGCCGCTCACCGCCTCCGCCGGAAGGGCGATTGCTTCAGCTCCGGGCCGCCGGGCCCAGGCGCCATTACGGGTCCAGGTTTGCAGCCGCCTGCCCTGGGCCTCGTAGATGTCGATTTCCACCACCTCCTCCTGGTTCGCAATCCCCTGGATGGCGGTGCGCATCAGCCGCTCGTTTTCGGAAAAGACCCCGAGGCGGCAGTTGGCGGCCAGCACCGTGGCCAAGAAGCGGCCTTTCACGTCCAGCCGCCGGTTGATATCCCGGGACTGGTAGGGGATGAGAAGGGCGACCGCCACACTGCACACCAGCGTCATGAACAGGGTGAAGATGAGAAACATGCGGGTGGCGAAAGCGGTGCGAATCGGTATGTGCATCAGTCGGGAACCTGATTGGCGTGGTCCGCGGGCGGGCGGCTCTTCATGGTCCAGTTGGGGCTGTCTTTGCCCAGCTTTTCGGCGATGGCCCGATTGACGGAGACGGCGATTTCATCCGGATACACCGTCACCGCCCCCCCCTGGGGTGCTTCTTCCGGCAACCGATTGATGATCCGCCCCGCCTGGAACCCGATATACCGGGGCTGGATCCCCACCGCCACCGCCGCGCCCATGTCCACATATTTTTTGGAGAAGGTCAATACCGGAATGCGCCGGCGAAGGGATTCCAGAAACAGGTATTCCACCGTTTCGGGACTCCAGACCGACAGATCAGGCAGCATCCAGAAGGCGTCGATCTTTTCGACCATGGCGTCCAATGCCGCCACCCCCTGTTTCGGATCGGATATCGGCACCGCCACCGCTTTCATCCCCAGGCTTTCCACCGCCGTCGCCGCCGCGGCCCCCATCGTCCGGCCGGGGTTGTAGAGCACGCCCATCCGTTCGAGTTCCGGAAACAGCCGTTTGAATACCCGTACCTGCTCCCGGGGTTCGACAAACATGTGGATTCCGGTGAACCGCTTCGAATGTCCGTCGCTTTCGCGGTCCGCTTCCGGGGGCTCCAGCACCATGGCAAACACGATCGGCACCCCCTCAAAATGGGAAACGGCTTCCAGGGCCTGGCGGCCGATACAAAATATCGCCCCCGGCCACCGCCGGCGCATCCGCTCCGCCAGACGAACCGGATCGGTATCCGGCAGAAGGATTCTCTCGACCGGTCCTTGCACGACCGCTTGAAACCCTTCGAACACCGCCTCATAGGGGGCGATCGACAGGCTCTGGATCACCAGAACTTCCCTCCCCCCCGAGGCATCTCCGGTCGTCGCTGTCGCCCCGACGAAGAAGACCAGGGCCATCATCGCTATGTGGAACGCCCGTTTCATTGGTTCTTGAGGCTTATCTCCGGTCCCTTGCGAGACCCGGCGATAGGCGCCCCCCTTTCGCCTGTCCGTGAACCCCCCTGCGATCCTGGATGACGTATCCATTCACGCGTTGATAACCCATAAGGAGGCAACACTGATGCCGTGGAAAATGCGCGGTTAGGATACGGGATATTGCGTGTGGGTTGATGCTTTCAATTTCTATCACTTCAAAATGGATTTAACAAGATAAAATAAATTAACAGGGGTTTGTATTCAGGTTCAAGGTTCAAGGTTCAAGGTTCAAGGTTCAAGGTTCAAGGTTCAAGGTTCAAG
>CAZNLT010000244.1:0-6637 GCA_964573705.1 uncultured Desulfobacterales bacterium
CCGCCCTTGCCGGTGGGGGTAACCGCATGAAGGTCCACCCCCTTTTCCCGGGCCAGTTTTCGGGTGGCGGGCGAGGCCGGCACCGGTCCCTTCTTTGGACTCGCGGGGGGCTTTTCGGGCACGGTTTCCGCGCGTTCCTCCGTTTGTCCCAGTGTCTCCTTTTCCGCCTTTTTGACCGTCTTTTCCGGGGCTTCGGGTTCGGCGCCCGCTTCCGCCACCTCAAAGACCATCACCACGTCGCCGACATGGATTACATCCCCCACCGCCACCTTGACCTCGGAGACGGCGCCGGTGTAAGGCGAGGGCACATCCACCGCCGCCTTGTCGGTTTCCACCTCCAGAATGGGATCGTCTTCCTGAACCGAATCTCCTTCCGACACATGAACCGCCATGACTTCGCCTTCGTGAATCCCCTCACCCAGATCGGGCAGCTTGAATGACCGGGTCGCCATATCGCCTCCTTATTCCGATTTTCCGCCGACACCGCAGCGGGAAAAATAACCCCAAAATTTAAGTCCCGAACCTTGCATCCAGTGTGCAGCACACGGGTGATATCAGGCCGCCGCCATCATTTTTCGGGCCTCCCGAATGATCCGGTCGGCGTGGGGAATGTAGTGCTTCTCCCGGCTGAAGAGCGGAATGATGACATCGTATCCGGTCACCCGATGAATGGGGGCCTCCAGATAATAGAAGGCCTTTTCCACCAATCGGGCGATGATCTCCCCGCCCGGGCCGAAGCTCCGGGGGGCCTCGTGAACCACCAGGATGTGGCCGGTCTTTTTGGCCGACTGGACGAACAGTTCGTCATCCAGGGGGGCGATGGTGAGCAGATCGATCACCTCGGCTTCGAGGCCGTCTTCTTCCGCCAGCCGCTCGGCCGCTTCCAGGGTCGGCCGCATCATGGCCCCGTAGGCCACCAAAGTGAGGTCCTCGCCCTCCCGGGCAATGCGGGATTTGCCGAGCGGCAGGGTCTCTTCTTTCTCGGGCACCTCCTCGCGAAAGGCCCGATAGAGGGCCTTGGGTTCGTAGAAGATGACCGGGTCCGGGTCCCGAATGGCGCTCACCAGAAGCGCCCGGGCGTTTCGCGGCCCCGAGGGAATCACCATTTTGAGCCCGGGCATGTGGGCCCAGAAGGCCTCCCGGCTTTCGGAGTGATGCTCCAGTGCCCGTACCCCGCCGCCGTAGGGCGCCCGCAGCACCATGGGCACGCTCAATGCCCCCTGGGTGCGCCACCGCAGGCGGGAGGCGTGGTTTTCGATCTGATGAAAATTCTGATAGGCGAATCCCGAAAACTGGATTTCGCAGACCGGCCGTAGGCCGTAGACCGCCATGCCGATGGACATCCCCACGATGCCGGCCTCGGCCAGGGGGGTGTCGACCACCCGGTTTTCTCCGAATTGTTCAAAGAGCTGATCGGTCACCCGGAAAACCCCGCCGTCTTTGCCCACATCCTCGCCGAGCACGATCACCCGGTCGTCCTTTTCCATCTCCTGGCGCAGGGCCAGATTGATCGCCTGAACCATGGTCATCTTAGCCATTGTCGCCCTCCTTTGCTGTCTCCGTAAGTTCCGCCGCCAGCCGGTCCTTTTGCTCCTTCAGGTAGGGGTGCATCTCCGCATAGGCGTGATTGAACATGGACATGGCGTCGCCGGGATCGCCGATCTCCTTGATCCGCTCTTCGGCGCGTTTGACCGCGTCGGCGATATCCGCCTTGATGGCGTCGCTGATGGATACGATCTCTTCATCCGAGAGCAGTCCCTTGGACTTGAGGTATTTCTGGTACCGGAGGAGCGGGTCCTGCTTCTCCCAGCCCTGAACCTCTTCGTCGGTGCGGTAGCGTTTGGGATCGTCGGCGGTGGTGTGCATGCGCAGCCGGTAGGTGACGCACTCGATCAGGGTGGGGCCGCCGCCGGACCGGGCCCGCTCGGCCGCCTCTTGGGCCGCGGCATAGGTGGCCAGGATGTCGTTGCCGTCCACCTGAATGCCGGCGATGCCGTAGGCGATCGCCTTCTGGGCGATGGTCTTGGACCGGGTCTGTCTGGATCGGGGAATGGAGATGGCCCAGTGGTTGTTCTGGCACACGAAAATCACCGGTGCGTCGTAGACTCCGGCCATATTGATGCCTTCGTGAAAGTCCCCTTCGGAGGTAGCGCCGTCTCCGAAAAAGACCATGGCCAGATCGTCCTTGCCCCGGTATTTCATGGCCCAGGCGATCCCGACCGCGTGAATAACCTGGGAGCCCACGGGAACCGAGATGGGCATCATGTTCATATCCGGCTTCATCTCGGCCCCTTCATTGTACCCGGCGTTGGCCAGAAGAATGGATTCGATGGTGCGGCCCCGCCACAACTCGGCCACCGTCTCCCGAAAAGAGGGCACCAGCCAGTCCGAATTCCGCAGCACCGCCGCCGGGCCCAGGTGGGCGGCTTCCTGGCCGGTGATGGGGGGGAAGGTGCCGATTCGGCCCTGCCGCTGAAGACTGAGCTGCCGGGCGTCGAACTCCCGGCCCAGGACCATGGTCCGGTAGAGTTTGAGTAGAAAGTCGTCGGGGAGGGCCGGTTCCAGATCTTTGTCCAGATTTCCGTCTTTGTCCAGAATGGAGAGGTGGTCGATCTGGCCCGGAATCTCGATCTTTTCTCTTGGCATGTCACAACTCCTTTGTGTAGGCTGCGATGAGCAAAGGCCGGTCAAGTGCGAGTGGTCGCCTGATTAAAGGCTTAAAAAAACATTCAAAATTTAATATTTTACCGGTTTAGCTTGACGTCAAGTTTTCGGTTGAACGAAATTGTTTCAGAAATCTACTCATCAATATTAACCTTCAGGATAACCTTCAGGAGGCCCTATGCCGATCCCGACCCAAGCCCTTTCCTTGAATGCGGATGATCGGGGAATCGTGTTTGAACCGATCACCGCGGATGAACTGACGCATCAAAAAAATGCCCATATCGTGATCACCCGACCGGGAGCGATTCGGGGCAACCACTTTCATCGACAGGGTACGGAAATCGTGGCGGTGATGGGACCGGCCCTGGTCCGGTACCGGTTCAAGGGAGAACTCTACGACGTCACCGTAGAGGCCGACACCGTGTATCGGTTCGTCTTTCCCCCCGGAGTGCCCCACGCCATTCAAAACACCGGCGACCTGCCCCAGATCATGGCCGCCTTCAATACCATGGTTCATGACCCGGAGAACCCGGATACTTTGCGTGAGGAGCTGATCGCCGGGTGATTCATGGATCCGAGAATCTGGATTCCGGCCGGTCCGAATACTCGGGTTCGCGTAGCTTTGGGAATGATAGTATAATACTGAAAAACCGGAATTTTCATTGACAACAGCATTTCGAAATTAGTTTAATAAACCGATATTTTATGGTTTCCCCAAAAACAAAACCGCTGGTTGAGGCTCTATCGTTTTGAGCGAAAATTCTATGGCGCCGTCGGATACTGAAGACCGCAACGACACACCGGAGAATTGGGTTGATCTCTATGGAGACGCCCTCTATCGGTTTGCCTTATCTCGGCTGAAAAACAGGGAGTTGGCCGAGGAAATCGTCCAGGAGACTTTTGTGGCCGGCCTTCATGCATACAAAAGCTATAAAGGCCGATCCACTCTGAAGACATGGCTGATGGGTATCCTAAAACACAAGGTGATCGATCACCTCCGGCGAAAATACCGTGAAACCCCGTCCGACCAGGTGGAAGCCATTGCCGACAGTACCGACGAACTTTTTAATGAAAAAGGCGGATGGTCGGTGCGTCCGGCAAAATGGGCGGTCAATCCGGGGAAATCGTATGAGCAAAGAGAATTCCTCGATATTTTTTATCGATGCCTGGCCGACCTCCCGGATCGCCTGGCCGAAGCCTTCACCCTTCGGGAAATCGACGGGTTGAGTACTGAGGAGCTGTGCAAGGAGATGGATATTTCTCCGACCAACAGTTGGACCATTCTTTACCGGGCGCGCATGAAGCTCAGGCGCTGCCTGGAAATAAACTGGATGAAAGATATCGATGAAAAGGTAAAATGATGTTCGGACTGATTCCCGACTGCAAAGAGGTGACCCGAATGGTTTCCGAATCCATGGACACGGAACTGCCTTGGGGTCAGCGGATGAAAATGCGAATGCACCTGAGTATGTGCAAATACTGTTCCCGATTCAAAAAACAATTGGAATTGCTTCGGAAAGCGAGTCAAAGCCTTGCTGCTCATCCGGTCGAACCGGATGCATCTTCAGTGCTGTCCCAGGATGTGCGTGATCATATAAAAAAGGCCCTTCGGGAAGCCTCCTCCGGATAGTTTTACAGTTTTCCTGCCTTCACACATTCCAAATATCATCTCCCTGTACGTTTCTTTCAGACCCAACCGATTTTGATCTATTTCCTCGTCTGTTATTTTTTTGAGAACGATGTGCATGCAGCGGATGGTGTGCTGATTTCGATTCCTTCCATTGATCCTGATGATTTCATCCCGGTTCCCCTGTCATGATCGGCGCTCCCTGTCGACAGTAAAACAAAACGCCGCGGCGAATCACTTTTTAAGAGCGAAAGGAGACGTATGATGAACCGCCTGATTTGTTTTGCTTGGATCGGTATCGTTGTTTTCGGCTCAATGGGCCAGGTCTTTGGCGCATGGGTGGAAAAGGACGACGGCAGAATCTACATCGTGGATCAGCACGGTGAACGCTGGGATGTAACCCAGGCCGAAACCCTCGGGTTCGAACCCCGAAAATTCCAGTACGGCATCGGAAGAAACGCGTTCAAAACCCTGGACGATTCCCACCTGGCTGAACACAACCGGTGGGTCTACGACAATACGCGGGTGATCGGCATTTCCGACGGCCGGGAAGCCAAAGCCTTTTCAGTCCGAAAACTCGCCGGGCACGAAATCGCCAATTCCATCATCGGCGACACCTCGGTTGCCGTGGGCTACTGACCGCTGGCCGACCTGGCGGCTGTGTACAGCCGCGAAATCGACGGCCGGGTTCTGACCCTTGCCCCGTCCGGATGGACCTACGACAACACCTTTGTGCTCTACGACAAAGAGACCAACACCCTCTGGTATCCGTATGAAGAGGGCTTGAAAGGCATTCAGGGCCATTATTTCGGACGGTGGTTGCCTGTACTGAACTCGGAAGACACCGAGTGGGATGAATGGCATGATGAGCATCCGGATTCACGGATTTTGAAGTAGTCTGCCCGCCTTCCATCCGGTGCTGAAGGCGAGTACGATAGGAGAAGATTTTTTGTGTGATGCCCTGATGAAGAGAACGACCAACCCTCCATCCCGACGGGGATGCCCAAAACATGAAAGACATGGTGGGGGCGCTTTCCGCCGAAGTTCCAGCCCACGGATGACGAAACGGAGATAATTGGCCCGGAGCCTTTCAGCACGGTTCCGGGCCAATTACCCATAGAGCGGATCCCGGATGAGTTGCAGGAAGACCGACGCCTGAACGCGCTTTGACGCCCCAATACCCTCCGTTTGGAAAGACTTTCTCTTACCCTTTTTCCGGCAACACGGCAGTTTTAATATCTCAGGCAAATACCCGATTATATCGGAAAACGAATGTAAACCACCCGGAATATTCTTTTTTCGTTCCGGCCGATCGCTTCTGTCGCGTCCGCCGGAATTTGAGGATAAGTCCCGCAGCCTCCGAAAGGAGATTCTCATGCCTTTGAAACAGAAAGCCGCCGAATTCATCCGGTTGTCTGAGGACGCGGCACGGTTTTCATGAGTATTTCGACGGCGAAACCGGCAAAGGACTGGGGGCCGCCCACCAGACCGGATGGACGGCGCTGGTGGTTCGCTGCATTGAGAGTGTCAGTAATACATCCACAAAACGACTTGAGTCATAAAATGCGGGAATGGAGGCATGGCATACGCAGGCAGAGCAGAATTTCAAAACGGCGAGAAAAAAGAGACCTTTACCAAACAGGATTCGGAGAGAAAGGAAACTGATCCATGGACGAAAGCTATTACCAGTGTCGTGATCTGGAGGATTTTGTCAATATCAACGAATATTCCCCGGAAACCGGCGATAAGTTTTTTGATTATTACACCTCGGCTACGAGCGCCGGAAAACTCACGGAACGTGAAAAAGCCCTGATTGCACTGGCAGTCGCGGCCGTGCGCCATTGCCCCTACTGTATCGACGCCTACACCAATAAATGCCTTTCTCTTGGCTTGAGCAATGATGAAATGATGGAGGCGGTACACGTAGGGGCGGCCATGGTGGCCGGCGATACCCTGGCCCATGCCACTCAGATGCGCAGAATCATCAAAAAAAAGGAGATGTAACCATGCGGTCCGACATTCAATGCAGCCATCAGGATGCTTTCAGCGAACGTTTGAACGATTGCGGAGCTTACCCGCTGCGTGCCGCCGGCATCGATATCCTTCAGATGAATATCACGCGCCGGTGCAATATGGCCTGCAAGCATTGCCATGTTCAGGCCGGCCCCGAACGCACCGAGATGATGAACCGGGAAACCATGATGCACTGCCTTCATGCGGCGGCCAGTCAGGGAATCTCCACCATCGATATTACCGGCGGCGCACCGGAGATGCATCCGGACCTCGAATGGCTGATCGATCAACTGTCGGCATTGAAGAAGCGGCTGATTGTACGAAGCAATTTGT
>CAZNLT010000245.1:0-6607 GCA_964573705.1 uncultured Desulfobacterales bacterium
AGGGTCACCCGCTTGGCGCCCAGCTTGCGAATTCGGTCCACCTCCTTCATGAAGGTGTCCTGATCCAGAAAGCCGACCCGGGAGTGGCGCTCGAATTCTTTGATGGAGCCGTCCCGAAAGGCGGTCTGATTCGCCGGTTTGCCCGGGTCGGGAGTCACGATGTAGCCCCGCCGGTCCAGCTCCAGGGCACGGTCCAGGGAATTGACCTTGATTTCGCCGCCGATGGATTTGGCCCCCTGTCCCCACTTCAGTTCTATGGTCTCCACCCCCAGTTTTTCCACCACGTATTCGGCCACCCCGAGCCGGGTGTCCTCCACATTCACCTGCACCATGATGTCGCCGTATCCTTCGTGGTACCGGCGGTAGGCATCCATTCGGCGGCGCATCTCCGGCGAATCGGTCACCTTGCCGTTTTTGTCGATCTTCAGTTCCGGGTCGATGCCGCAGACGTTTTCGCCGCAGACCAGGCTGATCCCGGTAATGGCCGCGCCGATGGCGAAGTGGTCCCAGTTGTTGCGGGCGATGTCGGTGCTGCCTAAGGCGCCGGTGAACATGGGAATCCGCATCTTGATCTTTTCGGTAGCGCCGTACCAGGTTTCGGTGTCTACTCTGGGAAAGATGGCGTGGTCGGGATCGGCCTCGATCCCGGCGGCGCCGATGGCATAGCCCATGATATTGAGATGGGAATAATCGACCGGATAGTCCTTGTCGGCGCCGGCGGTCACCTTGCCGAAAGGGGCGGGATAGAGCATCTCCCGGCCCCGGAAGGTGGACATGAACAGATCGCACCCGCCCTTGCAACCGTCCACGCAACGGGTGCAGATTCCGGATTGGGGGGCCACGCTTCGGGACCGGTTTCGGGTTCGAAGGGCTTCATTGGCATTGGGTTTTTGCAGATTCATCGGGTGTCTCCTTGCTGGTGTGATTTCCCGAGCCGGACATCGGTTTCCGGCCGGAAGAATCGAACATCAATTAAGAATTTCAATATAAATTTATCTGAACCTAATAAAGCCTATTTCAATTAGTGGCGCTGATGGTATTTGTCAAGGTGAAACTCACAGCTGAAACACCGTGCGGTTTTCTTAATTATTCTGAAAAAGGATATTGAATTCCTCGACATGAATGATATGGTTGCTTTAGGAGAGAGAAGGGGAGGGTCTGTCACGCAACGAAAGGAATATAAGGAATGGCTTCCGAAAACAAACAAGTACATTCGGGGGTGGACTCTCTGGATCGGCTTTTGGGGGGATTGTTCATCGGGGACAATGTGGTATGGTATGACAGCGCCGGCAGCCTGGCCTCGGTCTTCTGGATGAATTTTATCCGAGCTTCCCAGGCCCGGGGAAAGCCGATCATCTATGTCTGCTTCGATCGCTCCCCTAAAAATCTTCTGGAAAAACTGGGACCTTTGGCGAATGCGCCCGAACTGACGATTCTAGACTGCTTCACCCACGGAAAAGGGGAGTCGTCGGACATTTTTATCCGATTCTACGATCAACCGGAAACCGAATTGCCCTGCCGCATCGTGCCGGTGAAAAACCCCGAAAATGTGGAAAGCATGACGGAAGTCCTCTTCGGAATCCATCGGCAGTTTACGGACGAGGTCTGCTTCGTGTTTGAAAGCCTGACCGGCATGCAGGATCTGTGGGAAAACGAGGAGACGGTGTTGAAGTATTATTCCCGCACCTGCCCCCGCCTTTACGAACTCAATGCGGTCGCCTATTGGATGATGGAAAAGGAGGCCCATTCTCCCCGGCTTCGGGCCCACATCAACGCCGTCGCCCAGGTCGCCATCGAGCTGTCGGTAAAAAGGGGGAAAACTTTTCTGACCCTGTTAAAGGCTGAAAACCGGCAAATCGAGACTCAGGATGAACCCCTCCTGTACTGGACCCGGGATTTGGAGGTGACCTTTCAGCCCGAGGGGCGGGCGGTCAGCCGATTCGACCTGGGGGCCCGCGTCAAGACCCTTCGCAAACAGCGGGGGCTCTCTCAAACCGAACTGGCCCGCCTGATCGGGGTGACCCCCAGCAACATCTCTCAGGTGGAAAGCAATATCATTTTCCCCTCCATCCCGGCCCTGATCAAAATGGCTGAAATCCTTTCCGTGGATATCAGCGCCTTCTTTAAGGAACCGGGCGGCGGCGGCAGCCGGGCGGTCTTCCCCGGCTCCCGGGGAATCGAGGTGAATCTCAGTGATCTGCCCAAGGGGAGTATCTTTGCCAAACGCCTCCTCCCCCTGGATATGGAGGATGGCGCCGAGCCCTACCTGATCGAAATTCCACCGGGGAAGAAGCTCCCTTCTCATTTCTTTCTGTTCAAGGGAGAAGAAATCGGCTATCTCATCTCGGGCACGATTCAGTTGAAACTCAAACAGACCCTTCAGGAAATGAGCCCCGGAGATACCGTCTACCTCACCGACGACACCCCGTCTCAGTGGATCAACCCCGGGGAGGAGCCGGCCCGATTTTTCTGGGTGAAGCTTCGACGAGCAGAAAAGGAAGGGAATGATCGAAGCGTTCTGGCAATCCCCTGAGAACGGATCCCCCCTGAAGCGGTACCCCCAGAGCACATCACCTACCCTCCTGAAAACAATGATCGGTCCATGTCAATACCTGACCCCCGGATGAATTTTTCCGTTGATGCCGATGCGAAAGTGAATCCGCGCCCCATCTGTTTCAGTCAGTATTCCCGAATAAGCCTGCTCTTGCGAACGTGAGACCATCTCCGTCAGATAATTTCATTGACAGAAAAACCGGCATTTGCAATATTTAACGCGAAGAAAGTTGAAAAATGACAACCAATTAAACAGAAGGAGGCGTGAATGAAGAAGATGCTGCGGAGAATGGCCATTCTGGCGATGGTTGTGTGTTTGACGGGCGGTATCACCCATGCCGCCGAAATCGTGGTCGGGGTGGACGCCAATTTTATGCCCTTTGAATTCAAGGTGGACGGCAAGCTGACCGGTTTCGACGTGGATCTGTTCGAGGCCATCGCCAAGGAAATCGGTCTGGATTTCAAATGGCAGACCATGGATTTTAACGGCATCATCCCCGGCCTTCAGTCCAAGAGCATCGATGCGGCCATCGCCGGCATCACCATCAAATCCGAGCGGGAAAAGGTGGTCGATTTTTCCCATCCCTATTACGACTCCGGGTTGATCATTCTGGTGGCCGCCGATAACGAAGACATCAAGGTCCTGGAAGACCTCAAGGGAAAACGCGTGGCCACCAAACTGGCGACCACCAGTGAAGATTATCTGAAAAAGAACGTGGACACCAAAGAGCTGAAACTGCTTCCCAATACCGACAATCTGTTCATGGAACTGATGTCCGGCGGGGTGGACGCGGTCTTTTTCGATTCCCCGCCGCTGCTCTATTTCGCCGACAACCAGGGCAAGGGCAAGGTCAAAACGGTGGGACCGCTGTACCAGGGACAGCCCTACGGCATCGCCTTCCCCGAAGGCAGCCCCCTGCGGGAAAAAGTGAACATCGCCCTGCTCAAGTTCATGGAAGACGGCACCTACGACAAACTGTATGAAAAATGGTTCGGCGCCGCTCCGAAGTAAAAAGGCGCTGAAACACCATGCATGTATCGAGAGAGCAGGGTCCAGGCCCTGCTCTCTTTGTATCCGGAACCGGCCATTCGGGGTGCCGCGGCCGTTATCGACCGGTCGGCCGCCCTTCCAATCCAAAACAAGAGGAAGCATGATCCATGGGCACCGGCTTTGAATTCAAGTTCAGCGTCATCTGGGAATCGATCCCCATTCTCCTGACCGGGGTCAAACTCACCATTTTGATCACCGCCTTCGGGCTTCTCGTGGGGTTTGTTCTGGGGACCATAACAGGTCTGATGAAAATCTCCCGCAACCCGCTCATCCGCCGAATGGGAGGGTTTTATGTCGAGAGCGTCCGGGGCACGCCGCTGATGGTCCAGGTCATGTTCATCTATTTCGGGCTGCCCCTGGCGGTCGGCGCCCGAATCCCGCCGATCGTCGCCGGCATCACCGCCATCGGGATCAATTCCGGGGCCTATATCGCGGAAATCGTTCGGGGGACCTTTCAGTCCATCGAGCGGGGCCAGACCGAGGCCGGCCGATCCATCGGGCTGACCCATTTTCAGACCCTCTACTATGTGGTCTGGCCCCAGGCCTTCAAACGAATGATCCCGCCGCTGGGCAACCAGTTCATCATCAGCCTCAAAGACACCTCCCTGCTGGTGGTGGTCGGGGTGGGCGAACTGACCCGGACCGGTCAGGAAATCATCGCCGCCAATTTTCGGGCCTTTGAAGTCTGGCTGGCGGTGGCGGTGATGTATTTCATCATGACCATGTCCATCGCCAAGGTCTTGAACATCATTGAACGAAGACTGGAGATTTGACCATGATCGAAATCCGGCAGCTCCACAAAAGCTTCGGAAGCCTCGAAGTCTTGAAAAACATCGATTTCACCGTGTCGGCCGGAGAGGTGACCGTCATCATGGGCCCGAGCGGGTCGGGCAAAAGCACGCTGCTCCGGTGCATCAACCGGCTGGAGGAGATCACCTCGGGGACGGTCATCGTCGACGGCTACGATGTGACCGACAAAGCCACCGACATCAATTTCATCCGCACCGAGGCCGGCATGGTCTTTCAGCAGTTCAACCTCTTTCCCCACATGACCACCCTGGGAAACGTCACCCTGGGCCCTCGCAAGGTACGAAAGATGAACCGAAAAGAGGCCGAAAATCTGGGCCGGGAGCTTCTCGCCAAGGTGGGCCTGAAAGACAAGGCCGATACCTACCCGGACCACCTGAGCGGCGGACAGAAGCAGCGGGTGGCCATCGCCCGGGCCCTGGCCCTGAAACCCAAGGTGATCCTCTTCGACGAACCCACCAGCGCCCTCGACCCGGAACTGGTGGGCGAGGTCCTCGACGTGATGAAGCAGCTGGGCCGGGAAGGCATGACCATGGTGGTGGTGACCCACGAAATGGGGTTCGCCCGGGAGGTGGCCGACCGGGTCATCTTCATGGACGAAGGAGTGATCATCGAAGAGGGCCCGCCGGAGGAGATCTTCACCCATCCGCGGCATGAACGGACCAAGAGTTTTTTGGGGAAGGTGATTTAGGGAGGCAAACAGCATGGGAATGGCAACGGACGATTTGAATTTCAAACCACGGCTTCAAGTAATCAATGAGCACCAGATCGCTCAACTCCATATGGCGACCCTGGAAGTGCTGGAGCGTACCGGCATCAAGATCACCCACCCGAAAGCGCTGGAGATTTTCGCAGCCGCCGGTGCCCGCATCAAAGACGATCGGGTCAAAATCCCGGCCCCTCTGGTGGAGGAGGCCATTCGAAAAGCGCCGCCGAGGCTTGTTCTGGGCACCCGCACCGGAAAACGGACCGTTTTTCTGGAGCGGGATAAAACCTATTTCGGTCCCAGCCTCGATTGTATCGAATACCTGAACCCCGAAACCCACGAACGGGTCCCTTTTACCAGCGATCACGTCAAGGTGACCGCCGCCCTTTGCGATGCCCTGCCCAATTTCCAGTGGTGCATGACCATCGGGATGGCCGCGGACGTGGATGCGGACGTCGCGGATCGGGTGATCGCCCGAAATGTCATGGAGCATTGCGAAAAGCCGCTGGTCTTCTGCTGCAAAGACACCGACAGCGTCCAGGATATTTACGAAATGGCGCTTTTGCTGTGCGGAGGCAGAGAAAATTTCGATCATGCGCCCTGCATCGTCCACTACTCGGAGCCGATTTCCCCCCTGGTCTACTATGACCCGGCGGTCGACAAGATCATCTACTGCGCCGAAAACGCCATCCCGCTGATCAACTTTCCGGCGCCCCAGTGTTGCGGATCATCGCCCGCCACTTTCGCCGGCGCCATCGTTCAGGCGAGCGCCGAATCCCTGAGCGGACTGGTTCTCCATCAACTGGTCAACCCCGGAGCGCCCTTCATTTACGGCGCCTTCACCACCATCATGGACATGCGGACGACCATCTTCTCTTATGGCGCCAACGAAATGAGCCTGATGACCGCGGCCCTCGCCCAAATGGCCCAGCACTATCGGTTGCCCTTCTTCGGTACGGCCGGCGCCACAGACGCCAAATTCTGCGATGCTCAGGCCGGTGCGGAGGCCGCCTTTCAGTGCCTCTCGGCCGCAGCCGCAGGATCGGGCCTGACCCACGACTGCAGCAGTTGGATGGACCACGGATCGGTGGCATCCCCGGAGTTCATGGTCTTGGTCCATGACATCGTCGACTCGGTCAAGCACTACATGGAGGGCATTCCCGTCAATGAAGAAACCCTTGCCCTGGATGTAATTCACAAGGTGGGTCCCGGCGGGCATTATCTACAGGAAGCCCATACCCTGAAGCATTTCCGAAACATCAAATATTCCGATCTGTTTGAACGCATGGTCTACGGACGGTGGGAAAAAACGGGCGCCAAGCGGTTCGAGGAGCGCCTTCAGGAAATCACCTTGAAAAAAATGGCCCACCGGCCCGAGCCCCTGCCCGATAAAATGGTGAAAGAGCTGGACCGGATGCAATCGGGATGGAAATAACCCACCCGAGAAGACAGTTGTCATTTTATTTCGCCCCGAACGGATTGTATTCGGG
>CAZNLT010000246.1:0-6484 GCA_964573705.1 uncultured Desulfobacterales bacterium
GGCCGGCCGGCCGGCCCGGCTTCTGGTGTCTCCGGACACCGCCCGAATGGAAGAGACGGTTGAAGACCTGATGAATGATCTTCGGGAGGATTTTCAATGGACCCCTTCGGAAACCGGGTTCGTGATTCGCATCTCCCGGGACCGGGAGGGGATGGGGGTGCTTCTGGTGGATCATCTGGCGCTGCCCCGGCATCGGGAGCGGTATCTCAATTTTTCCCTCTCCATCCTGCCGCTTCTGGCCTTGGCGGTGTCCAATGCGCGAAATTTCGAGCGATTGGAGAGGGCCAGGCAGGCGCTTCAGGAATCCAAGGTCGCACTGGAGGAGACCAACGCGCTGTTGCGCGAGTCCGGGGACCGGGCCAATCAAATGGCCCGGGAGGCGGCCCGGGCCAATGCGGCCAAAAGCGAGTTTCTGGCCAATATGAGCCATGAAATCCGCACTCCCCTGAACGGGGTCATCGGCATGACCGGTCTTTTGCTGGGCACCGATCTCGATTCGGAACAGCGGCAGTATGCCGACCTGATTCGAAACAGCGGGGACACCCTCTTGATGCTGATCAACGACATCCTCGATTTTTCCAAGATCGAGGCCGGCAAACTGAGCCTGGAAATCCTCGATTTCGACCTGCGCGCCACCTTGGAGGATTTTTCCGAAATCATGGCGGTCCGGGCCCATCAGAAGGGATTGGAATTCAACTGCCTGGTGCGGCCGGAGGTGCCCGGGCTGCTGCGGGGAGATCCGGGGCGGCTTCGGCAGGTCCTCAACAACCTGGGGGGCAATGCGGTCAAATTCACTCGGCAGGGGGACATCGCCGTCATCGTGGACCTGGTGGAAGAGGACCCGGATCAGGCGGTATTGCGGTTTACCGTTCGGGATACCGGAATCGGGATTCCGGAAGACAAGCAGCAGGAGATTTTTTCAGCCTTTACCCAGGCGGACAGCTCCACCACCCGCAAATACGGCGGCACCGGGCTGGGGCTGTCCATTTCCGAACGGCTTTGCGAAATGATGGGGGGAAAAATCGAGGTGACCAGTCAGCCGGGGGCGGGCGCCGAGTTTCGGTTTTCGGCGGTCTTCGGCAAACAGCCGCTGCCGGCCCGGGAGATGGATTCGGCGCCGGGGCCCGGCAAGGATTCGTTACAGGGCGTCCGCATTCTGGCGGTGGATGACAACGCCGTCAACCGGCTGGTGATTTCGGGCATGCTGGACAGCTGGAAAATCCGTCATGAGATCACCGACTCCGCAGACCAGGCCCTGGATCTGCTCCGGAAGGCCCATCAGAATAAAGATCCCTTCGGGGTGGTGATTCTGGACATGCACATGCCCGGCATGGACGGCCGGCAGCTCGGCGCCGCCATCTCATCCGACCCGGACCTGAAAACGACCCGCTTGATTCTGCTCACCTCCATCGGGATGCGGGGGGATGCTGAAAAATTCAAACAGGCCGGGTTTCACGGGTATTTGACCAAACCGGTCAAACGGTCCCTGCTGTTCGACTGCCTCGCCGAGGTGATTCATGGGGTCTCCTCCCGTTCCACAGGTCGGCAACCGTCCCTGATCACCCGATACACCATCAGCGAAGCCCGGCGGCGGCGCACCCGTATACTTCTGGCCGAAGACAATATCGTCAACCAGAAGGTGGCCCTGTCCATTCTTCAGAAGATGGGCTACGGCGCGGATGCCGTGGCCGACGGTCGGGAGGCGGTGAAGGCGTTGGAACAGATTCCCTATGATCTGGTGTTCATGGACTGCCAGATGCCGGAGCTGGACGGTTTCGAAGCCACCGCCCTGATCCGCTCTCCGGACTCGCCGGTGCTGAACCGCCGGGTGCCGATCATCGCCATGACCGCCCACGCCATGCAGGGAGACCGGGACCGGTGCCTGGAAGTCGGGATGAGTGATTATCTGGCCAAGCCGGTCTCTCCCCGGAGGGTGTCGGAGATGCTGGAGAAATGGCTGTCGCCGGAATCTTCGGAAACCGGGCTGAAAATCGAAAACGGCCCCCATGAGCCGCTTTCCGCTACCGATGATTCCGTTTCGGTCTTCGATCGGGATGCCTTCCTTTCCCGGGTCATGGGGGACCAGGGGCTGGCCCGGCAGATCATGGCCGTTTTTATGGAGGATATGCCGCGCCAGATCGAAGCATTAAAGAAAATGATTGGTCGGAACCAACTCGTATCCGCCCGGGCTCAGGCCCACCACATCAAAGGCGCGTGCGCCAATGTCAGCGGGTCGGCCATGAACCGGACGGCCCAAAACATGGAGTCCGCCGACCGAATCGAAGACATTGCGGCTCTGGTTCCGGAACTGGAAAAGCGGTTCAGCCAATTTACGGATCATCTCGGAGACTTTTTATGAAGCGAATTTTGATCGCCGAAGACGACCTCACCTCTCGAACCCTGCTGGAGGCGGTATTGAAAAAATGGGGGTATGAGGTCGTCGCTACCGAAGACGGCGACGCCGCCTGGGAAGCGCTGCAAAGCAAGGACGCCCCCCGGCTTGCGATTCTCGACTGGATGATGCCCGGTCAAAGCGGGATCGATCTTTGCCGCCGGCTGCGGGCTCAGAGACGGGTGCAGCCGCTGTATCTGATTCTTCTGACCGCCAGGGGCGATCGTGTGGATATTGTTCAGGGGCTGGAGGCCGGTGCGGATGATTATGTGTCCAAACCTTACGATCAGACGGAACTGAAGGCCCGAATCGAAGTGGGGCGGCGAATGCTGGAACTGCTCACGGCCTTGGCCCGGCAGGAAAAGCTTCAGGGGGTGATCGAAATGGCGGGCGGGGTCTGCCATGAACTCAATCAGCCCCTGCAGGTGGTGAGCGGGTATGCGGAAATGCTGATCATGGATTTGCCCGAAGATGATCCCAACCAGGAGGTCCTCAAATTAATTAAGGACGGGGTCGATCGGATCGGAGATCTGACCCGAAAGATGATGAACATCGCCACCTGCAAGTCCAAGGATTACTGGGGGGACACCCTGAAAATCGTGGATATCGAAGGTTCCTCGGGTCCGAAATCTTCTTCATGAGCCGCCCGCCTGTTGAGGTTCCGCCGAGAACTCAAGTCCCCTTCGTGAGCGCAAAATAAGTATTCGTGCTTATTTTTTTTAACACCGGCCGTCATCACCGCTTCGGCCGCCCCAAGCATATTTTCCCGGACCGGCAAGAACTCGCTGTCGCTCAAACAGCTTTCCGGCCCGGGAAAATATGCTTGGGGCGGCCTCGCTATTCTCCGGATTTTTGAAGCCTTTCCAGGGACGCCGGCAAGATATCATCCACCCCTGAGTCATAGGGACGGAAGCCGTCGCCTGGGGGTGCTGTAGAACGATTCCAAGCGGGCTGGTATTTGGCCGATCCCGCAGAGGACGGGATCGGCATCCGTCATCTCAGGTGAGCCGCTGACTGAAGGATTTGCCGAATTCGACGCAGGGTTCGTTCCCTTTTCCTGAATCGAGCACCTGTTCTTTGACGTTCAGTTCTCCCATATCCGCCATGCTCATTTCATACACATAGGCCATGGTATCATGGATGATTCTGGGGGCATTGCCCAGGTGAGTATAGGAGCCGAAAGCGCCCCCGACCTTCCCCTTCAGCCCGGCCTCTTTGGCGGTGAAGAGAAACTTTTTCATGTCTTCGGTGATGTCCTTGAAATAGGTGGGGCAGCCGAAGAGGTAGGCATCGTATTCCGCCAGCTCTTTTTCATCCGGAATATCCGATATTTTTTTCACCGTCGCCTCGTTTCCGTCCGACCGTATCCCTTCCGCAATGTATTCCGCCATCTTTTCAGTTCTGCCGGTTTTGCTGTCATAGGCGATCAAAATCTTTTTCATGCGTTACCTCCCCTAAAGTGATGGATTTTATCGATGCCGTGCCGCTGGTTTTCCGCAATCTCGAACATGAACAGATCGGACCCACTAATCCAACCAGGCTGAGGAATTCGGAATTACTCCTTCCCCTCGGTTTCCTTATGTTTCTGAATTCGTCGTTTGGTTTGATTGATCAGTTTGGTCACTTTGATTCCGCGGGGGCAGGCCCGGGTGCACTCAAACTGGTTTTCACAGGGCCAGACCCCGTCGGGTTTGTCCAGCACCGGCAACCGCTCTTCAAATCCCTGATCCCGGCTGTCGTCGTTGAAGCGGCTGGCCTGGGCGATCACCGCCGGTCCTAAAAATGCCGGATTCTTGTCCAGCACCGGACAGGCGGAAAAACAGGCGGCGCAGAGGATGCAGTTGGTGGCGTCATCAAATGCCATCCGCTCTTCCCGGGATTGCAGCCGTTCCTTTTCCGCCACCGGTTCGGAGTTGATGAGAAACGGCTTGACCGATTTGTATTTATCGAAAAACACGGTCTGATCCACGATCAGGTCCCGCTGAATGAGGAAATGGCGAAGCGGTTCAATGGTGATCTCGGCGCCGCCTTTTTCGGCCACATCCTTGACCAGGGTTTTGCAGGCCAGCCGATCCTTGCCGTTGATGACCATGGCATCCGATCCGCACACCCCGTGGGCGCAGCTCTTGCGAAAACCGAGGGTGCCGTCCTGATACCGTTTGACATGCATGAGGGCGTCCAACAGGCGGTCGTTCGGTTCCGCTTCGACCTCGTAGCTTTTAAAATAGGGCTCCGAATCCGTTTCCGGATTGAAACGCTTGATCTTGAGAATGATTTTCATCCAAAACTCCTTGTCCTATGTAAATCCGTATTCATTGGAAACAAACGGACATTCGAAGGCTCAGTAGGTGCGGGCCTTGGGCTCCCATCTGGAGGTGTCCACCGGCTTGAAATCGATGCGGACCGAATCCCCTTCCAGATACGCCAGGGTATGGTTGAGCCAGTTTTTATCGTCCCGGTCCGGAAAATCCTCACGGGAATGGGCCCCGCGGCTCTCTTGTCGATTTTTGGCGGATTCGGCGGTGATCAGGGAAAGGTCCAGGAGATTGCCCAATTCCAGAATGTCGAGCAGATCGGTGTTGAAGGATTTGGCGGTATCCTGAATCCGCACCTCTCGGTACCGGTTCCGAAGATCGGCGATGGTGTCGACCGCTTCGGCCATTTTATCTTCCGTGCGGTAGACCCCGACTTTTTCCATCATCTCCATCTGCATGGTTTCTCGAAGGGATTCGCCGTGGGGGCCTTTTTGGCCGTCGGTCAGCTCTGCAATCCGCTGTCTCGAATCATCCGCTGTTTTTTCGTCGATTTTCGGCATGTCGGAATTTTTGACATAGTCGGCGATGTGAATCCCGGCCCGTCGCCCGAAGACCACCAGATCCAACAGGCTGTTGGTGCCCAGCCGGTTGGCGCCGTGCACCGAGACGCAGGCGCATTCGCCGGCGGCATAGAGCCCCTCGTACATGCCGCCCGATCCGTCCGCCGCCACCCGGCCGTGGGTGTCGGTGGGGATGCCGCCCATGGCGTAATGGGCCGTGGGCTGGACCGGGATCGGCTTTTCGGACGGGTCCACATCCAGATAGGTTTTACAGAATTCGGTGATGTCCGGCAGCTTGGCCATGATGATTTCCTTGCCGATGCCGGTGGCGTCGAGATGGACGTAGTCGTCGATCCGTTTGTCGCCCCGCATGCCGCGGCCTTCGTTGATTTCGGTCATGATCGCCCGAGAGACCATGTCCCGGGGCGCCAGGTCCAGCAGGGTGGGGGCATACCGCTCCATGAACCGCTCGCCGTCTCTATTATAAAGTTGACCCCCTTCGCCCCGCACCGCCTCGGAAATCAGGATGCCCATATCCTTGATGCCGGTGGGATGGAACTGGAAAAACCCCATGTCTTCCAGGGGCCCCCCCCGCCGGGCCAGGACCGCCGGACCGTCGCCGGTGTTGGCATAGGCGTTGGAGGTGATCTTGAACATGCGCCCGAACCCGCCGGTGGCAAACAGGGTCGCCTTGGCCTTGAAGATGTGGACCTCACCGGTTTTCAACTCCACCGCCACCACGCCCCCGCATCGTTTTCCGTCGAGGATGACATCCAGGACCTGGAACTCATCAAAGAACTGAACCTTATTTTTGATGCACTGCTGGTACAGGGTCTGCAGAATCATATGGCCGGTCCGGTCTGCGGCGTAGCAGGCCCGGCGCACCGCCGCCTCTCCGAAATTGCGGGTGTGGCCGCCGAACCGCCGCTGGTCGATTCGGCCCTCCGGTGTGCGGTTGAAGGGCAGCCCCCGGTTTTCCAGATCATAGACCGCCTGCACCGCCTCCTCGGCCAGAATCAGGGCCGCCTGCTGGTCCACCAGGTAGTCGCCGCCCTTGACCGTGTCAAAGGCGTGCCACTCGGGCTTGTCTTCTTCCACATTGCCCAAGGCCGCACTGATCCCGCCCTGGGCCGCCCCGGTGTGGCTTCGGGTGGCGTAGACCTTCGACAACACCGCCGTCTTAGCATTCTTGCTCGCCTCCAGGGCCGAATAGAGCCCGGCCCCGCCGGCCCCGACGATCACCGCTTCGAATTCATGAATCAAGATCGGACCTCCTT
>CAZNLT010000247.1:0-6394 GCA_964573705.1 uncultured Desulfobacterales bacterium
CGGTAGAACCTCTTGGGGTCCACCACCAGAGGTGGTGGTTTTATTTCATAATAAGGAGGGTAGAAAATGAATGATATGAAACAATTCAAAAAAGGAAACTCAAAATTGGGGTGGGCCATGTTGTCTTTCTTTTTGGCTATCGTTTTCATCACCATGCCGGCTTATGGACAAAGCGAATTATGTCAGGGACTTGTATTTTCAACGGAAGAAGATTTCGTCACCCGGGGTCCGGAGCCTCCGGACGGCAATCCGATCATCTCCGACGGAGACCTGCTGAGTTTACCCGATTTTCCGGGAACCGGCAGGGTGACGGTTTGCGCCCGCAACCATGAACTTCTCCGGATTTTCGAAATTCGTGTCGATCTCGGATTGGATGCGGTCGATGTGATCGAACCGGGGCAGCGGATGATTGCCTTTTCAACAGACCTGGATGACCCGCAGGGCAGGTTTACCGCCGGAGACCTATTGACCACGACCGGGGCTATTTTGCCCAACAGTGCCCTGACGGCGCAATTTAAATTGCCCAAGGGACAGGACATCGGCTTGGATGCCGTCCAGTTTGTGGGTGAAAAGGAGAGAATCTTAGCGCTGCTGGGAAGGATAAAGGCCGCGGGTCGAGAGCGTTTTGTTGAAAATCCCGAATTGCTGATCGAGCTCTTGACATCCCTGGAGGTCGATATCCACTTCTCGACCGAGGGCACCGGGCCGGGCCGCCAGGGTCCTTCTTTTCTGGATGGTGATCTGCTGTCGGCAAGAAACGGAAATATCGTTGTGTCCAACGGCAATTTCCTTCCCGGACTTCCGGCGGGTATTCCAAACCGCGGTGTCGATTTCGGTGTCGACGCATTTGCCGTCGGCTCGGACCCCATTGAAAATGTCGCGGTCAATCTTTTTTCTACGGAGATCGTTTCCTTGGATCCTTCACTCCGCGATTTCTCTTGCCGATTATTGCAGAACCCATGCGGCCTTTCAAACTCTGAATGCCTGGAATACCCGGGGCAAAGAGGGCGAGCACCTGTTGCGTCTCACGCTGCGCGAATCAGGCGCCCCGGGCACAGCCCTGATGAGTCCGGTCGTACCGGTGTTTTTGGACAATACAAGTCCGCATAACCATTCCAATCGACCTGATATTGTTTTGAAGGGCGAATTTGAGGATCAGTGCGATATACCGGCCGATGAACGCGATATTGAAATCGTCGGCGAGATCAGGGATGAACACTTCTTGTCTTATGCCTTGCATTGGCATGGAGACGGCGGCGGCCTGTCGCCCATTGACAGCCACTTTTACGATGAAGGTCTTTCTTACCTGAACGGCAAAGGCACCGTGCCCGCCGGAACCAATGTTCTTCTCGGTTCCATCACCATACCCACCGGCATCGATTGCGGATTCATCAGGTTGAGGGCCCAAGATCGAACCATCGTGGGCAGTTTCAATGCGAAACCGCCCGGGTTGATCGATTTGCTTCATAGAAATACCGGGGAATGGGATGGTTATGATTGGGAATCATTCTGTTTCAGGGCGGATTAAGAGGTCCTAATTGCAGGTAAAAATTATCCGCATATCGGATTTCAGATCCTCTAAACCGGAGGTATGAATACCCCCTAATGTTCCTCACTGGAGCTTAGGGGGTACTGGAGGAGAATCGGTTTCCCGATTTTTCCGGTGATCATATCAGGACTGTCAGCAAGCCCAAAATAAAATTTTCTGCTCTTTATTGATTTCCACACTGGTGAAATTGTCCAGAAAACGCCCATGGGGCGGGGAAGAAAATACCGGATTGCGATGTCGCCGTCTTACCTCCTGCCGCGAGGGCGATTGGTTCAGCCCATCCGGAGAAGGATGGTGGTCTTCAGAAATGTCTGAATTGAAATAGAAAGGGTAAACTGCGGACAGAGGAGAAACGACTATTCGGAACGAAGAACATAATGCATACTGGCGCAAACCGGGACGGTTGTGAGAGTCGGTGAATCTTTGCAAAGGAGGAAATGAAATGGTTGAAAGCTTGGTTTTGATCCATGAAAAACAAGGACAATTTTTGGACGAAGATAACCTAAAGGGCGTATCTCTCATGAATGCGAAGCATTTGGTGGTGGGAAAGGTTCCTGGAGGGGGTATTATTCTTCATGTGGCTGCAAATTCTTCAACTGACCTTGGGAAAGCACTTCTTAAATTCTCAGAAGTTCCCGGTGTTATGGAGGTGGTCACCTTGATGCTTCGGACCGGGGACTGATGGGCGGAGGATTATTCATGCTGACAGAAATGCAAAAAAAAGCGGCCCAGGCCATCGTCAATATTTTTGAAACCAGTAAAATAATGGGTGATTACAGCAAGGTGACCCTTCTTCATGGAGATACCGGTCATCTCACCTACGGTCGCTCTCAGGCCACCCTGGCCAGCGGCAATTTGTATCTGTTGATAAAAAGTTACTGCGAATCGGCCGGTGCCGAATTTGCCGAAGACCTGACGCCGTATATGGGTCGTCTGGAAGATCGGGACGTCAATCTCGACCAGGATATGACATTTCGGCGACTGCTTCGGGATGCCGGTCGAGATCCGGTCATGCAGGAGGTGCAGGATCGATTCTTCGATTCCGTTTATTGGAATCCGGCAGTGAATGCGGCTCAGTCCATCGGGGTCTCCCTTGCCCTCGGGATAGGCGTCGTTTACGACAGTAGAGTTCACGGATCCTGGCAGCGGATGAAGGATCGCACCGAGGAGCGGTTTGGCAAAACCCCGGATATCGGTGAAAAGGATTGGATACAGCGGTATATCGAGGTGCGCCGGGACTGGCTTGCCCATCATTCCAACACCCTTCTGCACAAAACGGTGTATCGAATGGATGCGTTTCGGGGGCTTATTGAAGACGGCAACTGGGAGCTATCGTTACCATTTATCTGCCGCGGAGTTTTGGTGAATGAGACGGCCCTGTCTGAACCAGGCGATCCCCGGGCCGGTTCTGAATCCGACGAAATGCGGCTCTTGCGTCTAAGAACCCCTTTTCTGCGGGGGGATGATGTCAAAGCCGTTCAACAGGCGCTTAAAGAGCACGGCATGGATCTCAACGTCGATGGAATCTTTGGCCCTGCCACTGAACAGGCGGTTAGCGAATGGCAGCGGCAACATGATTTGAAGGTCGACGGGATCGTAGGTCCGGTCACCCGAGATTCCCTTGGGCTTTAGTTGAAAAATCAGGTTTTTTCGGAGCGCATCATGAACCGGTACCGATCGCACTTTTCGAAATTCATCCATCGATTCGGTGGTCGCGATCTCCGAGGCCGCCTGGCTGGTCTCCAGAAACAGTTCCAGTTTCTGGTTCCAGTAGTAGGTATAGAATTCTTTTTCCTTGGTATCGTTGTAGGTGTAAACGGCCCAAAAGGCGGCGATCAGGCTGCCTGAAATGACGATGGATTTCAGGGTCAGCTCCCAGGTTTTGTACTTGTCCATCTGCCCTCCTTAATCCCGTGCGAAGTGATTCAAAAAATTCCCGATTTTGAAAACGATCGACGTAAATGAAAGGCGAACGGTTGTTTCGATCACCCGGATAAGTGGTCAAGCGCGGCCTTTCCCGGCAGCAGAAAATATCCGCCGCCCCGAATGGTGATCCATTTTTTGATGCCGGTGATCCGCCGTCGAATCGGGTCTCTGGGGATGGAAAAATGGTGATGGTCTTCGGGGATGCCGTCTCCGGCGGCGATAGGGTCGACTTCATCGTAGAGATCGGCGTGTTTGGGATTGTTGAGCCAGGTCTGCTGAATAAATTCGAATTGGCCGGCCAGATCGGCGCACAGGGCCAGAAACAGCAGTCCGGGTTTACCTTTATATGAAGAGGCCGGTGCTTCAAGATAGGGTTGAAGAGAGGTCGGATAAGCAACGGGCGGCGCCGGCGGCCCGTGCACCCGGCCCCGGCGGATGATGCGGCGGCCCGAGACCCGCACCAGGTGATTCCCTTTGAGGAGGATATCTATAAGGAATTCTGAACCCGGAAATCGGCATCGAATGTGCGCAGGGGCGGGGAATCACCTCTGGTTTCGGAAGAAGGGGATCATACCTTTGCTCGGGGGGATCTTCAGCCTTCAGGAGCCGTTTCGAATCCCGTAAATCGCCTTCAACAATTCGTCCGAAGATCCGGTTTTGCTCACGAACGTCTCCGCTCCGGCCTCGCGCATGGCCCGCCCGACCTCTTTATCCATAAACATCGACAATCCGATCACCCGTACTTCGGGGAACTCGGCTGTGATCCGATGGGTGGCCTCCAGGCCGTCCATTGTCGGCATGTTGACGTCCATCACCACCACATCCGGCCGCAGCCGGCGGGTCATCTCGACCGCCTCCCGGCCATCGGCCGCTTCGCCGACCACCTGAATGTTCGGCTGGTCGGCGATCATTCGGATCAGACCCTGCCGCATCACTTGGTGATCTTCGGCAAACAGGACTCGGATGTTTTTCTCAGGGTTCAATTCCACCGGGTTCAACTCAGTCGGATGATCCGCATTATCTGAAATCTCATTACAACCCGGTTCTTCGGTGATTTCCAAACTGAGGGGAACTTTCAGGGTGAAGGAAGCACCATCTCCCGGATGGCTTTCGATTTCTAAGTCTCCGCCAAGATATTGAGCCCGCTCCCGAAGGCTCAGCAGCCCCAATCCGGTTTCCGCCGTCGAGGTCTTCAGGATGCCGGGTTCGAAGCCCTCGCCCCGGTCGGCGACGGTAATGATGATGCACCCGTCGGATTCGGAAAGATCTACCCGGGCCGTTTTTACCCCCGCGTGTTTGAACACGTTGAAAAGAAGCTCCTGAACGGCGCGAAACAAAAAGGTCTTGATGGATTCATTTTCGCATGGTTTCTCTAAATGGGTGGTCAATTCCACTGAAAGACCGAACCGCTCTTCCGTTTTTCGAATCAGCCATTTGAGGGCGTCCACCAGCCCGGCATGATACAGCACCGGCGGGCTCAGTTCATGAGAAACCCGGCGTGACTTGTCGATGGACTCTTCCAGCAGATGTTCCACATTGTGTAAGATATCCGAATCCGGAAGCTTGTGCGATGCCGTCTGCAATTGAATCCGGGCGCTTGCCAGTATCTGCTGAAGGTCATCATGAAGGACCTCAGCCATTCGCCGGCGTTCCTGCTCCTCGGCTTGGATCAATTTTACGGCCAGAGACTGAAGCTGCCTTGCCCTGAAGTCGGCCAATGCGGTGCGTTCGGCGACTTTCTGCTCCAAGGTTTCGTTCAACTGCCGAAGGGCTTCTTCCGCCTTTTTGCGTTCGGTGATGTCGACGCCGATCCCCACTTGTCTGCCGTCGGAGATCCGGATATTGGCCCAGCTGGTTTCTCTGACGGTGCCGTCTTTGCAGGTGATTTGAATGTCCTTGAACCCCGGCTGAAGGGATTGCATGTAATCGGCAATCTTCCGTCGATACTCCGGGTCCGGATACACCAGTTCCATGATCCCTTTTTCCCGCACATCCGCTTCGGTCCATCCGGTGATGTCGTAAAGCGCCTGGTTCAGGTGGACCATTTTCAGGGTGGGATCATAGACGGTGAGCATAATCGGGATGGATCGGAAAATGATCTGAAACAGTTCGCGCTCAAGATCCAGGGCCTTTTCCGTCCGAAGACGTCGGGTGATATCCTGACCGTACAGGTTCACATACCCGGCTTCCGGAAAGGGCGCAAAGCAGAATTGATAGATTTTTTCGCCGCAGATGATATCCCGGCTTTTCGGAGATCCGGAGGTGAGCACTTCCAGAACGATTCCGGTCCATTCCGCCGGCAGGGTCTCCCCGATTTCAACCCCCCAACAAGCGAGCACTGAGCTGCTTGCGGAATTGCCGTACAGCAGTCGCCCCTGGTCATTCACCCGAAGCACCGGGTTCGGGTTTTCATCCGGAAAGCGGGCCAGGTTCCGGATTTTCGCTTCGGCTTTTTTTCGTTCAGTAATATCCAAAAAGGCTGAAACCGTTCCATAAGCGTCTCCCTTTTGATCAAACAGGGGTACCGCATTGCCCAGCATGGTCCTTTTGGTTCCGTCTTCAAAGACCACTTCCAGTTCGTAATCGCATACCGGCTCTCCGGTGGCGGCGGCTTTCTGCATCGGCAGCTCTTCAGGCGGGATTTCCTTTCCATTCCGCATCAGGCGGTAAGAGCCGGGCGCCTCCCCCTTCGGCGCGGATTTGGACATGTTCTTGTTCTGGGGAACCCGCAAGTATTCATAGGCGGCGCCGCTGCCGATCATTTCTCTGCAATCCGGATCACGGCTGATGAATACGATGGCCGGAAAGGCCTCCAGCAGCGCCTCGAATTCCTTGGGTTCGGATGCTGCCGGAAACCGGCGTTCGGCCGATTTCCCAGATCGGAAGAGCACACGTCTGAACTCCAGTCACGTGAAACGA
>CAZNLT010000248.1:0-6285 GCA_964573705.1 uncultured Desulfobacterales bacterium
GGCCAGAAGCCAGGCGGCGGCGGTTTCGATGGCCCTGTCGATCCGAAAGGGCGGTTCGGTGCGGGTCATCGGTAGTGGACCCGCTTGTCCAGCATAAAAAACTGGGCCAGGGCCAGGACCGCCAGGAGTCCGAGAAGAACCACCGTGAGGGCCGCCGCAAAATGGGTTTCGAAATAGGAAAAGGCCGATTCGAAAATATAATAGAGCAGCAGGTTGCTGGCATTGTCCGGCCCGCCCTTGGTCAGCACAAACAGGTGGTCCACCAGTTTGAAGGAGTTGAGAACCGCATTGATGAGGACGAACAGGGTGGTCGGCATCAGGAGCGGAAACAGCACCCGCCGGAAATAGTGCCACCGCGTGGATCCCTCCAGCCGGGCCGCATCTCCCAGCTCCGGGGGGATGGTCTGCAATGCCGCCAGGTAGAAAATCATGAAAAAGCCGGCCTCCTTCCAGATGGTCATGAGAATGATGGCGGGGAGCACGGTATCCGGGTCCCCGAGCCAGTTGTGCCCGCCCATGCCGAACCAGGCGGCGATCTGGTCGATCAGTCCGATATCCGGGGTATAGAAAAAGAGCCAGATATTGGCCACGGCGATCATAGGAAGGATGGTCGGGGTGAAGTAGGCCATCCTCACCATGGCGCGCCCCGGCAGGGCGCGGTTGACCAGAAGGGCCATTCCGATGGCCAGGGCGATGGCGGTGGGGATGGTGCCCAGGGCGAACCAGAGGTTGTTGCCCAGAACCTTCCAGAAAATGGGATCTTCCACCATCCGTTCGTAATTCATCAACCCCACGAACCGGGACGGCCGAATGGCGGTGGCCTTGGAAAACAGGCTGTCGATAATCGTGGCCACCATCGGATAGTGGGTGAAGCCGATCAGGAGGATGGCGGCCGGCATCAAAAACAGCCATCCCAGAACATGGTGCATGGTTTTCGACTGCATGGGTCCGCTTTCCGTTCGAAAAAAGCGGCCGGAATCGAGCAAAGGCCCCGGCGAGAGGCCCCTGCTCCTCATCGGCCGGCGGTTACCGGTACTGCTTCAGCAGCCGGTCGGCGGTGGCCTGGGCCTCCTTCAGGGCCGCCTCCGGGGTTTTGGCGTTCGTCAGGGCGGCCTGAATGGCATCGTCCAGGCCCTTTCGCACCCGGCCGGTCTGGTAGGTCGACAACTCGGCGGTGGCATATTCGAGCTGGTCCCGGGCCACCGCGGCATAGGGGAATTCCTTCACATATTCGGTCAGCCGGGGGGTCTCATAGGCGGCCGGGCTGACCCCCATATACCCGGTCTTGATGGACCATTCGGCCGACCGTTCCGGGCTGGTCATGAACCGGATCAGCTGCATGGCCGCTTTCCGTTCTTCGGGGGTGGTTTTCTTGAAGATGTAAAAATTCCCTCCGCCGGTGGGGGTGCCGCGGCGGACCTTGGCCGGCAGCATCGCCACCCCGAAGTCGAACCGGGCGTTTTCTTTGACCGCGGTCAGGTTTCCGGTGGAATGCCACATGATGGCGGTCTTTCCCTCCAGAAAGTTCTGGCGCAGGGTGCCCCACTCGATGGTCCCCTCGGGCATGATCCGATGCTGCGTGCCCAGGTCCTTCCAGAACCGGAGGGCCTCGATGACGGCCGGATCATCGAAATAGGTCCGGTTCCCGTCCCCGTTCATCAGGACCTGGCCGTTTTGCATGGCCAGCGCGCCGAACATCCAGTAGGGGTAGCCGGTGGAGGGGATCATCACCCCCCATTTGGAGCCGTCCGCCGCCGTCAGTTTTTTCCCCATGGCCACCATCTCATCCCAGGTGGCCGGCGGCTGGTCCGGATCGAGTCCGGCGGCCCGAAAGGCGTCTTTGTTGTAATACATGACGATGGTCGACCGCTGAAAGGGGATGCCCCAGGTTTTGCCGGCGGTGCGCCCGTTTTCCATCAGGGTGGGATAAAAAGAGTCGAGCCAGGCCTTTTCCGCCTCGGTTTCGACGATGTCGTCGAAGGGAACGATGGCATCCTGTTCGATCAGTTCATACATGTCGATGGAAAACATCACCGAGAGCTGGGCCGGCTGTCCGCTTTTAAGGGCGGCGATGGCCTTGATTCGGGCGTCATTGTAATTGCCCGCATAGATGGCGTTGACCTGGACGTCCGGATGGGCCTTCATGAAGTCGGCCACCATGCCGTCCACGATTTGGGTGAGGGGTCCGCCCACCGCGACCGGATAGTACAGGGTCAACTCGGTTTTGGCCTGGGCCGGTGCGGCGGTCAGGCAGAGAATTCCCAGGATCACCAGGATCAGACGACGAATGGGATTACACATGTCATTTCCTCCTTCTTCCATTAAACGGGTTGGATGAAATCCGGACAGGGGCGTCGGGCGCCGGACTGTCCGGGGGGTTTGCTGGCGGCGGGTGAACCGTCGGTCCGGAAGGCCCGGTCGGACCCGCCGCCGAAGGGCGGTTTAGTCCGATTCCCGGCGGACCCCGTCCTCAGTGAACCGGTGAACCGCCTCCGCAGGCCAGCTGACCTGCAGGGAATCGCCCGGCGCGATGGCCCCCCCGCCGGGTATTCTGGCAAACAGCACCTGCCGGCCATGGCGCAGGCGAAGCACCGTTTCAGACCCCAGGTAATCGACGGCGGCCACCGTGACCGGCAGCCCCCGATCTCCGATTCGAACCTTTTCGGGACGCACCCCGATGAACCCGCCGGGAATGGTGTCGGCGCCGGTCGAATCGCATCCGATCTCGGCGAGGGTCTTGGGGTCCTGAATGGCGTCGATCCGGAGCAGATTCATGGGCGGAGATCCCATAAACCGGGCGCAAAACAGGGTGTCGGGATGCTCGTACAGCGATTCCGGGGGCCCCATCTGCACCATCCGGCCCTCGTTCAGCAGGACGACCTGATCCGCCATGGTCATCGCCTCCACTTGGTCATGGGTGACATAGACCATGGTCAGGCCCAGTTTCTGCTGTAATGCACGGATCTCATCCCGCATCTCGGTGCGGAGTTTGGCGTCCAGGTTGGACAGGGGTTCGTCCATGAGGCAGACCGGCCGGCGGGACACAATCGACCGGGCCAAGGCCACCCGCTGGCGCTGCCCGCCCGACAGCTGGGCCGACTTTCGGTGAAGCAGCCCCTCCAGGCCCACCATTCGGGCGGCCTCCTGAAGCCGGGTGTTCTGCTCCTCCGGGGCCACCTTTCGGACCTTGAGCCCGAACAGGATGTTCTCCCGGACATTCAGATGGGGAAACAGGGCATAGGACTGAAACACCATGGAGACCCCGCGTCGGGACGGGTCGAGGTGGGTGATCTCCTGCTCCCCGATATGGATGTGCCCCGCGGACACCGATTCCAGACCGGCGATCAGTCGAAGCAGGGTCGACTTTCCGCATCCGGAGGGGCCTAGCAGAACGGTGAGGCTTCCTCCCTTGACCTGGAAGGAGATATCGTCCACGGCCCGGACCGTCCCCCAATGCTTGGCCAGATTCTGAATCCGGATATCAGGCATTCACGCCCTCCTGGGTGCAGACCACCAGTTCGGCGCCGGATTGGGCCAGCAGGGCCGCAATGGAATCCGGCGGCGGTTGGTCGCAGAACACCGCGGCCGCATCCTGGATGCGTCCCCCGCGGACATGGGCGGGGCGGCCGAATTTGGTGTGGTCGAGAACCAGAAACGACCGTCGGCTGTGGGCCAGAATGATCTGGCGGGCCCGGACCTCTTCCTCATAAAAATCGAGGAGGGTGCCGTCCTCGTCCACCCCGGCCACGCCGAAGATGCCGATGTCCACCTTGTACGCCCGAAACAGGGCCTCCATCCCGGTTCCCATCACATCCCGGTCTTCGTTTCGAAGCCGGCCCCCGGCCACGGTGACTTCAAAGGTCGGATTGCTGCAGACCAGCATGGCGACATGGAGGTTGTTGGTGAAAATCCGGAGCCGTTCATGGTGGATCAGGGCCTTGGCCACCATCTCGGGGGTGGTGCCGATGCTGAAGGCCAGGGAGACGCCGTTGGGGATTTGGTGGGCCACCTGGCGGGCGATACGGACCTTTGCCTCGCTGTTGAGGATCTGCCGGAAATGGTAGGCCACGTTTCCGGGGATGTTCAGGCGCTGCACCCCGCCGTGGCGGCGCTGTGCGATGCCGGCATCGCAGAGCAGGGTTAAATCCCGCCGAATGGTCTGGGGGGTCACCTGAAAGCGCGCGGCCAGCCGATCCACACTCACAAAGTCATGCTGCCGGACCATTTCGGCGATCTGGGCCTGGCGTTCGGTGAGATTCAGGCGGGGTTGAATCGACAAAATAGGATTGATCCTTTCATTGTTCCGTTTGCGATGGCCGTGATGCTCACATGAAACCTACAAGTGAAAGGTTAGGGGATGATTAGGATCGGGTTAGCGTTTTGTTAATTTTCAAATGAACCTGATTTATGTTCATTAAGACTATTCTCTATCCCCCACATTTTTCATAGAGCGTTTCCGGAGCGATGTCCAAACCATTCGGCCAAGCTATTGTACCGCCTTCAATAGTTGCTTTTTTAAAGAAGTTTAAATCAGATAGTGGTTTGAATACGGGTCCTCGGTTTAGATATCCCGAAAAATCAATATTTCCTTTAGTGCCATCGTCAAATTCAATATAGTAAACGTGGCCTCTTTGATATTCTATTTTTTTAACTTCGTTCATATTCCACATTTTAAACCTCCAAAAATCAGTCCAATGGATCTATTTGCTTAAGTTCTTTACCTCCACTGGCGTTCATACCTGGCAAAAGACAGTGCCAAGTCGTCTCTTGATCTATCCGTATAACGGAGCATCATTTGAATCTATTCCTGATATCTTCGTGTACGGATTGCCAATCATGAAGATTCTGCTTTCCGGCCTTATACTCCCGATATCTTTTATCCAGCTCCCTTTTCTGCCATTCATGCATCGGAAGTTCCTGATTGCTTTTCGCAATCGCGTCCCAAACATCTTCAATCAGCAATAATTTTTCAGAAAGATTCAATTCTTCAATTTTTTGCTTTATTTCTTCAGGTCGCATATAAATCTCTCATTATATGTATCTCATATTTGTGCCTATGTTAAATTGGGTAACCACGGGCATCACTGGTCTCCAGTCCTCTCAGAGCCATTCGTGCGTTTTTCAACATAGGGATCGAGCATTTTAAAGGCACGTGCTTGCAGGAGGGGGTATTGGACGACCCTTACAAAGAGCTGGACAAATGCGGGCTGCGTTTTGTCCGGGCGGATGATCTTGTTATCTGCGCTCGTACGAAAAAACCGCCCGCCGCCGGGCTGGTCGGAGAGGCGAACAGGGTCACCAGTACTCGGAGCAGTAAAATTTTATTGGGCGGTTTGTTCAATATGAGTGCCGGCACTGGCAGGTGCACGCGGACGCGAAAGCTCAGCCGCCGCGGGAATCATGATCGGCTGAACTGTCATGTGGGGTCACGACATCCGTATAGGGTCTTATTTTACTGAGTAAATCCCCCATTTGCCGTTCGGCCACTTCCGTATCATGCGCCGCCTGAGCCCGAAGCCAGTAGCCATTGGAAAGACCGAAAAATTTGCATAACCTTAAATCGGTATCCGCAGTAATAGAGCGTTTGCCGGAAATGATCTCACTGATGCGCTGTGCCGGCACGCCGATTTCTTTGGCCAGTCGATACTGACTCAGGCCCATCGGTTTTAGAAAGTCTTCACGCAGAAGCTCACCCGGGGTAACAGGATCAAGTTTTTCCATGGTAATATCCCCTCAATGGTAATCTATTATTTCAACATCTTCGGCACCGGCTTCCGTCCATCGGAAGCAGACGCACCATTGACGGTTTATTCGGATGCTGTGCCGTCCGGTTCGATCACCCTTGAGCGCTTCCAGCCGATTACCTGGCGGTACCTTCAGGTCCTCGAGATGAGCGGCAATTTCAAGCTGTCTCAGTTTTCGGCGGGCAACAGCGGCGATTCCGGCAAATCGCTTCACACGGTTACCTTTAGAAAGGGCCTCGGTATCGGAGCACTTAAAGGATCGAATCATTGGGGATGATAGTAACGCATAGCGTGAATAACGTCAAGCAGGACTATGTGGCCCAATGGCAATATCCGTATACCGGAGCATCATTCGTATTTACTCCAAGACCGTCAAGGTTTTCAAAAAGCGGTGCGCGAAATCACTTTTTCTCCCATCTCAACGCCCTTTTAACCGGGTGCTCCCGAAAGGGAGCCTGGAGAATGAGTAAAGTCAAGTGGGTCATGATCGCCATGCCGAACGCCTACTTCGACAAGCTCGGTCTTTTCCTGCCCGGTCCTC
>CAZNLT010000249.1:0-6270 GCA_964573705.1 uncultured Desulfobacterales bacterium
ATAATACCCACGCTTGTCGTTCCTTCATATAGCTCAAGCGAATAATGATGCTGCTCAGTTGAATTCCAGCGGATTGTCATTTCATCCCCAACCCAATAGGAACCACCTGATGGCTCAATAATGCTTACATATGGGGAAGCATGTACAACAGAAATAATTGGGGTAACAAAAAGAAACGAAAAGATAACAATTATAAAAGAAAAAAATAGGGTTGACTTGTTAATACTCATGACTTTACCTCCATTTATAAATTCAGTTAATATACGTTGCTATATCTAACACAGATGATCCGTAATCATATGAATTAATGAGATTGCTCATAACTTGTATGCGATATTTTAATTCATGAAACAGGCAATGATCTGGTGATTTCACCGTTTATGAGCCCTGTCTCCATATAACAGATAGCCATTCATCTGTATAAGCATGACAATCTCAATCCTTACATTTGACTTTGAGAGAATCCTCAGCGGCTCTTCGTCTATCTATTGAGTTGCCCTGTATAAAGTTATTGTGGTACCTTGCTCCAAGAAGTTGAGCAGTCGGTAGCTTCAACATTTCATTCTATTATTCCAATGCTCAAGGAAAGAACCGGCGTGACAAATGAATCGAAAAAAAATTTCAACCAACCTGATAAAACATGTTAATCAATAAGTTATGCGCCAACCTCTGGACGAGACGCGCCAAGCCGACTTCAAAGGGTCAAGATGGTCCGGAGATCAGCCTGTATCGACTGATTTCAAGCTGCCAGTCCGGTTCCATCACGGAAGCGGACAAGAATCAGTTGCTCAGGCGGGTTATTTGCGAGAATTATAAAATCAAGCAATTATGGGTAAAGCTACGGCGCCGGCTTACTTATGAGGTGGGAACGTTCTATCTGGGTAATCCAACCATGATCGAGATCACCCGCGGCCAACTGATGAAGTGTTGTAGCGCCGTCATCAGGGACCGGGTAATGGGGTGTATTCAATCGTTTGACTTGAATCGGCTGACATCGACAGCCGATCAGGATGTGCTGAAGCTGATCTCCGCATTCATCACCAACAGTCTCCATTACCGGGCGATTATCCATGATATCGGCTTGGAGGTGTCCCAGGACAAAGCCAAACACCCTGAAATTTCCTTTGATGAGCTCTACGGCTGCGCCGACTGCGCTCCCAATCCGGAACAAGCAACGATCCGGTCGGATATCGTTCATCGGATCATTATTCACGACAAAGCGCTTTATCTCGCCCGAAACCAAACGAAACTGGATGCTTTCATTCATGAATCCCTTGCTGATCAGAATTCCCGATCAGCAAGGGCTCGGCAGCAAAAGACCCGCCTGAAAGCGTTTATCACTCAACGGTGGCATCTGGATGAGGGGGATGCCTTGCTGGTGGTGGAATTCATTGAGCTGTGGCTCCAGGACGGATCACTGCGGCCCTCGGGCGAGCCTGACCCAAAAAAATCGACTGATTTGTCACGCCCGATCTCATAAGCTACATTATTCTATTAGAGGAGCTGCTTGGGAATGCCGTTTATAAAAATCGAAAATTTCTTTGATCAAGATACCCAGATGCGAATGCAATACCTATTGGATCTATCATTCCAAGAGATCGAATTCACCACGGAGTCCCAAAGCTGGCTTCTGTCGGTCGCGGAACGGGAAACTGATGATAACTGCCTGGCCGTATTGATGAAAATGCTCGGCGCCCATATCGATACCCCCGAAGTCCGCCGGACGCTGACATCGACCGGTAATCAACTTTCCGAATCATCGGCGGCCCGTGACATCCTAATATCCCTGGGTATCACCGCCGCTCAGGATGAGCCTGAATCCGTCCGGGAATGGGGCATCGACGTGGCTCGCCGGTATGCGGGAACCGATCCCGAAGAACCGGCCCGCTTTGCCCGCGACTTGGCCGGCCTGTTGAACGACGAACGCCGCTCCCCGCATCTACGCTGGCACTCGGCCCTCGCTTTGGCCGAGTTGGGAACCGAGGCCGCCATTGATCACTTGCTCTCCGGCGGAAATCGTCTGACCGAATCGCTTCCCGAAGCCCCGGATGCCGGCGATGACGTCGATATGGATGACGAAACGGGCCGTTTTCTCATCGAAAAAATCGGATTTGCCGTCGGAGCCGCCGCCGAGCGGATCGGCGCCCTCGGCCGAACCGACGAGGCGCTCCGGCTGCTGGAAACGATCCGCCATAAGCTCACTACCGATGACGAGACCGCCGATCCGACCGGGTGGGCAAGCTCCCGTCTGGCCGAGTATCGCGCCCATTCAGCTCCTTCCCCAAAAGCCGGGCCGTGGACCGCTCGATTAAAAACCTGGTTTTCGGACCGGCTTTCCGCTCCCCGATCCCCTTTCGCTTTGTCCGGCCTGGCCGCCGCCGCCGTGGGCCTCTGCCTTATTGTCGGGATCTGGGTTTACAGCGGTCTAAACGGCGCTCCCCCAACGAAAATCGGCGTTCACTTGACCATGCTGGCCAGCCCGGACGGCTTTTCCGGTCCGGTCCGGGGAGAATCCGCCGCCGCCATCGAGGTAACCCCCGGCGACGTGCTCCATTCGGGAGACTATTTCCAGGTCCGATTAACCCCTGAAGCCGATGCCTACGTCCACGTCTTCATGCTCGACAGCTCCGGAGCCCTTTTCAACCTCTATTCAAGCCGAGTCTCAGCCCAAAAATCGATCGTCTTGAGCGAGGGGCGGCGCGGATTTCAGCTCGATGATCAGCCGGGCACGGAAACCCTCCTTCTCTTGGCCGCACCCGACAAGATCCCCCAGATCGAAAAGCGACTGGCAGGGCTAAACCGGATCAATGCCGAAACGCTCCAAACCGTATTTCCAGAAGCCACCGTGGAGGTCTTTCCGTTTCGCCATGAACCGTAGTTTCCTTTTTATACGGCGCGTTGCCGTGCTTGTGGTCGCTTTGATCCCGTTATTCATGATCGGATGTCGGGCGGTCTCCGACAACCCGCCCGCCGAGCGGGACGGGCAGTTCTACGGCGTCACCGACGGGGCCTTTCGCGGTCGGTGGTGGAATTATTACGAACGGGGACAATCCTTTGCGGACGGGGGCTTCTGGGGGCGAGCGGAAAGGGATTTCCGGAAAGCGTTGAGCCAGTGGGACGGGGACATGCGGCGGGTCCGGACCTACGGCCGGCACCTGATCGACTATTTCCCTCACCGGGAGCTCGGCGTGACCCTGTTTCACCAGGACCAATGGACCGAGTCGATCGGGGAGCTGGAACGGTCCCTCAACGCCGAGCCATCCGCCAAGGCCCGCTATTATCTGGATCGAGCCCGGAAAGAATGGATCGACAAGCACCAGGCCGACCTCGACCCGCCATCGATCACCATCGACGCCCCGGCCGATGGGCTCCTGACGGACGGCCTCACGGTGACGGTCACGGGAACGGTTCGGGATGACACCTTTGTATCGTCGGTGTCGATCAACGATATTGACGTCCGGATGGACCTATCCCAGCAGTCCCTCTCCTTCACCGAAACGATTCCCCTGGACTTGGGCGACAACGAGATCCGCGTCCATGTTCGGGACCTGAGCGGAAAGTCGGTCGAAGCTATCCGTCGGATTCATTCGGACCGGATCGGCCCCGTCGTCAATATCGACGGCCTTTTGCCGGATGAAACGGAACGGGGCGCCCACCGCCTGACCGGCTATGCCCATGATCGATCCGGGATCTCCGAGATCCGGGTGGATGGCCGGTCGATACTCGACGGTCCGGTGGATGAAATCGTCATCGATCAATCCCTCTGGATAGCGACGGGCAAACGGGAAATCCAAATCGAAGCGGTCGATCAAGCCGGCAATTCAACCCTTGCGGCCGTTGCGGTCGGCCAGGCATCGACGCTGACGACGCCCACCGCGCCATGGCCTCAGGGTGAGCTTTTCGCATCCCGGCATCTCCTGTCGGATGCCTCAGGTGCGGCAAGCCGGCCCCGAGGCATCAACACCCCTGAAAAGCGGATCCGTCGCGCTCGATCGGAGGGCCACTATCATGCGGTCATCATCGGCATCGATGATTATCAGCATTGGTCCCCGCTTTCCACGGCGGCCAATGACGCCAAGGTCTTAATGGAAACCCTGATCGACCACTACGGATTTGACGGAGACCGGATCGTCTTATTGACCAACCAGGATGCCACATATTCCAAAATCATGGATGAGATTCGACGGGTCGCCCAAGCGGCAGCGGAGCCGGACAGCATTCTGGTCTTTTACGCCGGGCATGGCCAGCTTGATGATATTACGGGGAATGGCTATTGGGTTCCCGTCGATGGCCAAAAAGAGGACGAGAGCACCTGGCTCACCCACTCCGCCGTCAAGGAGATTTTAGGAGCCAAAAGCGTCCGGGCCAGGCATGTCCTGATTATTGCCGATTCGTGCTACAGCGGCACCTTTCTCCAACAGGGGCCGGGCCAAATTGCTTCCGTCGGGGCCGAGTCGAACTCCGGAGAAAGCGAGATGACAACCCGAGGGCAACGGGACCACCGCGCCATCCCCTCCGATCCCTTCGACCGGCATCCAACCGACAATCCTGACATCAATCCGGATTTTCAGCGTCGGGTTTTGGAGCTGGCTCGAAAGCCATCCCGCCAGGTGATCGCGTCGGGGGGCGTCGAGCCGGTCGAGGACCTCGGGCGGGAAGGTCACAGCCGGTTCGCCTATCACCTGTTGCAAGCCCTCCACAAAAATCCGAAGCCGGTCACCGAAATCGAATACCTGTTCAACAAAGAAATCTGGCACCGGGTGGTCGAAGAAGGCGGGCAACGGCCGGTGATCGGCCGCATGAAATCGCCGACGGACGCGGGGGGCCAGTTCATTCTGGTCAAGAAAACGCTGCCATCAGGCGAATTCGAGGCTATGGCGTTCCCCGATGAGCCATCAGATCGCTCTCGAGACATTCCGCCGACGGATACCGAGCCGCCCGTGATCGAAATCAATAAATGGCCCCGTAATCGTCTGGTTTTCACTGATCAGGCATTGCTCGCCGTCCGTATCAAAGATCCGTCCGGCGTCCAAAGCGTCTCGGTCAACGGCGAAAAGGTCTTGAAGCGGCCTGGGCACAATCTGTTTCTAAGCTACCTGGTTTCACTGGAGCCAGGGGAAAACCCATTCACCATCGACTATGCCGACCAGATCGGGAATCGGGCTTCCCGAACGGTGAGCATCATCAGAAAACAGCCCAAGGTCTTCGAGACCGGCGCCCGGATGACCATACTGCCGCTGCCTTCCGAATTGGAAGTCAACAAATCGGAGCTAGCTCCGAAATCCATCGATACCGTTTTGGCTAAATGGCTTTCCGGCTGCGGCCGATTTCAGGTCATCGATACGGACCATTGGCTGATCCGGACCGGGATAGACTATACCCCCGGAGATGACCTCAAACCGCTGATCCGTCGAGCCATCAAGGACGACGACGTCGAGTTTACCTTGAAAACGAAGGTTAACAGCGGATCCAACTCGATGACGATCACCGCCGATGTTACTGAGCTTCAAACGAATAAACTTGTCACCATCGAGGATGTTTACGTTGAGGGGCCGGAGGCAGCGGATCTTGAAACGCTTTGCAAGGCCCTCGTGGTCCAACTGCAAGATGCCCTTCCCCTTGCCGAAGGACGGGTAGTCAAGGTGACCGGAGATGAAGCGGTGGTCAGCGTGGGGACGTCAAACGGCATCAAGCGGGGTATGCATCTCCTCTATTTTGAGGAAGGGGAGCCGCTCATCGACCCGGCAACCGGCCAGTCATTGGGGGCCGACGTCACCGAGCTGGGCAGCGGCCGAATTGTCCGGTTGCGGCAGAAGGTTTCCCATTCCCAAATGTTGATCAAAGCCGCCGAGCTTCAGGTTGGGCATCGGGTGGTGACGAAATAGGCAACGGCTTGAACGAAAACGGTGGACAGAGGAAAGCCATGATCGATCAGTCTATGGGACAAGGCAGCTCCAGACGACGGAAAATTGAATCTCATGAAATGATATGGATTGTGCTGCTGGCGAGCCTCATCATCGGGATTTCAGACTTGGCGGCAATGGGAGCGGATACTTACAACCGAATCGAATTCCCCTCATCTCCCAATCCGGTGGGCTCTGGCGCACGGGCCTTGGGAATGGGCGGGGCATTCATTGCCGTGGCCGATGACGCCACCGCCGCGTCCTGGAACCCCGGCGGGTTGATCCAGTTGGAGCGTCCCGAGATATCGATTGTTTATGAAGCCTTCCATCGAGTCGAGGACCTATCCACCGGCGACGCGGGACCGCA
>CAZNLT010000250.1:0-6209 GCA_964573705.1 uncultured Desulfobacterales bacterium
CGGGCTGTCTGCGGGCGGAACCAGCACCCGGCGAACGGCGCCGTCGTCGTCCCGACCCTGAATGAAGCGAACTTCATCCGGATTTCGCTCCTCGATGGGGATCTCCGCCACCCCGTCGCGCATTTGCCAGTCGAAGGTGGAAGAAGGCAGGGCCACATAAAAAGGAACCTCGTTGTCCTTGGCGGCCAGGGCTTTAAGGTAGGTGCCGATCTTGTTGGCCACATCTCCGGTGTGGGTGGTCCGGTCGGTGCCGGTGATGACCAGGTCCACCAGGCCGTGCTGCATGAGATGCCCCCCGGCGTTGTCGGTGATGACCGTATGCTGGATCCCGGCCTTGCCCAGTTCCCAGGCGGTCAGCCTGGCCCCTTGATTCAGGGGGCGGGTTTCGTCCACCCAGATATGGATATCGATGCCCGCCTCGTGGGCCGCATACATCGGCGCGGTGGCGGTGCCGAATTCGACACAGGCCAGCCACCCGGCATTGCAATGGGTCAGGATGTGGACCGTGGACCCGTTTTTCCGCTCGCTGATCTCTCGAATCAGCGGCAGGCCGTGTTCTCCGATTCGACGGCAGTTGTCCGCTTCGAATTCCACGATCGCCTCGGCTTCCCGGCGGGCCGCGTCGATTTTTGCTTCCCGGCTTTCGGCCGCCAGAATCTTCGGCCGAATCCGATCCACCGCCCAGGCCAGGTTCACCGCCGTCGGGCGAGCCGCCTTGAGGCGTTCGCACTCCTGTTTGATATACTCCTCTGAAATCTCGCCCGCCGGCGCATTCATGAGAATCAGATAGACCCCCCATCCCGCAGTGGCCCCGATCAGCGGCGCCCCCCGCACATACATCTCCTGAACGGCTTCAATAATGTCATCCAGGTTTTTCAAATCCGCGATCACCCGGTCATGGGGAAGCTGGCGCTGATCAATCACCCGAACCGACTTCATATCTTCCGAGGGCCATATCGGCCGCATCTCTTTTCCGTCTACCCGCATAATGAATTTGCCTCTCTATCTATTGGAATTCTGCGGTAAAGATAGGCAAGTTCGGAAGGAAAAGCAAGCCAAACCAAAAGCCTCAGTCCTCAAACAACGACACAACCTGAAACTTTTCCACATCCACCAACCCCTTATCGGTAATCTTGAGCGCCGGGATCACCGGCAGGGCCAGAAAGCCGAGGGTCATGAACGGGTCCGACAGGGGGGAGCCGAGATTTTGGGCGCTCTGAATGAGCCGGTCGAGCTGGTCGCGGACCATTCGCATGGGCAGGTCGGACATGAGGCCGGCGATGGGCAGCGGCAGTTCGCCTTGAACCGACCCGTCGCGCACGGCGGCGAATCCGCCGCCCATGTCCACCACGGCGGTGAGGGCGGCTTTCATGTCGTCATCATTGGCGCCGACCACGATGATGTTGTGGGAGTCATGGGCCACGCTGGCGGCCAGGGCCCCTGCTTTGAGTCCCATGCCGGTGACGAACCCTTTCCCGGTGATGGCCTTGCCGGTGTACCGTTCCACCACGGCGAGTTTGAGGAGGTCGCGGTCGGGATCGGCCACGGCCATGCCGCTGGAGACTTTCGCCTCCATTGTGCGACGGCCGGTGACCACCTGTCCGGGAATGGCTTCGATGACCCGCAGACGACGGCCTCGGGCCGGAATGCTGAAATTGACCTCCGCCGGGCGAAGGTTCATGGAATTGGGGGCGGGCGGCGGCGCGGGCCACCGAAGCGATTCGGAAAGTGCGCTCGCCTCCGCTGCGAGCATTCCGCGACAGTAGACCCGTTCCGGCCGGGGTTCGTTCAAATCGGAGAAGACCACCAGGTCGGCCCGGTATCCCGGCGCGATGGCCCCGGCATAGCGGATGCCGAAATAGCGGGCCGGATGGAGGGTCGCCATCTGAATGGCCCGGATCGGGTCGAGACCCAAACCGATCGCTTTGCGGATGATATGATCCACATGGCCATCGCCCAGGATGTCATGGGGATGCCGGTCGTCGGTACACCACATCATGCGGCCGTAATTCCGTTCGGTAATCGCCGGAAAAAGATTCTCTAAATTCCGGGCGCAGGTCCCTTCCCGGACCATGATCATCATTCCGGCGGCCAGTTTCTCCCGGGCCTCCTCGGCCGTGGTGCATTCATGATCGCTGGCGATGCCGGCGGCGAGATAGGCGTGCAGATCGGGTCCGGAGAGGCCCGGGGCATGGCCGTCCACCGGTTTGCGATAGGTGCGGGCCAGCTCGATCTTGGCGAGCACATCCGGGTCGCCGTGAAGGACCCCGGGGTAGTTCATCATTTCGGCCAGGGCGATGATCCGGCCTTCTTCCATAAAGGGCTCGAGTTCGGCGGCTCCCAGGCGGGCTCCGGCGGTTTCCATCTCGGTGGCGGGCACGCAGGAGGGCAGGCTGAAGAGGATATTCACCGGCAGTCCTTCAGCGGAGTCGAGCATATACCGGATGCCCTCGGCCCCGAGGACATTGGCGATCTCATGGGGGTCCGCCGCCACGGTGGTGGTGCCGCAGGGGAGCACGGCCCGGGCGAATTCGGCCACCGATGCCATGGAACTCTCGATGTGGACGTGGCCGTCGATGAAACCGGGGGCGACATACCGGCCCGCAAGATCGACCGTCTCCCGGGCGTCATGATTACCGAAACCGGCGATCAGGCCGTTTGAAAGGGCGATATCGGCCGGCTCGATTCGGCCGGAAAAAACATTGACCATGCGCGCGTTTTTCAGAAGAAGATCCGCTTTCTTCCCGCCTCGGGCGGTCTGGATTACATCATGCAGGTTCATGGCGCCTCCTGTATGCCGGTGTCCGGTCGTCCGGCCGGTGGAAATGCTTTGGTTTCGTGTACCACACCTTTGCTCCAATGGGAATCGGGTCCGTCTCCATACATACACCATCTTTTCCTTGTTCGGAAACCGAATTCAATGATAGGGAATGGGCCATGCACCCGATTACAGATTCAGGAGAATACTATGGAACCAACAGTTGCGCTGTCGGAATCGCTGCAAGCCGGGGCGGACCGCAAATGGGATGAATATAAAGCGGCGGCCGAAGCGGAAAACCTGTCTCCGCCCGCCGACCCTGATCTCATCGCCCTTTTGAAGCGGGTTTTTGTCTTCAGCGATTTCGTCGCGAAGAACTGTATTCGGCATCCGGGGCTTCCGGATGATCTTCTAAAAAGCGGGGATTTAGACCGGGCCTATGAATCCGATGCCTATCCGCGGCGCCTGGCCGCCGTTTTGAAGGGGGTGGAAGAGGAGACCGCGCTGTCGAATCGGCTGCGCCGGTTCAGACGGCGGGAAATGACCCGTATCGCCTTTCGGGACCTGGCCGGAAAGTCCGAACTCACCGACGTCACCGCCGATCTCTCCGCCCTGGCGGATGCCTGCATCGACGGCGCTCTGACCCGTCTGCATGAGTGGCAGTGCGCCGACTACGGGGCGCCCACCGGCCGAAGCGGGAAAGCCCTGAAACTGGTGGTCCTCGGGATGGGCAAACTGGGGGCACGGGAACTCAATTTTTCCTCGGATATCGACCTCATCTTCGCCTACCCTGAATCCGGCGAAACCAGAGACGGACCCCGAACCGTCCCCAATGACGCCTTCTTTTTGCGGCTGGCCCGGCGTCTGGCTCAGGTGCTGGGGGCCAATACCCCCGAGGGTTTCGTTTTCCGGGTGGATACGAACCTGCGCCCCTTCGGCCAGAGCGGTCCCATGGTGATGAGTTTTGACGCCATGGAATCCTATTACCTGGAGCAGGGCCGGGAATGGGAGCGCTACGCCTGGATCAAAGCACGGGCCGTGGCCGGCGACAAGGAGGCCGGGGACCGGCTTCTGGCGGCGCTCAATCCCTTTATCTACCGCCGGTACCTCGATTTCGGGATGTTTGAATCGCTGCGGGACATGAAACAAAAGATCGCCCTGGAGGTCCGGCGCAAAGGAATGAAGGAGGATATCAAGCTCGGGCCGGGGGGGATTCGGGAGGTGGAATTCTTTGGCCAGATCTTTCAGTTGATTCGGGGCGGCGTGGAACCGGCCCTTCAGGAACGTCGGATCCTCGCGGTGTTGGACATCCTGGCCCGGGAAAACTACATCACCGGATTGGTGCGGGACGAACTTTCCGTCGGATACCGGTTTTTGCGGACGGTGGAGCACCGGCTTCAGGAATACGCCGATCTTCAGACCCACAAACTTCCCCAAACCGATCCCGAGCGGAAGATCCTGGCCGAATCCATGGGATGTAAGGATTGGGCGGTCTTTTCCGAACGGCTTCGGCGGCACATGGAGACGGTCCACGATCACTTCAGCAAACTCCTCAAGGCCGAAGATATCGAAGACTCCGAACACCAGGCCGAATCGTCCCTCAAGGGGGTCTGGCAGAATCCGGCTTCGGATGAGGACAACCAGGCGATTCTCTCGGCGGTGGGGTATGAAGACCCCGATACGGTGCTCAAGCATCTGGCCGATTTTCGCGAGGATCTTTTTTCTCAGCCCATGAGCCGGGAAGGGCGGGATCGCATTAATCGCCTCATGCCCCTGGTTCTCAAGGAGGCGGCCCGGGCCGAATCCCCGGCCACGGCCCTGGACCGCATCTTCGGTCTGATCCGGTCCATCCTGGGGCGGACCTGTTATCTCTCTTTGCTCCTGGAAAACCCGAAGACCCTGGACCATCTGGTCCGGCTGGCCACCACCAGCGCCTGGATTCTCAATTTTCTGACCCGCCATCCGGTCCTCCTGGACGAACTCCTGGATCCCCGCACCCTGTACCATCCGCCCGATCGAGAGGACCTGGAGGAAGACCTTCGCCGCCGCCTGGAACAGATTCCCGAGGACGATCTGGAATACCAGATGGACGAGCTTCGCATCTTCAAGCAGATCAATGTACTGCGGGTGGCCGCCGCCGATATCAGCAACTCCATCCCCCTGATGCGGGTGAGCGATTATCTCTCCGATATCGCCGAGACCGTATTGCACCAGGTGGTGGAGATTTCCTGGCGCCATCTGGTGAAAAAACACGGGGAGCCGGCCTGCCATGCCGATCATACCCCCTGCGACCGGGGTTTTGCGGTCATCGCCTACGGCAAGCTCGGGGGGCTGGAACTGGGCTACGGCTCGGACCTGGACATGGTCTTTCTCCATGCCGGCACCGGGGATCAGACACAGGGCGGCGAACGGCCCATCGACACCACCACCTTCTTCGCCCGGCTCGGGCAGCGGGTGGTCCATATCCTGACCGCCCATACCACCACCGGCACCCTTTATGAGGCCGACATGCGGCTGCGGCCCAGCGGCAGTTCCGGGCTGCTGGTCTCTTCCATCGAGGGCTTTCGGGACTATCAGCTGGCGGAGTCCTGGACCTGGGAAAAGCAGGCCATGATCCGGGCCCGGCCCATTGCCGGGGATCGGCGGCTTCGGGAGCGATTCGAGGAAATCCGGCGGGAGGTCCTCGGGCAGGCCCGTGATCCGGAATCCTTAAAAACCGAAATTCGAAAAATGCGGGCCCGCATGAAAAAAGAGCTCCTCAAACCCGAACCGGGGATGTTCGACCTCAAACAGGGCGACGGCGGCATGGTGGATATCGAATTTCTGGTCCAGTACCTGGTGCTTCGATATGCCGACCCGCATCCCGAAATCCTGGAGTGGACCGACAATGTCCGTCAGATCCGCACCCTCTGGGATGCCGGAGTGATCGACGACATCACCGCCTATTTTCTGCGCAAGGCCTATCTCATCTACCGGGCCGTCGGCCACAAACTGAGCCTTCAGAACCGTCCGGCGAAGGTGGATGAAGGCAGATTCGCCGATCTGCGGGACCGGGTCCGGGCCGTATGGGACGAGTTTATGGGGGAATCGACACGGTCATCAGAATGAAATGCATGAACGAATAAAATGAAATCCAAGAGCGAGATGGAATGTAGCTTAGTGCCTTACAGATTTTTTTCTGTCAAAAAAAACAAGAAAAATTTTCCTGGATTTGGCAGACGCAAATTTGGAGTAAAATAATATAACTCATTAAAAACATTCGTATACTTAACTTACAAAATTTGTAGGAACCCATTATTGGGTTGCGGGCATAGCCCGCGTTAGATTTTTGTAATACAGAATCTACTTTTTAAAAGAGACGAAAACGGTTGACATTTTTTTTGGACTGAGGGCATATGAATTTCAGTTTCTGAATAAAGATGCCTGAAATTGACAGACTGGAAATACGGTG
>CAZNLT010000251.1:0-6201 GCA_964573705.1 uncultured Desulfobacterales bacterium
CACCGCGGTGAAGGACGGCAAGGAATGGGTGATCAACGGGTCCAAGATTTTCATCACCAATGCCGCCTGCGATATGTCCCTCGGGGTGACGGTGCAGGCCATCACCGGCACCCGGCCCAGCGGTAAACCGGAATACTCCTGTTTTATCGTGGAACACGGCACCCGCGGCTTCAAGACGGCGCCCATGCATAAGAAGATGATGTGGCGCGCTTCCAACACCGCCGAACTCTATTTCGATGATGTTCGGGTACCGGAAGAGAACATCCTGGGCAATCAGGGAGACGGATTCCACCAGATGCTCAAGACCCTTGACGGCGGTCGCCTCTCCATCGGCGCCATGGGTCTCGGCGGCGCTCAAGGGGCCTATGAACTGGCCCTCAAATACGCCAAACAGCGGGAGCAGTTCGGCCAGCCCATCAGCAAGTTCCAGGCGGTCGCCTTTAAACTGGCCGACTGCGCCATGGAAATCGAGTGCGCCCGGAACGTCCTGTACAAGGCCTGCTGGCTTCGCAGCCGGAACCGGCCCTTTGAGCTGTATGCGGCCATGGGCAAGCTCTACTGCTCCGAGCTGATGGGGCGGGTGGTCAATCACGCGGTGCAGATTCACGGCGGATACGGCCTGATGAAAGACTACGATGTCGAGCGGTTTTACCGGGATCAGAAGCTGTTGGATATCGGCGAGGGCACTTCGGAGGTCCAGCGGATCGTCATTTCCAGACACATCGGGTGTTAACACTCAACCATTCAGACGGGAGGAGAGAATGAACGAGAATCTGCTTCGGGTGGACACCGAAGACCATATCGCCGTCCTGACCCTCAATCGGCCGGAGGTGATGAATTCTTTCAATTTCGCCATGCTCAAAGCCCTCAAAGAACAGATCGATACGCTTCGGTTCGACCCGGATATTCGAGTGGTGATCATCACCGGGTCGGGAGACCGGGCCTTCTGCGCCGGCGCCGACCTCAAGGAACGGGCCACCCTGAGCCCCATTCAGGTCAAGCAGTTTATCTACACCATCCGCAATCTGTTTACCGATATCGAGGAGCTGAACAAACCGGTTATCGCCGGGGTCAACGGCATCGCCCTGGGCGGCGGCACCGAACTGGCCCTGGCCTGCGATATTCGGATTGCGGCGGCTTCCGCCTCCATGGGGCTTACCGAAACCAAGCTGGCCATCATCCCCGGGGCCGGCGGCACCCAGCGGCTGCCCCGACTGGTGGGCAAAGGCAAGGCCAAAGAATTGATCTTTACCGGACGGCGGGTGAATGCCGAAGAGGCCGAAAAGATCGGGCTGGTCAACGCGGTCTGCGCACCGGACCGGCTCCTGGAAGAATGCAAAAGCATGGCCGCCATGATCTGCGAAAACGGACCCATTGCCGTGGAACAGGCCAAATACGCCGTCAACCGGGGCATCGAAACCGATATCCACACGGGCCTGGCCATCGAATCCAACGCCTATTGGGTCACCATTCCTACCGAAGATCGGCTGGAGGGGCTTACGGCGTTTCGGGAGAAACGTAAACCGAATTATCAAGGCAAATAACCGGAGAGGGGAAATAATATGAGCGGCAATCGCGCTTTTTGGGAACAAGAAGAAGAGAAGCTGGCCGAACGGGTGTACGAAGCCACCTGGCCCGGCGGACAGAAGGCGGTGGACCGGCTGGCCAAGCAGGGAAAAAAACCGGTGCGGGAGCTGGTAGAACTGCTGATCGACCCGGATACCGAGTTTTTCGAACTGAGCCGGATCGCCGGGTTCGGAATGAATTATCCCGGCGGCATCGACGACGTCCCCTGCGCCGGGGTGGTCACCGGCATCGGAAAGATTCAGGGAAACTGGACCATGATCTTCGGCAACGACAGCCGGGTCAAGGCGGGCACCTATTTTCCCATTACCCTGAAAAAGCATATGCGGGCCCAGGCCATCGCCGAGCGGTGCGGCCTCAATTGCGTTTACATCGCCGACTCGGGCGGGGCCTTTTTGCCCATGCAGGCGGATGTCTTTCCGGATGACGGCCATTTCGGCTCCATGTTTTTCAACATGGCTCGAATGTCGGCCATGGGTCTCAAGCAGATCACTCTTTCCACGGGAGGAAATACGGCGGGTGGGGCCTACATCGTGTTTATGGCCTGTCAGTCGGTGATGATCGATCAGATGAGTTATTCCTTTCTCGGCGGACCGCCCCTGGTCAAGATGGCGACCGGGGAAGAGATTTCCGCCGAAGATCTGGGCGGGGCCCGGGTCCATACCCAGATTTCCGGGGGGGCCGACCATTTCTGCGGAGACCAGGAAGAGGCGATCACCCGGGTTCGGGAGATTCTGGCCCTGGAAAAACCCCAGGAGCTTCAGATTCACCGGTATGCCGAAACCCCGCCCACGGTGCCGGCGGAAACCCTTTACGACCTGATCCCCTCGGGTATTCACCAGGGCATCGACGGCCGCGCCATTTTAGAGGCCTTCTCCGACGACAGCTACTTCATCGAATACAAGCGGGATTACGCCCCGGGCCGAGGAGACAACATCGTCGCCGGCAAGATTCGGATCAAGGGGATTCCGGTGGGCGTGATCGCCTCCAACGCGGTGGGGATCATCTTCGCGGAAGCGGCCCGCAAGGCCACCGAATGGATCGTCCGCTGCTCCCAGGAGAAAATTCCCCTGCTGTTTCTCCAGAACGCGCCCGGTTTCATGGTGGGTTCGGAGTCCGAGCACATGGGCATCGGCAAATACGGGGCCGATATGGTTCGGGCGGTCTCCTGCGCCCAGGTGCCCCGGATTCAACTGGTGGTCGGCCCCGACAACGGAGCGGCCAACTACGGGATGTGCGGCCGGGCCTACAGGCCCCATTTTCTCTTCACCACCATGCGGGCCCGCACCGGCGTCATGAGCGGGCGAAGCGCCGCCGGGGTGCTGCTCTCCATTGAAGAACGCAAGCGGGCGGCCAAGGGAAATCCCATGACCGAGGATGAAAAAGAGGCCTTTCGGCAGAAGATGATCGACAAGTATGACGGCGAGGCCCATCCCTTCTATTGCGGGGCCCGGATTCTGAATGACCGGGTGCTCAAGTTTTCGGAAATTCGAGACTGGCTGGCCATGGCCTTCGAGGTGAGCCTGCTCAAGCCGATCGGCGATCCCTCCTTCGGGAATTTCCGATTTTAAGGATCAACGCCGGAAGGGAGATGTTCCGTGTGTTCGGCGTCAACTTTTTTAAAACAATTTTTTTTTGAACATTGAATACAGAAGAACGAAAGGAGTCATCGACATGACCGAGTATGATTATTGGAAGATTTTCCCCAGAATGCCCCGAAAAGTGGTTATCGGCGACATCACCGTACGGGACGGTTTTCAGCACGAGGAAAAATTCATCTCCACCGAAGCCAAAAAATTCTATCTTGAAGAATTGGTCTACGCCGGATGCCGGAATATCGAAGTGACCAATCTGGGCAATCCCTATCTGATGCCCCAGTTCAGTGACGCGGAAGAGCTTCTGGCCCATGTGCGCAGCGACCGGTTCAAAAGAAGCTGTGCCAAACGGGGCATCAACCCCGAGGATGTGGTTTTCACCTGCATTACCATTCGGGAGGGTGCGGTGGACCGCGCCATTAGACTGAAGGAGAAGGGGGTGGGCCCGGACCGGGTCCTGATGATGGTCTCCACGGAAGAAGAGCACCATTTCGCCAACTCCGGCACCACTTTGCCGGACTACTGGAAAGAGGCCGAACGGTGTACACGGAAATGCAACGACGCCGGTCTTCAGATGTGCGGCACCGTCTCCACCATCTGGGGCAGCCCCATCGGCGGCGCCACCGACCTTAAGGATGCGGTGGAATTCACCAAACGGTGGCTGGAAATCGGGGCTCATGATGTGGAGCATGCCGATCACGACGGGAGCGCCTCCGCCCCGGAGGTCTACCGGTATTTTTCCATGATCCTGGATGAGATGCCCGACACCGATCTGCACATCGCCCATTTCCATGAAACCAAACGGGTCTCTTCAGCCTCGGCACTGGCCGCATTGCAGGCCGGCATCACTCAGTTCGAAGCGACCCTGGGCGGGCTCGGGGGGCAGCCGGCCAATTTCCTGGACGATCGGCCGGTCAAGGGCACCGGTGAGTATTATTATGAAGATCCCCGGTATGTGGGGCTGACCTGTCTGGAAGACCTTCTGGTTCAGGTGGATGAAATGGGCATTGAACACGGGTATGATGTGGACCGGCTTCTTTGGTTGGGCCGGCAGATGGAGCGGTCCATTGGCCGGCGCCTTCGGTCAGAAGCGGCAATCAACGGGCGGACCTTGAAAGAGGGGCATCCAAAATTCGCTCGTCCCGGACTGACCAGACTGAAGCAGAAGTTGGGCGAAGCTGCGGATCAGAACCTGCCCGAAGGCTGGGGATCCCAGGCCGTGCTTCCGGAACGATATCGGGCCGCCGGATAATACCGGGTTTCAGGGCCCGGCTTTATCTGATATAGGGTATTCATCATTCTGATTTCCCTCGATTAACCGTTTCCTGGTGGGATCCGGTCTTCGGTTCTCACTCAGGATCGAGGGGCATCGGCACATGATTCGATACATAAAATGAAAACGGAGACCACTATGGAACCAAAGGATCAAACGCCGCATATCAACGTGGATTACTTCGAGGATCTGACCGGCGATATTTACGAGCCGAGCCAGAAGGGGATCGAGGGGGAAATCGGCGATCGGATCAAATCCCTGCGGGAGCTGAAAGGGCTTTCGGTGGCAGATATGGCCCGGGCGACCGGTTTTAATGCGGAACTGCTTTCCCAGATCGAAAACCACGAGGTCTATCCCCAGCTGGGAACGGTGATCAAGCTGTCCAAATCCCTGGATGCCGCCTTCGGACGGCTGCTTTCCGGGGCCGGTGAAAGGCCCTATGCCATTACCCGAAAGAAGGATCGAAAGACCATTCATCGATCCACCTCTCAGAAGGGAAAAAAACAGCTCTATTCCTACAAAGGGTTGGCCCCGGAAGTCGCCGGCCGATCCATGGAACCGCTCATTGTACAGCTGGAGGAGAGCAGAGAGAAAGAGGTTTCTTCCCATGAAGGCGAAGAATTCATTTTCGTGCTTTTTGGAACGGTGGTGCTGGAGATCGCCGAAAAGAGCTTTGAGCTGGAGCCGGGCGACAGCGCCTATTATCTGTCCAGCACGCCCCACTGGATCACCTCAAAACAGGGCAGCGCCACCATTCTGGCGGTGATCTACGAAGGGTGACGGGGATTGCACCATGCCTTTTGTGACGGTAGGGGCGGACAACATCTATTACGATCACAGCGGCTCGGAGGAAGGTCCGGCCCTGGTGCTGATTCACGGGTCCGGAGGCGATCATTTCCACTGGCCGTCGGAGTTGAGAAAGTTGGGGGCGGCCCGGGTCTTCGCCGCGGATCTTCCCGGGCACGGCCGATCCGAGGGGCGGGGACGGGCGTCGGTGGAAGGCTATGCCGATTTCATCGAGGCCTTTGTCTTAAATCTGGGGCTTGAGGATGTGGTCTCGGCCGGTCACTCCCTGGGCGGCGCTGTCGTTCAGACCCTGGCTCTGCGTTCGCCGGGCTGGCTCTCTCGAATCATTCTGGTGGGAACCGGGGCCCGTCTTCGGGTTCATCCGGATATTTTGGAGGGGCTTCAGTCCGATCCCAAAGGCACGCTGCGGACCATCTGCCACTGGTCCTTCGGCCCCGATGCGCCACGGTCGGCGGTGACCGCCGCCTGCGAAAACTTTCTAAAGACCGATCCGGCCGTCATTCGCGGCGACTATGCCGCATGCGACCGGTTCGACATCATGGACCGGGTGGAGGAGATCACTCATTCCGCCCTGGTCGTGGTGGGAACCGCCGATCGAATGACCCCGGCCAAATACGGAAAGTATCTTCACCGGCGACTATCCCGATCCCGATTGGCCGTCATCGAAAACGGCGGGCACATGATGGCGCTGGAAAAACCCGAGGCCCTGGTCCGATGCATTTCGGATTTTCTGAATTCCGGCGACACGTGAAAATAAATCTAAATGAATAGTTGGGAAGCGAAGGGAGACGAGAATGGCCAAGAAGCTCTGGGAACCCTCGGAAGAACAGATCAAAAACAGCAATATGGTTGCGTTCATGACCGGGGTGAACAAAAAATACGGAACCGATTTTGCGGAATACAATGCGCTCTGGGACTGGTCGGTGAACCATATTCCGGAAT
>CAZNLT010000252.1:0-6195 GCA_964573705.1 uncultured Desulfobacterales bacterium
AGGCCGGAATAGTGTTTGAGATCGGCGGTGGAGACCTCCAGGCTTGAGAAGCTGTTGACAAAACACTGAAATTGTGATTTAAGCCCTCTATTCGAATTAGAATTTCCTAATTCGAACAGAGGGCGCTTACGATCTTCGGCAATATTGTCTGCTGCGCGAAGAGAGTGAAGGCGCGATCGGGATCGATGGATTGATCCGCGGTCGTGCCTTTTTTTGTTTGGAAGCTGTATTTCGGCGTGACTTTCCCGAACGCCGACGACAGACGATTCCGACGGTATAAAAATTTATGGAGGTAACATGTCCGACGGCAGAATGAAAATCATAACGGTGGCGGGAACGCCCTCCTCGGGGAAAACATCGGTCATCGTTCATCTGGCGAGGCTGTTGTCCAAAGAAGGCGTCAGGTCGGCGGCGGCCAAGTTCGACGCCTTGGCCACCAAAGACGACGCGCATTTCAGAGAAAAGGCGGGGATTCCTTCCATCCAGGGACTGGGAGACTATGTCTGCCCCGACCATTTCTACGCGTCAAACCTGGAGGAAGTGGCCGAGTGGGGCACAAGACAGGGGGCGGATATCCTTTTCGTGGAAACGGCGGGCCTTTGCCTCAGGTGCGCACCGCATGTCGAAACGATCCCGGCGATCACGGTGATGGACCACTTGGGCGGTATGGACGCACCGGAAAAGACGGGGCCGCTTCTGTATCTGGCCGATGCCGTGGTGGTTACCAAGGGGGATATGGTTTCCCAGGCCGAAAAGGAGGTGTTTTTGCACCGGATTCGAAGGATCAATCCGGAGGCCTTTCTATTTCAGATGAACGGACTGACGGGGTCCGGCGGAATCCCTCTGAAGAGACTCGTGGACAGGTGGAGGCCGGTTTCGAGCGTATCCGGTCTCGGTTTGAGGTATTCCATGCCGGCGTCGGTATGCTCTTATTGTACGGGAGAAAGGCGCATCGGCGTACAGTTTCAGTCCGGCAACGTGAAGAAAATAGATTGTTCCGGCCAAAAGGAGGGTGGATGTTGAACCTGACGGTAAGAAGACGGCCCCGAAGGCAGGGAAGCGAAGCGGAGACGGCGACCATCGCCGTGGCGGCGGGAACGTGCAAGAACGGTGCGCATGAGCCGGTGGAATGTATCGTGATTCGACCCGGAGAAACCCTGGCCGTCGTTGGGCCGACCGGATCGGGCAAGAGCGAGTTGTTATCGGATATCGAACAACTGGCGTGCGGGGACACCGTTACCGGTAGAAAAGTGCTGATTAACGGCGTGTCGGCCGATTGCGAAAATTTCCATCCCGGTCTGGTGGCCCGGCTGACCCAGAAGACCTCGTTTGTGATGGATTGCAGCGTGTCCCGGTTTTTGAGCCTGCATGCCCAAAGCAGGCGGAAAACGGATAACGATGTGGCGGAGCTGGCGCTGGAAAAGGCGAATCTGCTCAGCGGCGAGCCCATCAGCGGAGAGACCAATCTGCAGGTGCTCAGCGGGGGACAGTCCAGGGCGCTGATGATTGCGGACATCGCCTATATTTCCGACTCTCCCGTGATTTTGATCGACGAAATCGAAAACGCCGGAATAGACAAGCTGGCGGCGCTGGATATTCTCACCGACAGCCGCAAGCCTATCCTGATCTCCACCCATGATCCCGTACTCATGCTCATGGCGCCGAGGCGCCTTGTGATGAAAAACGGTGGCATGGACAAGATCCTGAACACCAGCGATCGAGAGAATGCCTGTCTGGACAGTTTGCGGAAAATGGACGCCGCGGCCACCGCCATAAGGCAGCAATTGCGAAACGGAGAACAACTGAAAGGAGGAGATTGCAATGACGGATATCCATTTGGCGATACCCCCCAACATCGCCAGAAAGACGGCCGCTGACATTCGGGAATTTTTTCCCGATATCACCATCCGGCAGCAACAGACTCACCCGGAAATGCAGGCCTTTTTCAAGGAAGATTTCGGAACGGAAGAAAAGACCGCCCACCTGACATTGACGGCCTATCCTTCAGCTCTGGCGGGGCTGGACGAATCCGGCAGGGGGATATTCGCCGAAATGCCGCGGGAGCTTCCGCCAATGCGCGCCGAACTGGCCCGGAACGGATTTTTGGAGAAAAACCCGTACTACCGGGTCGTCGCCGTCATCACCCTGGTCATTGTGGCCAACAGGGAGACGCGCCCCTTTCCCGGGGCCTGGGCCGACCTGTGCCGCGAGGACCTTTGTGATCAGGTGGTGATTCCGCCCGAAGAAACGCCCGCCCCCGCCTTGTACTCCTATTATATGGAGAAATTCCAGGGGCAGCGAGGCGCCGAAGCGGCCTCTCGGGTCCAGAAGACAATGCTTCCTCAGGACATCAACACCGCCGTGGATTCGGGTCAGTACAGGGCCGGCATGGTGTTTCCGGCTTTCGCCCGGTCTTTCCGCGAAGGCGGCGCCTGCATGGTATGGCCGGAGGAAGGGGCGCTGACGCTTCCTTTGCTCGCCTTTTTGAGAAAAGACGCTCCGAAAGACGTCCGTCGAATCCTGGCGTTCGTTTTCGGAAGGCAATACCAGGAATTTCTCGCCCGCGGCGGCCTTTTCTGCTCGGTGCGGGAGGATGTGGCACTTTTCGAGGAAATGATGGAAAACAACTGCCGTATCAATTGGATGGGCTGGCCGGACTATTGCGCCCTGGCCGGCAGGGAGATGGAAACATGAAGTCCGGAAGGCAAAAAGCATCGGATCGAAATATGGAAAAGAAAGTTTTATCGTCGAAATCGAAGCACGCGGCGATTGCAGCGGGGCTGTTCCTGCTGCAAGGGGCCATCGGGCAGGCCGCCGAAATCCGCACCATGGACAGGATCATCGTCACGGCCAGAGGCGTGGAAAGCACCGATTCCCAAACCCCCGGAGGTACCGCCGTGCTGGAATCCCCGGATCTTTTCCAGGCCAGGGACGCCAGCATCAGCAACACCTTGAGGAAAATTCCCGGCGTGGAAAAATCGTCCGATTCCGCCTGGGGGTCGGCCATCAACATTCGGGGGCTCGGCAGAAACCGTGTGGTCTTTTTGATCGACGGATGCCGGGTGAACACCGCCACCGACGTAAACGCCCAGCTGGGTTTTGTCAACCCGGACGAAATCGAGCGCATCGAAGTCCTCAAAGGGCCGATATCTTCCCTCTACGGCTCCGGCTCCATGGGCGGAGTGGTGAATGTCATCACCAAAAAAGGCGAATTCACCCCCGAAACGGGTTTCGCGGGCCGCACGGGCGCAAGCCTCGGGACCAATGCGGAAGGGTATTCCGTATTCGCGGACACTTCACTCAATTCCCGAGACTATTGGGGATACGCATTCGCATCCAAAAGGGATTTCGACAGTTACGAGGATGGAGACGGGCGGACCATCGACAACAGTCAGTTCGAGGATTACAGCCTCAGTCTTAAATCCGGTTACCGGTGGAACGATGCGAACGTCACCGAACTCAATATCCAATACATGGAAGGCGAGGACATCGGGATTCCCGGCAGGGGGCTTGCGCTTCCCGCGGGTCCGGAGATCATCTACCCGGAGACCCACCGCACGCTGGCCGGTCTGACGCACAAGCTGTCTCCCGGACCGGGCGTCTGGTCCGAATCGCAGGTCAATTTGTTCTACCAGGAAATCGACCGAAACGTATTCATGGATTTCCCCCCCGGGGCCCCCATGGATACCATCCGCCCCAGCGCCCTTCACACCACGTGGGGGGCGAAATGGCAAAACGTGCTCGACTTCGAATCCCAAAGTTTGGTGGCGGGGCTGGATATCTGGTCCTGGGAAATCGAATCTTCGAGAGAGAAAAATCTCTCGTCCGGGCTGACGGGGATCGACACTCCTCTGGCGGACGCTGCTCAGGTCTCCGCCGGAGTTTTTATCGAAGACAACATTGTCCTGTCTTCGGAATTCACCCTGAATCTCGGCGGGCGCCTGGACTACGTGGGCACGGAAAGCGACGAGCTGTACAACTGGGTCAAGCCCCCGTCGCCAGCCATTCCAATAGTAAAAAAGCGAGATTCCGAAACCACCGACGATCTGAGCTGGAACGCCCACGCCGGTCTGACCTGGAATTTTTCCGCCCCGTGGACCACGACCCTGCTGGGTGCGGCGGGCTACCGCGCCCCCGACCTCATGGAGCGCTACAAGTATCTCGCCTTTGCGGGAGGGGAGATCTACGGAAATCCGGAACTGGACCCGGAACGTTCCTGCTTTGCGGAATGGGGCCTGCATTATCGGAAAAATCCGTTTCGCATGTCCGCATCCGTCTACGCCAATTTTCTCGAGGACTTGATCGCCGAAGCCTTTGAAAGCGAGGGCGTATACCGAATGGAGAACGTGGACGAGGCGGAAATTTTCGGGGCGGAGCTGGAAGCGCAATGGTATTTCGTAGACCAGTGGGTCGTGTATGCGACCGCGGCCTGGACCGAAGGAAAGAACAGAACCGACGACGAGGACCTTCCATTCATACCGCCGCTCAACGGCATGTTCGGCATCGCCTTCGATTCGGTCGATTCCGGACCTTGGTTCGATCTCAACCTGGAATGGGCGGCCAGGCAGGACGAAGTCGCCCCCGGAGAGACCGAAACACCGGGCTGGGCCGTCGTAAACGCCAAGGCCGGATTCCGCTTCAAGGCCGGTCCCGCCAGACACGACCTGATGCTGGGCGTGGACAACCTGTTCGACAAACGATACGCCAACCATCTTTCCACCTCGAGAAACATGGAGTTGACCGAACCCGGAATCAACCTCTATGCGGCCTGGCAGATGGAATTTTAAGCCGTGAAAAACATGAAAAAAAGGATTGCCGCCTTTTCCGTGGTCGTACTGATCCTTGCCGGGTTTGGGGCATTCGCCGCATTTTCCGGGAAAGGCGCCGGAGAATTCGTTTTGGGAAGCAACCCGGAGCTTCCGACGCTGACCTTCTACACCACGGGGCTTGCCACCACTCCCCAGATACCGTTCTGGCACGCGGTGAAAAAGGGCGAGATTCTAAAGCACTGCAATCTCCGGGTCAGGCTGTGGAAGAACCTGGACGATCTGCGCGGGATTTTGCTGGCGGGCAAGGGCGATCTTTGGCTGGGTCACACCGACGGATTCTGGCAGGCGGCACTGGCCGGGGCGCCGGTCAAGCTCATGGCCGTAACGGGATGGAGGAAATTTTACCTGGTGTCCCGCGACTCCGGAATTAAAGATTTCAGGGATTTCGAAGGTCGAACCCTCGCCTTCGCCCCGCCGGGTTCCCCGGCCGTACCGGTGCTTGAATCGGTGACAGGCAAAGAAGGCAGGTCCATTTCGTTCCGGGCATACGAGCCCCGTCAGCTGGCCATGAAATTGATGAAAGGAGACCTCGACGCGGCGCTCCTGCCCGAACCCCTGGTGACGACCCTGACGAGCAAAGTGGATGGACTCCGGGTCGTCGCCTGCGTGGAAGAGGTCTACGGCCGCGAAACGGGCGGCCCGGCGCGCATGCCCATTGCGGGGATTGCGGTCAACTCCCGAACCGCCGAAAGAGAAACCGAACTGATGAAGCTCATCGCCCGGGAAATGATCCATCATGGGCTTTTCCTCGAAGCCCGCCCCGAAATCGGGGTCGATTCGCTGCCGCCGCGATTCGAATCGTTCGTATCCAAAAAACTCGTACTCGAATCCCTGAAAAGGGACCTGGTGAAAGTGGAACTGTCGAGAAACATCGCGGACGAAATCGAGAATTACCTGCACATCGTCCATCCCCGTCATGCTCAGACCGGAACGTACAAACTTTCCATGCGGGCCTTGTTCTGGTAGTCTTCGATGGCGTCTTTCTTTTCGTTTGTCATTCTGGCCGGAATATGGACGGGGGCCTCCCTGGCATTCGGTGCGGCCCTGGTCCCCGATCTCTCAACCACCGTCGCACGTCTCTTCGGCCTGGTCCTTACCCCGGAATTCTGGGTACGCCTCTCGGTGACCCTGTTTCGAACGGTTGCCGCCCTGGCTGTCACGGTGGTTTCGGCACTTGCCGCAGGGATCGCCGCCGGAAGGACAAGGCGTTTTATGGATTTGATTTCGCCTCTTACGGCTTTTCTCCAGGCAACGCCTCCCATTTTGTGGGTGACCCTGATCATGGTCTGGGCGGGAACGGGAAACGCCGTGCCGATCCTGGTCGTATTCGCCTCTCTCTTTCCGCCCATGTTTCTGTGCGTGTCCG
>CAZNLT010000253.1:0-6112 GCA_964573705.1 uncultured Desulfobacterales bacterium
AAACCGACCATCTGTATTTTTTCAGGGACAACAGTGGAAACGAGGTGGACCTGATCTGCGATCACGGCATCCAACTGGATGCCGTGGAAATCAAATCCGGCCAAACCGTCGCTTCGGATTTTTTCAAGGGGCTTACGTTTCTATCGGACCTGACCGATGCCGTTCGACAATCTTACCTTGTTTATGGCGGGGAAAAACAGTATATCAGGGGAAACAACATTCAGGTGACGCCTTGGCGGCGAATTCAGGACGCCGTGGAGACCGATTGACCCGGAAACCGAGGTCCTCCGCCTCACCCCTTCTCCATCATGATCCCGTACTTCTTCATCTTATTCAGCAAAGCGGTTTGGGAAATCCTCAGGGAACGGGCCGCTTTCCGGATGCCGGCGGCGATTTGAGAAAAATGCATCGGTTTAAGATAGGAACTTGTTTTCGTCATCGAAAATTTTTTGAATTCCAAAGAATATTCTTCCTCCCAAATATGGGAAAATGAATGAAATGGCGAGCATTGCGGGAACGGGGCGGACTCGGCGGCCCGCCTCCACCGTTGGATAGAGGCGAGTCGGATGGCGCAGGGCCCGGTTGGAATCCGGGTGCGTCTCCGTTTTTTCGGGGTCCATGGCACTCCTTTGGGTTTTCCTGCTGTTTCAGATGACGGTGCCGTCGGGAATGGTCGCGTTCTTGACCACCACCACCAGTCCCTCCCGGGCCACCCAGTGCTCCGAGTCGAAATCGGTCCGGTCGGCCAGGTTCCGGATTCGCACATTTTTGCCGATGCGGGCGTTTTTATCCACGATGGCGCCTTCGATCACCGATCCGGCCCCGATCCCGACGTCGGGTCTTCCCAGTGTTCGGTTTTGGGCCCTGTCCGCCTCGGTTTCATAATAATCCGCACCCATGAGGACCGAGGCCCGAACCGTCACCCCGGCGTCGATGATCGAGCGTTGACCGATCACCGCATCGGAGATATCGGCGTCGGCGATTCGGCACCCGTCGGCGATCAGGGTCTGGGTCAGGCGGGCGCCGTGGATTTCCGAAGCGGGCAGAAACCGGGGCCGGGTATAAATGGGCCGTTTGGGGCTGTAAAGGTCATAAGGCCGCCCGCTGTAGGTCATCTCCAGGTTGACCTCGTAGAAGCGCCGAATGGTGCCGATATCCGCCCAGTACCCGTCATAGACATACCCCATGATTTTGTGGGTGTCCAGCATCCCGGGGATAATGTGGTTGCCGAAGTCGTCGCCGGGCCGGTCCAGAATCTCCAGCAGGAGTTCGGTGGAGAAGACATAGATCCCCATGGAGGCCAGATACGGTTTTTGGGGATTGGGGATCGATTCCAATCCGTTGAGCCGGTCGGTCGGAGGTTTTTCGGTGAAGCTGAGGATGCGGCCGGCTTCGCTTCGTTTGAGAATTCCGAATGCCGGAGCGTCGGCGGCCGACACCGGCTGGACCGCCAGGGTGGCGTCGGCCCCGGAGTCGATGTGGTAGTTGACGAATTCGCCGTAATCCATGTTGTAGAGATGGTCGCCGGCCAAGATCAGCACATGGGACGTCCCGGCTGCTTTGATTTCCACCACCTGTTTGCGAACCGCGTCGGCGGTTCCCTGGTACCACCCCTCGCCCCGGTCGGTCTGTTCCGCGGCCAGAATCTGCACCCATCCGTCGGTGAAGACATCCCGGCGATAGGTCCGCTGAATATGCCGATGAAGCGACACGGAATTGTACTGAGTCAAAATGGCGATCTTGTCGATTCCCGCATGCAGGCAGTTGCTGATGGGGATGTCGATGAGGCGGTATTTTCCGGCCAGGGGCACAGCGGGCTTGGATCTTTCCTTGACCAGCGGGTAGAGCCGGGTGCCCCGTCCGCCGCCCATGATCAGGCCCAAAACAGTCGTCGTTCTCATTGGAAACCTCCGTTTTTCAGATTTTCAAATAGTGTGGGCCGGCCCCCGGAAAACGGTTCGGCCGTTTTCCGGATCATTCAGCCCGGTTGCGAATCGGCCGTGACCTTTCCTTCCCGCCAGGCCTGAATCAGTTCGTCGTAATCGACGGTCAGCCCTCGGCCGTCTTCGTCGTCGAGTTCGGGTTTGGGTGATCCGGGCCTGGCCAGCCATTCGGCGGGGTCTTCAGGATCGGCGATGCGGGGTTCGCATCTTTGCATGAGACCGGCGGCCTGAATCCGGGCCATCACCCGGTCCTGGGCCGCGGCCAGGTCGTCGAGGACCTGCTGAGGGGTGCCCCGGCCCCGGACGGCGGCATCGATTCGGGTCCACCAGAGCTGGGCCAGTTTGGGGTAATCCGGCACGTTGTGTCCGGTGGGGGTCCAGGCCACCCGGGCCGGGCTGCGGTAGAATTCCACCAGTCCGCCAAGCCTGGGCGCGGCCCGGGTCAGGGCCTCGGATTCGATGTCGCTCTCCCGAATGGGGGTGAGTCCCGTCAGGGTTTTTTTGAGCGACACCGTTTTACAGGTGGTGAATTGTGCATACAGCCAGGCCGCCTTGCGCCGGGCCTTCGGGGTATTGTTCAGCAGGGTCCAGGCCCCGCAGTCCTGGTAACCCAGCTTCATGCCCTCTGTCCAGTAGGCGCCGTGGGGCGAAGGGGCCACCCGCCAGCGGGGAGTGCCGTCGTTGTCCACCACCGGAAGACCTTTTTTGAGCAGATCCGAAGTGAAGGCGGTGTACCAGAAGATCTGCTGGGCGATATTGCCTTGGCCCGGATACGGCCCCGATTCGGAAAAATCCATCTTGAGGGCCTCGGGCGGTGCGTACTGCCGGAGCCACTCGAGGTATTTGCGAAGTCCGTAGACGGCCGCGGGGCTGTTGAGGGCCCCGCCTCGGCTGACGCTGGAACCGACCGGACGGCAGTCCTCCACCCGAATGCCCCATTCATCCACCGGGTGCCCGTTGGGAAGCCCCGGATCGCCCACCCCGGCCATGGAAAGCCAGGCATCGGTGAACCGCCATCCCAGGTCCGGGCCCCTTTCGCCGTAATCCATGTGGCCCCAGACCCGCATTCCGTCCAGACGACGGACGTCATCGGTGAAAAATGCGGCGATATCCTCGTAGGCCTTCCAGTTGACCGGCACACCGAGCTCGTAGCCGTATTTTTCGCGGAATTTCTCTTTGAGTTCGGGCCTCTGGAACCAGTCGTACCGGAACCAGTAAAGATTGGCGAACTGCTGGTCGGGCAACTGGTAGATTTTCCCGTCGGGGGCGGTGACAAAACCCAGGCCGATGAAGTCTTCAAGATCCAGGGAGGGCAGGGTGACCGATTTCCCCGTCTCCGCCATCCAGTCGGACAGGGGTACCGCGGTGCCGTAGCGGTAGTGGGTGCCGATCAGGTCGGAGTCGTTGACGTAGGCGTCGTAGAGGTTGCGGCCGGTGCGCATCTGCACCTGAAGCCGCTCGATCAGGTCCCCTTCCCGGATCAGGTCGTGAACCACCGAGATGCCGGTGATTTCCCGAAAAGCCCGGGCCAGAAGCCGGGACTCGTAGACATGGGTGGGGATGGTTTCGGAAACGACGTAGATCTCCTGCCCGCGAAAGGGTTCGGCGGCCTGAATGAAAAATTCCATCTCGGCCATCTGTTCGTCATACGAGAGGGTGGACGGGGTGAATTCTCCCAGCACCCAGCGGCGGGCCGCCGCCTGTTGAAGGTTGAACGACCGGGCCCGGACCGGCAGGGGTAGGCCGGCGGTCAACCCCAGGGCCGCGGCCCCCTTGAGGAAGGCCCGGCGGTCGATGCCGGGCCGGTTTTTTCGGTATGGTTCGGTGGGCATGGGGTACCTCCTACCGGAAATGGATGTTGCTCGGGTCTTGCAGCATCAGATAGACCAGGGCCGCGGCGGCGGCGCCGATGACGGGACCGACCACCGGTATCCAGGCGTATCCCCAGTCGCTGTCCCGTTTTCCGCCCGGAATGGGCAGGATGGCATGGATGATTCTGGGGCCCAGGTCCCGGGCCGGATTGATGGCGTAACCGGTGGTGCCGCCGAGTGACAGGCCGATGGCGAGAGTACCACATTGGCGACAACCCCGTTGCCCAGCAGAATCAGAAGGGCGGTCCCGATCAGTTCACCGAGAAACGGATTCATGATTTTTCCTCCTTGGCCCACCCTTTGGCCCGTTCCACGGCTTTTTGCCATCCGCGCAGGCACTCATCCACCTTTTCCTGGGACTGGTTGAGCTGAAAGGCCCGCTCTTCTTTCCAGTAGGCCCTGATCTCGTCGGTGTCTTTCCAGACCCCCACCGCCAGACCGGCCAGAAAAGCGGCGCCCATGGCGGTGGTTTCGACGTTTTCCGGGCGGCTTACATTGACACCGAGGATGTCGGCCTGAAACTGGCACAGGTAGTCGTTGGCGCTGGCCCCGCCGTCCACCTTGACCACCTTGATTTTGATGCCCGAGTCTTTGACCATGGCGGTGAGCAGATCGTTGGCCTGGTAGGCCATGGACTGAAGTCCGGCCCGAACCACATGGTTTTTGGTGGTGCCCCGGGTGATGCCGACCATGATGCCCCGGGCGTAAGGGTCCCAGTGCGGGGCGCCCAGGCCCACGAAGGCCGGCACGATATAGAGCCCCTCGGTGGAGGGGATGGAGGTGGCCATCTCCTGGGTTTTGGCTACGTCGGCAAACAGATTGAGGTCGTCGCGCATCCACTGCATCAGGGCCCCGGCGATGAAGACCGAGCCTTCCAGGGCGTAGGTGACGGTGTCGCCGATCTGCCAGGCGATGGTGGTGAGCAGGCCCGAGGGCGAAGGAATCGGCTCCGTGCCGGTGTTCATGACCATGAAGCAGCCGGTGCCGTAAGTGATTTTGGTCATCCCCTTTTCATAACCGGCCTGTCCGAACAGGGCGGCCTGCTGGTCCCCGGCCACCCCTGCGATGGGGACTTCATGGCCGAAGGTCTCCTTGTCGGTTTTCCCCAGAATTCCGCTGGAGGGCTTCACCTCGGGAAGGATGTCTTCCGGGATGGACAGTCTGGTGAGAATTTCCGGTTCCCATTTCAGGGTATGAATATTGTAGATCATGGTGCGGCAGGCGTTGCTGACGTCGGTGGCGTGGACCTTTCCGGCGGTCAGCTTCCAGATCAGCCAGGAATCGACGGTGCCGACTCTGAGTTTGGACTGGGCGGCCAGTTCCCGGGCCCGGGTGTTGTTGCGCAGAATCCACCGGATCTTGGAGCCGGAAAAATAGGCGTCGGTGACCAGGCCGGTCTTCTCCTTGATGACCTTGTCGAAGCCTTCGGCCTTGAGTTCGTCGCAGTAATCGGCGGTGCGCCGGCACTGCCAGACGATGGCCTTGCCGACCGCGGCGCCGGTTTCGGCATTCCAGGCGATGACCGTCTCCCGCTGGTTGGTGATGCCGACGGCGTCGACATCGGCCATGGTCAGACCGGCTTTTTTCAGGGCCGCCTCCATGGTGTTTTTCTGGGTCCGCCAGATGTCCTCGGCCTCCTGTTCGACCCACCCGGATTTGGGGTACTGGCAGGCGAATTCCTCGTTGGCCTTGGCGAGGGTTTCTCCCCGCTCGTTGTAAAGGATGGTTCGGGAACTGGTGGTGCCCTGGTCCAGGGCCATAATGACGTTCGACATAGGGGTGCCTCCTCAGTGAATATATATGGGATTTTTGGGTAAAAAAAACTTTAAGCCAACAGGTATTCCTTTGCCATAGCGGTATATTCGTCCACCTGGGCGCTCTCCCAGTCTTCATCATAACCCAGCTCTTCGGCCATGAGTCGGGCCACTTCCGGGGCCATGGCGATGCTGGCCCGGGCGTCCAGCAGCAGGGCCCGGCTTCTTCGGGCGAGAAAGTCCTCGATGTTTCGGCTCATTTCGGCGCGCACGGTCCAGACGACTTCGGCCTTGAGATAGGGCAGGTTTTCATGGAGGGTTTCACCCAGGTCGGGATCGGCCTTGATCAGTTTTTTGATGTGGATGGCATCGGAACCGTAGTAGTGGAGCGGGTCCGATTTGTCGAAGTTTTTGAGCCAGCCGTGAATCCGCAGTTTTTTGGTGATGCATTCCCGGTCGTCGAGTCCGGCCACCAGCAGGGCCTGGTTCACGGTGTCTTCGGCCATTTTGCGGTAGGTGGTCCATTTGCCGCCGGTGATGGTCA
>CAZNLT010000254.1:0-3788 GCA_964573705.1 uncultured Desulfobacterales bacterium
ACGAGATCGTTTCACGTGACTGGAGTTCAGACGTGTGCTCTTCCGATCCCAATGTCCGGCTGACGTGCTCCGCCTGAAAGCGATGATAGGCGCCCATCTCCCGGTGCAACGCCGCCAGTTCCTCCCCCGCAAACCCCGGATCGCCCATCAGTTCCCGAACCACCGGCGGCGCCAGGTAATAGGTCAGGTCCATACCCCGGTCCCGGACCTCTTCCAACAACGCATAGGCCAGCAGTCGCTCCCGGTTCCCCTCGGCATCCGCCGCGTCCGGATCGATGACCGCCAGCCCATCCGCGCTCACCGGCACGCGATACAAAGACGCGGCCCGCAGCAGCCGGTCCTGCTCTTCCGTCAACTGTTCCCGCAACTCCCTGAACAGCAGGTTCTGGCGCATGGCCTCGGTCACCGCCACCACAGCCCCCTCGGCGGTATCCGTGGGCGCTGCCACCGATTCCAGGGCCGCCAGCAGGTCCTCGGCCTTTTCCTTTGCATCGTCCAGAAGCTGGGCCATCCATTCGATGGCCCGGTGGTTGCCGCCCAGCACCTTGTAGATCCATCGTTTCTTTTCCGGCCCCATGGAGTCCGGCCAGTCCAGCCGCTTCATCCGCCGGAGGATGTCGCCGTAAGGCGCTTCGCCCACCGGATGCCGGGTCACCGGCGCGTCGATCTCGCCGTCCAGGGCGTACCGGCCCGTCATCAGCACCCGAACGGGGGAAGGCAGCCCGCAAACCGCGTTCAGGAACCAACGGCTTTCCTCGTGTTCCGGCACGATGCCCAGGGTCGTCAGATCCTGGAGGGTCTCCAGGTTGTCCAGCACGAATGCGCAACCCCGCTCCCGGTTTGCCAAAGAAACCAGCATTCGCCGAAGCCGCTCTCTTTGCTCCGGCTCTTTCTGGATAAAATCGTGGAGCCCGGCCTCCTCCCCGCCGTCAAAGGCGGCCTGCCGGATGGGCTCGTAAATCGAATTCAGGTGAAACGGCGCCCGGAACCCCATGACCCGCATGTCGGGATGCCGGTCCATCAGATGCCGGGCGAACAGCCCCGCCAGGGTCGTCTTGCCCCCCCCGCCCGGCCCGGTAAACAGCAAACGCGGGGTCTTGCCCGCCAGAAATGGCCCCAGGGCCTCCCGGATCTCCACCCGCCGCCCGATGAACGCGGCTCGGGAAGGAATCGGCACCGACCCGTCGCCGTCCAGCGCCTCAGGCAGGGGCGGGCGCGGCGTGACCTGGGCCGGGGCGTTCATGTCCACCACCGGGCCGTCCGAGGTGCGGTCCAGCAACACCGGCAGAGTCCACTGAGCAAAGGGATCGACTTTGACGCCGCCGCCCTTTGCCTCCCGGAGCCAGGCGCCCGTTCCCACCGCCTCCCGTGCTAAGGATACGGCCCGACCCACGGATTCCCCCAGGGCCAGATTGGGGAACAACGCCGCATTGAAGGCAGAGGCCGCGCCGTCCAAAACCGACAGCCGCATGCCCAGCACCCGCTCGATCCCGGCCCGGTGAAGCTGCCGGGCCACGTCCGGGATGGATTCAGCCGTCTCCTCGGCCCGGGCACTTCGGCAAGCCGCCAGCACCACCAGGCTCGGTCGATGACCCGTGGGCAGCCGGTCCAACGCCTTCGCCAGGTCGGACCCGGCCACGGGCTTTTTCTTCCAGGTGACCTCGTCCTCGAAGAGCAGCCCCCATTCCTTCTCGCCATTTGCATTGACGGCGTTCGTGCCGTGCATACTCAAAATCACGGCATGATACCACTCCTGGGAAAGCCGGTCCGTCAGGGTGGATAAAAACCCGTCCCCAGCCACGTCGATCTCGATCTCGCCCCGGGAATAGGGGCCGTCCAGGGCCGTGAACAGCAGTTCCTCCTCCCGCTCGAAATCGAGGCGGCTCCGCTCGGGGTCCAGATCGTCCGGCGATGAAATGAAGAGCAACAGTCGAAGCGGCTTGGGGGCCGCCGTGGGAGCCTTCTTCCCCTTGCCCCGAATCCGCCTGGCGATGACGCAACGGAAATGGCGGCCCAGAAACCCCAGCTCCGGGTGGTCGTGATACAACAACTCCCAAGGCAGGCCGTAGCTGTCTTTCCCCTGGATCACCAGCCGAACGTATGCGTCATCGTCCTTGGCATCCTCCATCGTATCCAGCAGATCCTCGGGGTCCAACCCTGCCGCATCCCAGAGCCGCCTGCCGATCGTCTCCAAAATCCCGGTCTCAGCCACGGCCCGGGGCATGTCCCGGGCCTCGGGAGCGTCCAGCAACCAGTCGAGCTTTCCGGCCAGCTTTTTCAGCTCGCCCGCAGCCTCTTCCCCGATCTCCGGCTGAACGACGATCTCATACCCGACCCCCGCCCCGCTCATTCATCCACCTTTCGGCTTCGGACCAGTTCCCCCGTTTTCTGATATTTCCGCTCCAGCGGAATCTTCACATTCTTCTTGCAGAACATGCAGGTGACGGTCTCTTCCCCCTTGCCCTCGGCGGCCTCGTCCACCAACTCGAAGTTTACAAAAAACGGCTTGCCGCACTCGGCGCAGGCCACGCGGAAGGTTTTCTTTTCGGATGTCATAAGCGGGTTCCTCTTCAGTTTCGGCTATCGCGGTTGGTATCCGGGAGAGGAGTGTAGCGGATTGTGGGAGGATTGGCAAGACGGCTTTGCGATTCCAAGGCGATTTGGAAATGCAATGATATGCAAAATCTCCGGCTGCAGGAGGATCGTCCAAGGGTTCCGCAAACGGCCGGCTTTTCAAAGTCCACAACGCCCTCGCAACATCTGGTATGAAGAAGTCTATGAAAAAGCGGATGCGGATGCCGAATTACCGGCGGGCGATTTTACCGGGAGGCGTCTTCTTTTTCACGGTGGTGACATTCCGGCGGCGGAACCTTTTTGGCCTACTACAAGGATTTGGAATAAGAAAGGATTGTTGTTGATCGGGATTGCTGATCTTCGGCGGCCGCCTCCGGCAAAAAAAATCCTTGTTTATCCCGAATCCTTGTAGTTATCGACGAGTATGCACAAACCCGAACCCCGCCGAGGGATGAATCCCCCGGCGGCGTTCGGGCGGTATTTCAATTTCCGCGAATCGCCGAAGTTCCTGACGCAACCATCGGCGCATCAACGGCATATTGACACTCGATGACTGAAAGCATATCATGCCATCAGATTGATGCTGATATTTGATTGCACACAAAAGGAGGCCGCCATGAAATCCATCACCATTCGAGGGGTCGACTCCGTCCTCGCGGAAAAAATGAAGCAAACCGCTCTGGCTGAAAACCAGAGTGTCAATCAGCTTGTTCTCGATGTTCTTCAGGAACATTTCGGATTGAAAAAGCAAAAGCGGTTTACAAAAGTCCACCGCGACATGGACCACTTGTTCGGTCGGTGGTCTGAGGAGGAATTTCAACAAATTCAAGGAAAAATCGACGAGGAGCGGGTCATCGACCCGGAATTGTGGAAGTGATGCGTCTTCTGATCAATACGAACATCTATTCTCATGCCATGAGAGGGGATGAGAGCGTTGCATCGGTCTTGAGAAAGGTCGACGAAATCGCCGTCAGCGTCGTCAGTATCGGAGAATTGATCTCCAGGTTCAAAGGCGGCGACCGGGAAAGGGATAACCGGGAAGAACTGAACGCCTTTCTGGATTCGCCCCGTGTTCGCATATACGACATCGATGACGAAACCGCCGAATTTTACGCCGATATCCTCCATCGATTGAGATCGGAAGGCAAGCCGATTCCCACCAATGATATCTGGATCGCGGCGACCGCCTTTCAGAACGGCCTCAGATTGTTCAG
>CAZNLT010000254.1:3888-6047 GCA_964573705.1 uncultured Desulfobacterales bacterium
CGGCGACCGCCTTTCAGAACGGCCTCAGATTGTTCAGCAAGGATCGGCTTTTCATGCACGTCTCGGGATTGAGCCTTATGGTTGCGTGATCGGATTCGGATCCCCGCGACCCGAATCCGTCGAAGACTTCACGCCGCAACTATCGACGCTCAATGGATATCCCCAACCGCAATTAAAAATTTTTAAAATCGTCTTCATCCAAGGGAATGATATCTTCCGGTCAACGATGGTTTTGATGATGTTGGAGGTCTAAGAATTCATCGATGCCCACGCTGATGGCGAAAATCCATCCCCTTGGCTCCGGGCCGAATGCTTCGAATGAATTCCAGGCTTTGAATGGCTTTTTTTCCGTTGAAAAAACGCTCCGAAACAAGTCACATGGCGTAATTGACGGAAGGGATGAAAACGATTATGCTCTTGCAGATACGGTTACCGTTTTCATGCACCCTCTGCCTGGGACAGGGGGGTCATGAACAGCCGGGCGGCGCGGTCGACGTGATCAAGGCAAAGGGGTATGCGAAATTCATCCATGAAGGAGACGGTCACGCTATGGAATTCACCTGCCTCATAAACCTGCCGGAAATAAGCGAATCCGAGCGCCTGCAACGCCTGGAGCCGCCGGATGGGCCGGTATCGATCGTCATCGACACCGATGCCTCCAATGAAATCGACGACCAGTTCGCCCTGGTACATGCCCTGCTCTCCCCTGAGCAGTTGGATGTAAAAGCGGTCTACGCCGCACCCTATATCTTTCAGGACTCCGCAAACCCCGGAGACGGGAGGGAGCGAAGCTTCGAGGAAATTCAGAAGATTTTCGAGCTGATGAATATCCCCTGCGAGGGTCGTGTCTTCCGGGGCGCAACCGATTATATCGCCGACTATTTCGAACCGCCGGAACATGACGCGGCCCGGGACCTCATCCGCCGGGCCAAGGAAACCGAAGACGGTCCGCTCTACGTGGTGGGCATCGCCGCCGGCACCAATATCGCCACGGCCCTGCTGCTGGCGCCGGAGATCATGGACCGCATCGTGGTGGTCTGGCTGGCGGGGCATGCGATTTACTGGAACAACGCCGACGATTTCAATCTCAAGCAGGACCTGATGGCCTCCAAATTCATCTTCGACTGTGGGGTGCCGCTGGTCCAGATCCCCTGCCGCGGGGTCGCCTCCCACATGATCACCACGCTCACCGAAATTGAAAAGTACGTAGCGGGGCGCGGCCCGATCGGGGACTACCTGGCCCGAATCTTCACCGAATACCACCACGACCATTTCGCCTGGTCCAAGGTTCTCTGGGACATGGCGCCCGTCGGATGGCTCCTCGACCCCTTTGCCGCCCCTACGGAGATCATCCACAGCCCTGTCGTTACCGACCAGTTGACCTGGTCCATCGACCGCACCCGCCATCTCATCCGAACCGCCTCATTTGTGGACCGGGATTCGATTTTCAGGGATTTTTTCGAAAAGCTATCGGCATTTGCCGACTCACACCCTTGAAAAAAAGAGGCGCCTATTCTCCATCAGCGAAAAACGAAAAGTCATGGCAAGCGCGTTCTTCCCGCCCTTGCCTTTTTATCTTGACGCCGGCAATGAACTGACTTATTCATCAACACATACGTGCAATATGTGTTAATCTAAGGAGGGCACCCGATGAATATCACACTTTCCGCGGACGAAGCGCTTGTCAAAAAAGCCCGTGAGGTCGCGACTCGGCAGGGCAGCAGTCTGAACCGGATGCTCCGGGAATATATGGAACAGCTCGCAAGCGTATCGGACACGGACCGCATTGCGGAAGAATTCGCCATGCTGGCAAGACAGGAGGGAGGCGAAAACCCGCAAGGGTTTGTTTTTAATCGAGAAGAGGCGCATGAGCGATAGATGATCCCGCGATGAGACAGTTTATTGATTCAAATATCCTGGTCTATGCCAACGACCGGAATGCGGGCGAAAAGCAGGACAGAGCGATAGAGGTGATCGGAAGGTGCATGAAGGCCGGAAACGGCGTGATCTCCACCCAGGTGCTTCAGGAATATGCCAATATAGCGCTCACAAAGCTGAGGCAGGATGCGGCCGTTGTGCTCAGGCAGCTGACCCTTCTCGATGTATTCAGGACCATTGCGCCATCGCCCGCGATAGTGCGCCGCATGGTTGAAATCCGG